>JAKASO010000005.1 GCA_021818985.1 bacterium
AAATTAGTTTAAAATATGAAAAATAAAAACTTTTATTTATTAAAATTTAACTGTAATATATATACGATCTATATTATAATTTAATCATTTTAATAATATTTAATAATAAATATTTAATAATAATATAATGTTAGCTTGTCTAATTTAATTAATAATTAATATAAGGTGCGACCTATGGAACTCTATTCAAAAAATCTCAGATATCCCTTGATAATTTTGTTTACTTGCTTGCTTCTGCTTGTTTTTACAAGTATTTCAAGTGCAAAAAATAAAAACCCTAAAAACAATGCTGTTAGCGCCAATGCTAAAAAAGAATTAAAAGCCCTGAAAATCCCGTTTACGAAAAAAGAATTTTTAACCGGCGTCAAAAAAAACAACCTGCACATAGTTAAGCTTTTCTTATCTGCAGGAATGAATCCCAATACAAGAGATGCCAAAACTGGCAACACCGCCTTGATTTATGCATCTTTAAACGGTAACATCACCATAGTTAAGCTTCTCCTTGCAGATAATGCCGATATAAATGCAAAATCAAAAGACGGCTTTACCGCTATGGCAGCCGCCGTATTTTCAGGACATGCAAAAGTAATGAAACTCTTAAAAAAGCGGGAGCAAAATAAGGCGCCAAAGTCTAAAGCTAAGATAAAATAAATTAAGATAAATAATTAGTCTTAACTATACAATATGACAATATGTTAAAAATTACTTTTATATAATAACTGGCGGAGAGAGAGGGATTCGAACCCCCGGATGGTTTTGCCATCAACGGTTTTCAAGACCGCCGCCTTAAACCGCTCGGCCATCTCTCCTAAAAGAAAGAAAATCAAGAATAATGAGCAATGTATAATGTATAAATATAAGGTACTCCCACACTCCCCATTGTTAAAATGTTAAAACAAGGGCCCTTACGGCAATACCGGTAATTACCAATAATTATATAATGTTTTTATATTTTATTTCAATAATTTTACGAATATCTCGTTTGAAACCATCATGCCTTTTAATGTTAATATAACGCTCTTTTCTTGGCAGATTGGAATATAGTTTTTCTTCCTTTTCCTTCTTAATGGATCGGTCTCTAAATTACTGCTATCATTCTTGCTGTCGCTCAATGACAGAAAACCGTGTTTAATCAGGTCTTTTACCACGTCTTGCCGCGTTATTTCCGCTAATCTTTTTTTCTTAATTCCCAAAGCCGTTCGCAAAGATAAAAATATTTCTTCATTTATCATATCTTTTTTAGTTAATGTTTCGATATATCCCACCGGTTCTTCATAATTTGAAATCCTGCCTAAATATAGCTCAAGATCGGCTACGTTTGTTTTTCTAATCTCGGCATCTGGGCTTAATCTCAAAAATGAAGAAGCCGAAGGCCCAAGACCAATATACTCACCTCTTTGCCAGTAAGTTAAATTATGGCGGCTTTGGCGCTTCTTTTTTGCAAAATTTGAAATTTCATAATGATCATAGTCGTTTCCTGTCAAAAATTCCGCACATCTAATAAAATATTCAGCTATTTTATCGTCGTCATCGAATTTATCATCGAGTAAATTACCATTTCTTAAGTTTTCATCAAAACTATTTGAATTGTAGATATTGCTAAGGCATCTTGAATTACGTTTATAAAAATTAGAATAGTCTCCGTCAATGCATTCAATACATTTATTTTCATTAATATTGCGATTAACATCGGAAATTTTTTCAGGCGGCTTAAATTCTGCAAGTTTCTTAAGCTGATCATAAAATACCGTTCCCTTTTCTATGCTTAGCATGTATGCTGAAATATGCTCAGGATCGAGACCTTTAACAGCCGTTAGATCGCTATCCAAAATATCCAACGACTGTTTTGGAAGCCCCATTATAATATCCAAAGAAATATTGTCAAATCCGACTTTTCTCGCATTTTCATAGCATTTAGAAATATCCCTCCCGGCATGCACCCTGCCGGCAAATTTTAACACCTCGTCATTAAAACTTTGAGCTCCAATTGAAATTCGATTAACGCCCATATCCTTTAAAGCCCTAAATTTAGCATAATCTCCGCTTTCCGGATTGACTTCTACGGTAATTTCCGCGCCGCTCGAAAAAGAAAAATTTTTGTTAATATACCCTATTATCCGTTCAAAAAAATCCGCCGCCATAAGAGAAGGCGTGCCGCCGCCAAAATATAAACTGATAGCGTTTGAACCGAAAATCCCACCGTAACGTTCGTTTAAAATATCGAACTCTCTTATTACTGCGCCGGCATAGCCGGAAAGATTATCTTTCGGAATGTCTCTTTTTTGTCTTGACGGCAAATTACCGGAAAGCACTGAGCAGGCATTTTCCACCGGCAGGGAATAAAAACCGCAGTAGTTACATTTGCTAATGCAAAAAGGAATGTGAATGTAAATAGCTATATTTTTGGTCTTCAATTTTGGGACAAATTATTAGAGTGTAAATATTATTTAAACTATGTTATAATTTGTGAGTATCTACTATATTGTAATTATACAATTTTTTAATATTTGTTTGCTTACATTTTTATAGTTTTTACCAACGATAGTCTTACACCGCCGTCAAACAGCTGAATTAAATTTAAACTAAAAAGGGGAACTATTATGGATATTGCGGATAAAAGTATAAAAATAAAAGAAGGCGTTTATTATGTCGGCGCTTTTGATCCCGACTTAAGAGTATTCGATATTGTAGTGCCTACGGACACAGGAACGACTTATAATTCATATTTCATACAGGGAACAGACAAATCAGCGCTGATAGATACCGTTAAACTCAATACAAAAGATCAGTTAATAGACAAACTTGGCAAAATTACCGATATATCCAAAATAGACTATATAGTAATAAACCATACCGAGCCGGATCATTCCGGGGCATTACACGACATTAAAAAAATCGCGAAAGATGCAATACTTGTTTACTCCAAAAATGCCCATCATTTCGTTAAGCATATCATTAAAACGGAATATAAAAACTTAACCGTGGGGGACGGCGATTCGATTGATCTTGGCGGCAAAACCTTACAGTTTATAAACGCACCGTTTCTTCACTGGCCCGACACTATGTTTACCTATATCAAAGAAGACAAAATACTTATGCCCTGCGATTTTCTCGGCGCCCATTATTGTGATAAAGCGGTTTTCAATGATTTAATAAAAGATAAAGACAAGGCATTTGGCGCTTTCAAATACTATTTTAATCATATAATGCGCCCATTTAAAACCTATGCCGTTCAAGCAATAGATAAATTAAAAAATTACAATATCGAAATGATAGCTCCTTCGCACGGACCGGTACTAAGAAAAGATATTGAAAAATATATTGACTGGTACTATAAAAGAAGTTCCGAATTAATACCAATACCGGCAGAAAATACGAATTACAAACATATCGCAGTCGTCTATGCCTCTGCTTACGGCAATACCGAAGAAATGGCGAAACACGTTGCAAAAGGAGCAAAGATAGAGTCATTGACCAATGTTACCCTCTGCAACTTGATTGATACCGATATGGAAACGGTTGCCGATATAATCGAAAATTCGGACGGAGTTATCGTAGGTTCCCCGACCCTTAACGCAAAACCGCCAAAACCTATATTTGATATGATATCTTCGTTAGTTATGCTTAACGTTAAACATAAAAAAGCCGCCGTTTTCGGATGTTACGGCTGGAGCGGCGAAGCTGTGCAGATAATACAGGATATTTTAAAGAGCTTAAAATTCAACATCCTGCAGGAAAGCTTAAAAATTCAAATGACGCCTTTTGAAGAAGATCTTGAAAAATGCGAGCAATTCGGTATGGATTTTGCCTATAAAATGTCCCAAGATTCTTAACTAAATATATTCTTAAATATTCTTAAATCGCCAAATAAGAATTTGTAGGAATTTGTGAGCAGCCTGATCTTGCGGTTGGCAAAGGAACAAAAAGATATGAACAACCAAATCAACGACGGCATAAATAACGATGTTGAAATAAATAAAATAGCCAAAAACAAAATAAACGATAACGATACCAGCGGAATTGCCGCCCCTATAATATGGCAGGATAACGACTTTAACTGGTTTACGGTAATAGACGGCATCGAAACATTTATCGGCAGGGGCAAGAATGTTCCTTATCCGATAGAAGAAAACGACTATTGGACGCTTCCAGACGGCAAAACATTTATTTTCAAAAACGGCAAAATAGACCGCATAACTCCGCAAACACACACTGCGAGATTAAAAGAGTGCCTTGAGGGGCTATATAAAAAATTTGAAGAATCCTATCTTTATTCGGATCCGCTCGGATTTGTCCACAAATTCAACAGCCCAAAAGACATCGAGATTGCTGGTTTTATCGCGGCAGGTCTTGCATTCGGCAATGTTCGCCAAATACTTAAAATATTAAATAAAATAGATTCTATTTTAAACCATAAATTCTATGACTTTACCGTTAATTTTACTACGGATGAAGGATTTAAGGTCTTTAAGGGTCTTTATTACAGGTTTATAAAAGAAAAAGACTTCATTGCGCTATTTTATGTTTTAAGCGAGATTATAAAAGAACATGGCTCTATCGAGGATTTTTTTCTTGAAGGATACGATCCTGTTTCATTAAATTTAAAAGATGCGATAACGAGCTTTTCGGAAAGGGCTTTAAATCTGGTAGATTATTCCAATGTATACGGCTCTAATTCAGGTGATGCAAAAATACAGTATTTTTTTACATCCCCAAAAGATAATAGCCCTTGCAAAAGACTAAATCTATACCTTAGATGGATGATTAGAAATTCCGACAATTTAGATTTTGGGATATGGCAAAATATCAGCCCTTCGCAGTTGATAATTCCCGTTGATACTCATATCGCACGCCTCTCAAGATATATCGGTTTAACGGCGCATAAAAATCCGTCCTTTAAAATGGCTATGGAGATTACGGAAAATCTAAAAAAATTAGACCACTTCGATCCGGTGAAATACGACTTTGCAATAACACGGCTTGGAATACTCGAGCTTTGTCCAAAAAAGAAAGACAAAGAAAAATGCGAAAAATGTTCAATTTTCAACGTTTGTAATTTGACCTGATCTGGCTTATTATTATCTGTTATTATCTGTAATAACACAGACAAGAGAGGAAAAATGATTATGAGATTTACAAATATTTTAAAATATATACCGGTATTTTTGTTTTTATTTCCATTACTGTGCATTTTAACATTTGACGCAAATTCCGCGTTTGCCTCCGCACCCGGCGCAGTGATCTTAAATAAAAATACTACGATAATAATAAATAAAAAATATCAAATTTCTACTAAAATAAGCGAAACAATTAAGATACTTTCTCAAAGGGGAATAAATAAATATTCAGAGATTATAATACCTTTTTCTTTAAAACATCAGCGGGTCAAGCTTATAGACGCCTATACCCTGCTTGCCGGCAGATTCAAGATAAAACCGGGAAAGCATGCGATAAATATCATAACACCCGGTTTTGCGGCAAAATATCCAATATATTCCGCTATCAAATATTTTACCATATCCATGCCCGCAATCGAAAAAGGCTCCGTTATCCATTATTCCTTTAAACTCGATACTTTTAAACCGATCATCAAAAATACCGCATATTTTACCGGTTACTTTAATCATACCATACCAGTAAAAACAACCGCTTTAACTATAATATATCCGGAAAATATGCATTTAAACGTTTATCTTCATGATATAAAAAATTCTGCCGTCTTAAATAAAACGACACATATTAAAAACGCAAGATATTCCGTAATATCAATAAACCAAAAGAATTTGCCCGCCATTAAAAAAGAAGGCTCTATGCCACCTTTAAAAAATTACAGAAAATATATTGTCGTTTCCGCTATCCCTTCGTGGAAATCATTTAACAAAAGATTTTACTATTTATTTAAAAACGCAGAAACCTCAAATGCCGAAATGATTAAATATGTCAACAAAATAGCAGGCAATACAAAAGGAAAAAGAAACAAGATATCAAAAATCTACACTAATTTCGTAAAAGATTTCAGGTACACGGGGATAGGCTACGGCATTAGCGGATATAAACCGGTCAATGCGGAAGCTACCTTTTCAAACGGCTACGGGGATTCAAAAGCCCTTGCAGTTCTATTGATAACGCTTTTAAAAATCGCAGGCATAAAAGCATATCCGGTTATCGCCACCTCTTTAGCCACCTCAAACTTAAACCGCTTGACCATAGATCCCCGCCAGTTCGATTCCGTCATAATCACGCTAAATTTCGCAAACAAAAGATATTTTTTATATCCAGATTCATCATCATTCAAGCCTTTTAATCTACCATTTGCTCTTGCAAACAGAAAGGCGCTCGAAATAATTTCTGCGCAGGATTACCGCTTCATAATTTTACCTGCCGAAAAACCGAACCAGAATAAAAAGCTTTTTAAATTCTCCGGCATAATTAGTAAAAACGGCAGGTTAACTGGGAAAATCTCCAATCAATATGCGGGTCTTTATTCCATATATGAACGGACAGCGTTAAAAAGCATGACGCATTATCAGAAAACGAACAACGGAAGCGATTTTCTATATTCTTTTGCACCCGGTTCCGACATCAAATCCATAAAATACTATAATATAAAAAATAACAGAAAAAACATATTGCTGAAATTAAATTTTTCCGATAGAAATTATGCCCAAAAATATGGCAAAAAACTAATTTTACATCAAATAGCGCCGTTTGACAGCAGTTTGCTGCATATCGTTTTACGACAAAAAAGATTTTATCCTCTTTTAATAGGCTATCCTTTCGAACATATTTCAAAAATTAAGATAAGGATACCGAAAGGTTATAAATTGTCCTATCTTCCTCCGGCTTTAAATATAAGAAGCGGGATGGGGCAGGTAAATGCAAGCTGTTCTTTAAAAGGGCAAACTTTGATCTGTAAAGACATATTTATATCTAAATTGGTTAAAATACCAGCAACGGATTATATAAAATTCAAATCTCTTGTGCGCTCATATTTGCAATACTTAAAAAATTACTATATCGTCCTGTCCAAATAAATATTTAAGATATATCTTTTCTATTAAAGATAAATACTGAAATGACGAATAACAACGCCGCATAGCTTAAACCGTAAGTTATGCGGTAAATGGTAAGCGGCACAGGAATATCAATCTTGTAAGCCGCTTCCGTAGAAATGTTAAATACCGAAAAATTGGGAAACACCGCGTAGATAAAATGAACGACCGAAACTAATACCGCATTTGCATGGTGAACGATTGCAATTTTGCCGTTGACGATTCTCTTTTCGGGCCTTATCAATGCATTCAATTTGCCTGAAATATTCCCGATAAAAAAAATAAGAATGGTAAATATAGAAGCCAGCGTCTTAGAAGTAATCAATGAAAACAGTAAGGCAATTACGGAAATAAAAACAGACTCGATCACTATAAAAACCCCCTGAACCGCGATTGCCTGTGGTGTCAGATTAAATGTTAAACCACTTAAATTAACCGGACTCAAATACTTGTGCATAATTAGAAGCACGATATAAAAGATAACCATCATAATAAACACGGAAAGCGCAATAGCCATTACAAGCCCCAAGATCCTTCCTGCCAAGTAATAGCTTCTTTTTAGCGGTTTTGTCAGACTGGTAAAAATATTTTTCTTTTCAATATCGTCGGACACTATAGAAGAACCTATAAAAATACCTATAAAAATATTGAAAATCGTTATGGCAAAAATTGAAAAATCCACCATAATTCTGCCCTGACTTATAAAACTGGTCTGCGAAACAAAATAACTCCCCGAGATTAATATGAGGGCAAAAATTAAAAAAGAATAAAAGATCTTGGAGTTTTTAATCTCATAAAAGGAATAAAAGGCTGAATACAGTATTTTTTTCATATTGATATTTGATATCTGTTTTTAGGACGGGCATAACGGATAAAATGGTAAAAATCCTTTTATGTCCCACTTCCTTTTTTTTATTTTTTTTATCTATTTTTTTATTTTTATTTATTTTTTAACATAAGGTTATATAAATACTCTTCTAAAGCATCTTTGTATTCGGTATCCGCTGTTTTATCAATATCCTGATAAAATTTATCCGCATCAATCTGCATTAAGGAAACATTTTCGTCTTTCAATAATCTGCCTTTAACTATTAAAGCGATCTTATCGCATATCTGTTTACTATCCGCAAGTATGTGGGAAGAAAAGAAAATGGTTTTTTTAAGCTTTTTTAAGTCTATGATTATATCCTTAAACTCTTTTCTTCCTATTGGATCTAAACCCGATAAAGGTTCATCTAAAATAAGTATTTCGGGGTCGCCTAAAAGTGAAACGGATAAAGCAAGCCTCTGAGTCATCCCTTTAGAGTATTTATGTATCTGAAGATCCTTAGCATAATGTATCCCAGTAAGCTTCAAAACTCTTTCGATATTCCCTGTGCGGCTTTTAATACCGAGTATGTTTGCGTAGTAATTCATCACCTCTGCTGCTTTTAACCCGCGCGGAAAACCGGGATTTTCCGGCAGAAAACCCATTTTGTGCCTGCTTCTATGATCCGTAGAATCATAACCGTTTATTTTTATGGAACCTTTTGATGGTTTAATAAGTCCAACTATCATTTTGATAGTCGTTGACTTTCCTGCACCATTTGGTCCAAAAAATCCGGTAACTTTACCCTTTTCAATCAATAGAGAAAGATTGGCTACCGCATTTTTCTTAATGCCGAAAAAACCTGTCCTAAAATATTTTGTAACATTATTAACTTCTATCATTTATTAACTTCCATTATTGATAAACTTAAAAAGAAAGGCATCCTTGTATGCCTTCCTGTTATAGTTTTTATTTATATTTACCATGTTACGGGGTTTAATTTCTTTTCTTCGGCAAAAAAAGTTTAAAATCATACGGTATATGAAATTTCTTATGCTCTGCGCTTAAAATCATCTCTTTTTTTACTTCATCTATCCTGAATTTTATAATACGCCTAATATAAGGATTTTTATTGTTCTTATACATCTCTTCTAAAAAGGCTTTCGTCTTTTTAAGACTATTAGAATTATTGAGTAGTTTCATATATAAAAACTCAAGATATTTAGGGCTGCTTTTTATTTTTATCGCATATTTTAAATAATATGCAGCCATTTTGTAATTCCCCAGACTATAAAAATAGTTGAAGGCTATCAAAAATGGAATATTCCAGTTGCCGGCCATATTGGGCATTCCCATCTTTAACAATTTAATCGCCCTATGAGGTTTTTTCACTAACCCTAACATAGTTCCACCAGCCTGATATGCGTAATTGAATCTCTTGTTAAGACTGACTGTTGTGGTTAAAATCTTATACATATACGGATAACGCATCTTGTTTAATTTAAATGACGATGTTTCCTGCACAAAAAGTACCCAAAAATAGTCGGAAGAAAGCGTGTTAAAATTAAGGTCAACAAATTTCAAAAATTCCGGCTTAAGAGATGAATAGCGCAAAAAAGACGCAAGTTTCAATTTTATGTTGTTGTTTGCGCCCACAATCTTATGAATAGATAAAAAAGTAATATAGATTAATAATACAAACAGCAGATATGCCGGAATTTTTTTAAACAAAAATATTTTTATATACTTAAACATAGACAGCTGTAAAATAAACCGCTCTTTTTATTTTTACGTATTAAAATTTTATACATTAGAATCTTAATGTTTTAATTAAGCAGCTTCAAATATAGCATTGCCGTAATTTTTGCAATCTTAACCGCATCAAACTCGTTAACGACCTTATTATAGCAGTTTGAACCAAGTCTTTCCATAATGTTTTTTCTATTCAGACAATAAATTATCTTTTCGGCAAGAGATGCATAATCACCGTTTTTGAATAATAGACCGGTATCGTTATCGCGGATTATCTCAGGTATCCCGCCAACATCGGAAGCTATAACGGCTTTTTTTAGCGAACACGATTCGATAATTATACTTCCCATTCCCTCTAAACCGGAAGGAACAACTATTACATCGCTTACATAAATATATTTTTTAATATCTTTTTTAAAACCGGTCAGTATAAAATAATCGCTCATATTATTTATATTAATAAATTCATGGATCTTTTCCAACATCTCACCTTCGCCTATTATCACAAATTTAATTTTAATATCAGGAGTATTTCCGGCATGGTCTTTCTTTGTGGACGTTAATGATAGACCAGAACGTAAAACGATCCTTGCGGCTTTTAAGAATACTAAATGGCCTTTTTCTCTGGATAATCTTCCAATAACGGAAACGATAGGCACACCGGCGAAAGCCCCCAGTTCTTTCCTGACCTCTTCTTTTTGCGCCTCAAGCTCCAATATTTCTGGAGCACTAGCATAAGTTCTCGGGCTGTGTATAACACTTATTTTATCCGGTTCTATCCTCAGGCTGTCTATAAGAATATTTTTAATGAAAACCCCTACCGCAATAAAATAATCGGTTAATAAACGGTATATCAAAAATCCTTTAAAAGGACTGATCTTATATGCGACATGCCTTGTAAGAACTCTAATTATCCTTTTTCCAGAAAGAAGGGAAGCTATGCCGCCCAAAAAATGATCTCTCGATGAATGAAAGTTTATCAGCTCTATATTATAATCTATCAGAAATCTTCTTATTTTCATAATCGCCCTAATATCCATAAAATTTTTCATTTTTATCGAAAAATTAGGAATGTTCAGATTTGTCAGCTCTTCTCCAAGCATTTTATTATTATTGTGGACCACAAACAGATTAAAACGCTCGCTAAATTCCGTTAATTTCATGGAACTCAAAAGAACGGATATATCTTTCTGCGCTCCGCCGTAGCCTTCAAAACTATCAATATGCAGTATATTAAATTTTTTATTGTTTTCCATATATTTCCATATAAATTACCGTTTGCTTTTAACGTTTTACCTTATAACGCTTGTTGCCGGATGCCCATCAAGGAGAATAGACTATTTTTGAAAATCATGCCTTTTGTTTTTCGGCAAATCAAATAGCGATAGTTGCAATCCTTAAATTATTAGCATAAAATTAAAATTATAAAAGCCCTTAGTATTTATTCTAATGATATTTATTCTAATATTATATTTAATATTATATTAATGTATAATCTTAATTCATAGGATTAAAGCCGTAGAATTTCTTATTCTGCAATAGCGCAGAATTGAAGTATTTACCTAATAATTTTATCGGGTATATCAATGCTGCATATCCATCTTATTATATCGGGTATCCACGATATATTTCTGTCATGCATCCCACTGTTCGTAGCAATAGATATATTTGGCGTTCTTCCTATATATCTTGATTTTATATTAGATTCCGATGAAAATGAAGAAAAAAAGATAAGAAAAAATTCTTTAATAACCGCATTTAGCGTAGGTATCGGTTTTCTTTTGGTCGGCAGATTGATATTTATTGTTATGGGGATAACGATATACGACTTTGAGATTGCCGGAGGGGTACTGCTTTTTATAATATCAATAAGTAATTTATTGTCTGAAAAAAGCGGCGGAAAAATGCTTTCTTTAAATGTAAACAAACAGGACTTAGGCGTCGTTCCTATCGGAGTGCCTTTGATAGTAGGACCCGGTGTTTTAACGACCCTTTTAATACTTGTAGGACTTTACGGATATATTATCGTTACAATTGCATTTTTTATTAACATTTTACTTGTTTACGCCGTTCTTAAATATTCAAGGCGTATTGTAATATTTATCGGAAAGACGGGATCTAGCGCCGCAGGAAAGATTGCAGCCCTTTTACTTGCGGCTTACGCCGTTATGATGATCAGAAAAGGGGTGGCGGAAACAGTTTTGCTTTACTTAACGAAGGCTAAACATTAAGATATTAAATGTAATAGGACAAAACAAACATTATGCGCTAAATATTGAAGTCAAATACTGAAGTTAAACATTGAATCTGAAATGTATAATGTCAGCGTCTTTAACGATATAATCCCTGCCTTCGAGCTTCAAAAGCCCCATTTTAGCGGCGCTTGTTTCGGAGCCGGCTTTTAAAAAATCTTCATAAGAAATAACCTCTGCCCTTATAAAACCCTTTTCAAAATCGGAATGGATAGTTCCGGCAGCCTGAGGAGCTTTATAGCCATTTTTTATTTCCCATGCGCGAACCTCTTTTTTTCCCTGAGTAAAAAATGTAATGAGCCCTAATAGTTTAAAACTTTCGGCTGCAACAGCGTCAAGCGCCGAACGTTCAAGCCCGAAATCCTTCAAAAATGCTTTTTTGTCCGCATTGTCCAATTTGGAAAGCTCTTCTTCCAACCTTGCGCATAATTTAATGGCGGGAATATTTTTTGCTTTCGCGGCGCTTAAAACTCCATCTATCTCTTTGTTTGAGGTAAATGGAGCTATCAGATCTTCATCAACATTAAGAACATATATGACGGGCTTGGCGGAGATTATGCCGAGCGACTTTAAGAGGCTCTTTTCTTCTTCCGACAGGTCTTTTGCATTTACAAGCGATCCGTCACCTGAAAGGGATTGATTTATCGTTTTAAGAAACTCGAGGTTGGAAATTGCGGTTTTGTCCCCGCTTCTTGCGATTTTTTCAAGTTTGGTTATGTGTCTTGATATGATTTCTATGTCGCTTAAAGCAAGCTCGGTATTTATAATATCAAGATCCCTTAATGGATTAACCTTGCCCTCAACATGTATAACCTCTTCTTTTTTAAATACACGGATAACATGGACGATCAGATCCATATTACGCACGTGCGACAAAAATCTATTGCCGAGTCCTTCACCTACGGATGCCCCTTTAACAAGACCGGCAATATCAACAAACTCAACATAAGTAGGGGTGAGCTTTTCAGGTTTTACCATTTCTGCAAGCTTGTTTAACCTGTCGTCATTCAAAGATTTTATTCCGATGTTAGGCTCGATTGTGCAAAACGGGTAGTTGCTTGAGGCGGCTTCGCCCAATGTTATGGCATTAAAAATGGTTGATTTACCCACATTTGGAAGGCCGACAATCCCGCATTTAAGTCCCATTGTAGTTTATCCAAAAAAAGGTCATCAGACCCTCACTCTCAAGCCTTTATATTAAAATTTTTTACTATGCATATTTGCAATGCATCTGCAGTGCATCCGAAGTTTATAAAAAAGCCTACGCCCCTTTTAAGACACGATTAAATTTATTCATAGCTTGAAGCGCCCCGCTATTTATTATTTCAAAAAGTATATCGTTTGCGACCTGCAATATACCTGGAATCTGCTTTATCTCATTTTTTGAAAAATGCGCGAGAACATAATCTACTCCGGTTCTAAATTTATTTTTTAAAGGAGAATTAATTCCGAGTTTTAAACGGGTAAAATTCTTACTTTGGAGTGAATTAACAATGGAAATAACCCCATTATGCGATCCGCCGCTTCCGCCTATTTTGATTTTTATCTTTCCAAAATCCAGATCAAGATCGTCATGAATCACTATAATATTGCTAGGATTTTCATCGGTTATATTGAATATGCCATGTTTTTTTAATGCCTCTTTCACAGAAATACCGCTTAAATTCATATAAGTAAGGGGTTTTATCAAGTGCACAAACCTTTTTGCCAAAGGAAAAAAAAGGCTCGATAATAAATAATTCTTCTTTTGTGTAAATCCGGGAAAATTATTTGTTCCGGCAAAACCGTCAACAGCGATAAAGCCAAAGTTATGACGCGAGAATTTATATTCTAAACCGGGATTACCAAGGCCAAATATAAATATATCGGAACAGGACAAGAGATATTTTTTTATTAAATTTTAATTTGTTAATTTAGTTTAAATGTTTAATTTGTTTAATTCATTATGGTTTTTCGGTTTTAGCTTCAGCTGCAAGTTCCGCCACAACTTTGGCGCCCTCAATAACTGTCGTTGTTACTTCTTCGACCGTCGGTTCGGCTACTGTCACAACCGCGGCATTTCCATCTGCGTCAATTTCAAGTTCTTCGGGTACTTTTAGGTCTTTTACGTGAATTATATCGCCTATTTTTAGTGCCGAAACATCTATATTTATAACATCTACTATATCCTTCGGCAAACCTTTTATTGTTATATGCCTTAAAATCGGCTCCAGGATTCCGCCAAGCTTAACCCCCTCCGGTTTACCGGTAAAATGGATCAGGGCTTCTATCTCGATCTTTTCGTCCATTGAAACCTCGTGAAGATCAAGATGTATAATATTGTCCTTGACCGGATCTTTCTGAATATCTTTAATAACGACGATTTTGCCGTTTATATCCGAATTTTCGCTGGCAAGGTTTATAAAAGACGTCTTTGGATATTTGGAAAATGCCAAATAAAAATCTTGCGCGTTTAAAGAAAGAATAACCGGCAAAATATTCTTTCCATAAAGAACCGCCGGAATAAATCCAACTCTTCGCATGGTTTTGATATTGTCTTTTTTTTGCCTAATCGCAACATTTAAGCTGATTAATTCCAACTGCAATCTCCTTAGTTATATATTTTGTATATTTTGTAATATAATATATTATAATTATATATTATGTAATATTATATTAAAATGTGTGAACTATCCCTCAATAAATTGAGAGGCTTCCTGTTTCGCTGTATGGCTGCTTTTTAGGCTATAGTAAGAGCTATTGCGTTCATCCACAGTGGCATACTCCGCAGACCTAAAATAGAAGAAAAACCTGTATTAAATAAATAACGAGCTAACAGAGTCTTCGTCGTAGATTCTTTTAACCGCCTCGCCGAGAAGATTAGATACGCTTAAGACCTTGATCTTATTGCTTTTACCGAGCTTATCCCCTTGATATATGGTATCGGTGATCACAAACTCTTTTATAGGCGAATTGT
This sequence comes from bacterium, assembly GCA_021818985.1. Lineage (GTDB taxonomy): Bacteria > SZUA-79 > SZUA-79 > Acidulodesulfobacterales > Acidulodesulfobacteraceae > JAKASO01. Next base: position 14,821 of record JAKASO010000005.1, read on the forward strand.
TTATTTTAGTAACGGCATCCCCCGATAGAACGCCATGCGTCGCCATTGCAATAATCTCCGAAGCGCCGCTGTTTTTCAACGCCACGGCTCCCTGAGTAATAGTGCCGGCCGTATCTACCATATCGTCAATCATTATTGCAACCTTATCTTTCACATCGCCTATAACGTTCATTATTTCAGCTACATTGGCTTCTACCCTTCTTTTATCAATGATAGCAAGAGTTACGCCTATATGTTTAGCCAGCGCCCTTGCCCTTTCGACAGCACCAGCATCGGGAGCAATCACAACCATATCGGAAGGCCGGTAACCTTTTTCCTTTATATACCTGACTAAAACAGGTGTAGCATAAAGATGATCCACCGGAATATTAAAAAACCCTTGAATCTGGCCTGCATGCAGATCTAAAGCTAAAACCCTGTCCACCCCCGCGGTAGTGATCAGATCAGCAACAAGCTTGCTTGTAATAGGAACTCTTGAAGCTGTCTTTCTGTCCTGCCTTGCATAGCCGTAATAAGGGATAACAGCCGTTATCCTTTTGGCTGAAGCCCTTTTCATCGCATCCACCATGATAAGAAGCTCCATTAAATTCCTGTTAACTGGCGTAGATGTGGATTGAACAAGAAATACATCGTAACCCCTGACGTTTTCGTTTATATTAATAAATGTCTCCCCGTCGCTAAAATTATATACATCTGCTTCGCCTAAGGGAATACACAGGTATTCCGCCATATTTTTTGCAAGTTCTAAATTCGAATTACACGAGAATAGTTTTAATCTATCAAGCATATTATAATGTCCTTATTGGCTGGGGCGGGAGGATTCGAACCTCCGAATGCAGGAATCAAAATCCTGTGACTTGCCGCTTGTCGACGCCCCAAATAAAATTAAATTCAAAAAAATATTATCATTCCACATCATTCCGCCCTGTTCATAGCTATTTCATATGCGCTTAAAACAGCGGATTCAATGGTATTTCTTGTTTCATTATTTAAAGGGTGAGCTGTGTCTTTAAATGTTCCGTCCTTTCTTTTTTTGCTGGGCATTGCCACAAAAAGCCCGTCCTTTCCGTTTATTATTTTTAAATCTCTGACAACAAAACAGTTATCAAAAGTGATGGTAACATAAGCTTTTAATTTCTCTTCATTAACAGGAAAAACATTAACCTCTGTAATTTGCATGACCGGCCTCCAAATTCAAAATGAACATAAATGTCTTATTTTTATAAGGTTGTTGTCCAAGAGCTTAAAAATATGTTGTCGCTAAAATTAAATGTTTTTATATTGGTAAAATATCTTAATGCGGCATTTTTTATCGTAAATCCTCCAAATACGGCCGAACCGCTTCCGGATAACAAACTAAATTTGGCTTTAAAATCCATCATTGAATCTTTTATTTCTTTAAGAATTGGATATTTACCCAGAATAAACGGTTCAAAATCGTTTTCCGGTCTATTGTCTTTTAAAAAACTATCTAAATTCAAGTTGTATATGTTATAGTAATTTAGCTTTTTTGTCAATATAAAATCATCATAACCTCCGTATGCATCCTTTGTAGAGATGCCAAAACCGGGAACGATTATGACAATATAGTATTTCGTTAATCGCCCCTTAGGAATTTCTTTTATGACCTCGCCGGATCCGGTTACGATAGCATCTCTTCCGGTTAAGAAAAATGGAATGTCCGAGCCTGCTTCCAGCGCCAGTTTAATTAATTCATTCATTGAAAGCGGATAATTAAATATTTTGTTCAATTTGATCAACACGCCGGCGGCATCGCTCGAACCCCCACCCAATCCCGCCTGTAAAGGAATATTTTTTTCAATATATAAATTAAGTCCCTTATCTTTTACATTGATCTTATTAAAAAATAATCTGGCGCATTTTACAATTATATTGTTCTCGTTTGAAAGATTAAGTTCTAAAAATTCGTTATATGCGGCTCTTCTTGAAGGCGGCAGCCCTCCCGCAATAATTTTTCCGCATACCGCCTTTATGCTATATGTGCTGCCAATACTAAACGATATTTTGTCAAAAATAGCAATTTTACGGATAAGGGATACGATATTGTGCAGACCTTTTGGATTTTTATCTCCAATTTTCAAAATAAAGTTGACTTTTGCAGGGGCAAAATACCGATAATCTAAATTTTCCACAACGAGGTAACCGATTGAGATGCAAAATGTATGAACATTTGCGGATATATGCCCAATAATAACGTAAATATCAGTGAAATTATGATCGTTATTATTAAAGACGGGGTTATATTAGCCGCAATAGCCGTCATATTAGCGGAAGATTCACCAAGTTCGACTTGATCAGCATCCCCATTACTAATCATATACATTCTTACAATTATCTTAATATAATAAAAAGCGGCAAGAGCGCTGTTTAAAAGGGCTATAAAAATAAGCCAGTCATAATTCGATTTTATCGCCGCCGAAAATACATAGAATTTACCCATAAATCCTGAAGTAACCGGGATTCCCGCTAAAGCCAATAGAAAAAAGCTCATAGAAGCGGAAATAAGCGGATATTTGTAGCCTATTCCGGAATAACTTTTAATATCAAATGAAGCAATATTAAGGTTTTCAAAAACGATTACAATGGCAAACGCTCCCGCCGTCATAAAAACATAGGATAACAGATAAAATAAAGTTGCGGTATAACCGTAATGCCCGCCTCCAATAATACCGATAAGCATATATCCGGCCTGTGCTATTGACGAGTAAGCTAACAGCCTTTTTATATTTGTCTGTAAAAGCGCCGCAAGGTTACCGAATGTCATCGTTAATACCGACAATATCCATAAAATATTGTAGAAGTTAAACACGGAACTATCGAATATGGAACTGAATACCCTGATAAATATTGCAAATGCCGCAACTTTTATTCCTGTAGCCATAAGATTAGTAACGGTGGTTGGAGCCCCGTCATAACTATCCGGTGTCCACGCATGGAACGGAAACAAAGACATTTTAAAAGCAAGACCTATTAAGAATAATATCAGCCCTATGGAAAGATAATCTCTTATACTCGCAGATAAACCGCTGTTTGATGATCCGGTATATAAAAAATTATGAATATTATAAATATTTAAATGGCCTGTAGCGGCATATATAAAAACGGAACCAAATATCAAAAAAGCTGAGGCAAATGACCCAAGGATAAAGTATTTCAACGCCGCCTCGGTACTCCTTGTATTGCCTTTTATGTAACCCGTCAGAATATAAGCGCTTATTGACATAAATTCGATTGATAAAAAGATCATAATAAGATTGACCGAGGATACGAGGAGCATCATTCCTGCAACGGTAAAAAGAATCAGACTGTAATACTCAGCTAAAGGCAGGTTAAACATCTCAATATATTTTTTAGACATTAAGATCGTTAACAGTCCCGCAAATAAGATTGCTATAAAAACAAAAACATCCATCCCATCGAATACTACCGATCCAAAAAATCCGTTTATATTCTGATTGGAGAGCATTAAAACATATAAGATCGAAAAAACGATGCCTATAAGCGAAAGATAATAAGAATTATCGTTATCCGGCAATTTCCTGAATAACCCTAAGAACAGCACTATAAAGGCAAATATAACTATCACTAATTCGGGCATTACGGAGAGTAAACTTCTTTCGACCAAGTAGTTATTGTATATCTGCAAGGTATTAAGCATTAAATAACCCTATTTTTGCTTTAATTAAATTATATGCGTATTTATGATGATTAATCATATTTACAAAATGAGTAACAGTAGGATCTATCCTGCTTAAAAAAGGCGTTGGATAAAGCCCTATATATAACATTAGGAATATAAGAGGTATAATCGTTACGATTTCTCTAAGATCCATATCTTTAAACTGCTCATTTTTGCTGTTCGTTATGTTCTGGAACATAACCCTTTGGAACATCCAGAGCAGATATACCGCTGCAAAGATGACGCCACTCGTTGCAATGACGGTAAATACCGTATATTGCTTAAACGAACCTACTAATATCAAGAATTCGCCCACAAAACCATTAAGACCAGGCAAACCTATGGATGATAAAACGGTAATCATAAATAACGCCGCAAGGATCGGAACCTTTTTAGCAATTCCTCCAAAATCGGAAATCAATCTGGTATGTCTCCTTTCATACAGCATGCCGACAAAAAGAAAAAGCGCCCCGGTCGAAATGCCGTGGTTTATAAGTTGAAGTATGGAACCATCAACACTTATTGCCGTCATCGCAAATAAGCCTAACATTATAAATCCCATATGAGAAATGCTTGAAAAGGCGACAAGCCTTTTTAGGTCTTTTTGCACCATCGAAACTAAGGCGCCGTAAATTATGCCTATAACGGCTAAAACAAGTATGAACGGCGTCAATATCAGGGTAGCTTCAGGCATCAAAGGGATAGCAAATCTGAAAAATCCGTATATACCAAATTTTAAAAGCACTCCGGCAAGAATAACGCTACCGGCAGTGGGCGCCTCGGTATGCGCATCTGCAAGCCATGTATGAAACGGAAAAACCGGAACTTTTACCGCAAAACCAATAAAAATGGCAATAAATAATATTATCTGAAGCCCCAAAGGTATGTGAGTATGATAGAGTTTTAAAATATTAAATGTAAAACTGCCGGTCTGATCATAATGCAGGATAAATATTACGATAAGTCCAAAAAGCATTATCAGCGAACCGGCTAATGTGTAAAGGATGAATTTTACGGCGGAATATATTTTTCTTGCCGATCCCCAAATACCGATAATAAAATACATCGGGATAAGCATAAATTCCCAAAACAGATAAAATAGAAGAATATCGAGAGCGGCAAAAGTACCGATCATAAAGGTCTCTAAAGCTAACATCAGGATAACGAATTCTTTAACATGAACCTTGACGTATTTATAGCTGGAAAGCAGCGAAATAAAGCTCAGCAATGTCGTTAAAAGAATCAAAAACAGGCTTACGCCGTCAATCCCAAGATAATAAGTGGCTCCAAATGTCTTTATCCACCTGAACTTTTCAACGAACTGAAATTCATAAGCAGATGATTTGAAATAGACAAATAGAAAAATTGAAATGATAAATTCTACAAGTGATAAAAATGTAGCAAGGTTTCTAAGCAGCCGCTCATTTTCTTTATTTATAAAAAATAAAAAAATACCGGAAACCAAAGGAAAAAATATCAAGATTGATAAAATATATTTTAGAAATAGACCCATATCAGATCGCTCTTTATGTTATCTTATGTTGTTTATTTAATAAAATAATACGCAAGTAAAGCTATCACCCCGATCATTAAAGTGAGGGCGTAGCTCATAACCATACCGTTCTGCACTCTTCTAACCCTGCCTGAAAAGGAGGCAAATCCCTGAGCAAGACCATTAACGGCCCCGTCAATAACAAAAGTATCTACAACCCTCCATAGATAAACGGAAAAATTCTTTAGCGGAGTTACGATTAACTGATCATATATTTCGTCAATATATACCTTATTAAAAGATAGTTCATATACCGGTTTGAATATTCGTTTGATCTTTTCTGTATCGAACGCCTGTTTAATATAGAATAGATAAGCGGTGTAAATTCCAAGCGCTCCGGCTAAAACCGATATAGAGCTCAACAAAAACCATGGATAATAATTTACAAACGGCGAGAAAACAAAAGAGTTTTGAAAATCCCTATGTAAAAATAAATAAAACAAGGAATGGTCAAATGGCGGTATCCCTATAAATCCAACGACGGCGGCAAGGCTTGCAAGAATTATCATCGGTATTGTCATAACTTTAGAAGATTCGTGAACATGAACGGACGGATCAACATGCGATTCGCCAAAAAACACCCTGAAGATAATCCTAAAGATATAAAACGCCGTCATAAACGCCGTTACTTCCCCCATAATCCATAATATATAATAGCCTTTGTTGAATGTATCCGCCAGAATAGCATCCTTACTAAAAAACCCCGAAAAAGGCGGAATACCGGATAATGCAAGCGCACCGACGATAAATGTTACGGCGGTTATTTTCATCTTTGAATACAGTTTGCCCATCTTTCGCAAATCGAGTTCTCCGCTCATAGCGTGCATTACGCTGCCTGCCGTTAAAAACAAAAGTCCCTTAAATACCGCATGCGATATAAGATGGAATATTCCGGCAGCATACGAACCTATTCCAACCGCCATGAACATATAACCCAACTGGCTTATCGTAGAATAAGCAATTATCCTTTTTATGTCATACTGCGTTAATGCGATAAAAGCCGCCAAAAAAGCCGTAAAACCGCCGATATATGCAACAACATGGGAAGCAAACGGCGAATAAGAAAAAATTACATGACATCTTGCCACTAAATAAACTCCGGCGGTAACCATAGTAGCCGCATGAATTAAGGAACTGACAGGGGTTGGACCTTCCATGGCGTCTGGAAGCCAGATATGAAGCGGAAATTGTGCCGATTTACCGACAGCTCCCGCAAATAACAGAAGTGCTATGATAGTAACCAAGTAACCGGGAAGTGACGGCATCATGCCGAAAACCGACGTATAATTAAGAGTTCCGGTCGAAACAAATATCAACATCACGCCTAGACCGAAACCAAAATCACCTACCCTGTTGACTATAAACGCCTTTTTAGCCGCATCAGATGCCGATTTTTTTTCGTACCAGAACCCTATGAGTATATATGAACAGAAACCAACCGCTTCCCAAAAGACATATAGAAGCAGGAAATTATTGGCAAGAACAAGCATTATCATTGAAAAAACGAAAAGGTTCATATAAGAGAAGTATCTTGCAAAGCCCTTATCCCCCTTCATATATCCTATAGAATAAATATGCACTAAAGCGCTCACTCCTGTTACCATCACGAGCATAATGACTGAGAGCCTGTCAATATATGTGGAGATATTAGTTTTGAAAGTGGATGCATATATCCATGGGTAAAGAATTGCGGTAAAACCATGGGTGGATGCAACGGTTATAAAAAGGGCAACGGAAAATAAAAAGGATATGACTATGGATATACTACCTATGTATCCGGCGTAATTTTTAAGATATTTTCCGAAAACTCCAAGCAGAATTGCTCCCAACATTGGAAAAAACGGAATTGACCAAACAAGCAAATCTTTTGTGTCCATAAAAGATCCTTAGTTAAATTTTTATTACCACTTTAGTTCATTTGCTTTATCAATATTTATAGTTCCTTTTTCTCTGTAAAACGCAATTGCAATTCCAAGGGCTATTGCGGCTTCTGCGGCAGCAACCACCATAACGAAAATAACGAAGATATCGCCGCTTATGAGGTTTAAATAGCCGGAAACCGCAACAAATCCTAAATTAGCCGCATTAAACATAAGCTCTAAACTCATAAAAACGACTATAAGATTTTTTCTTATAAGGACCCCAAGCCCTCCAATGGAAAACAGGATGCCAGCCACAATTAAATAAGCATTAATGTCCATTTTTATTACCTTTTTAAAATTTGCGCCTTGCAAATATAAATGCCCCTATAATAGCAATTAAAAGCAGAATTGAAGCAACCTCAAACGGAAATATGTATTTAGTGAACAAAAATTCGCCTATTATCTGGGTGTTTCCAATTGTTTTAATAAAAGCAGTGGTATAGATCCCAGTTGGCACTTTCCCCGAACCTTTAATTGCATATAAAAAAATCTCAAAAAACAGCAAAATAAAAGATATGACGGCAATAAACATCTGATGAAAATCCTTCGGTATATTTTTTGCGTTAGCAAGATTTAACAGCATTATAACTAAAACTACAAGCACCATGATTGCGCCGGCATAAACAAGAACCTGCATGGCTGCAAGAAATTCCATATCAAGGATCACATAAAAACCGGCTATTGCAAAAAAGCACAAAACAAGATATAGAGCAGAGGTTAAAGGATTCCTTGAAAGTATAACCATTAATGCCGAGTAAATTGCAATTATTGAAAAAACATAAAAGAGCATCGTTTAATGATCCCTGTTAAAATTAAGATATATTAGCCAAATCCCAGCTTAGAAAATTATAAACTATAAACCTTATATGTATATTGAAATATTACAGTTTAATAAGCTTTTCTATTCCGTAAACAGCTTCATCTCTGGTATAAACAGCCAGCTCGTATTTATCCGACATGCTGATAGCCTCTTCGGGACATATTTCCTCGCAATAACCGCAGCAAATACATCTGAGCATGTCAATTTCAAAAGAAAAAGGATGTCTTCTTCCATCGTTATATATGCCTTTTTCAAGTTTATCAAGACTGTGATTCATTTTCTGCCTTTCCGTAAGCTCGTATTCCGCACCGTAATCCACATAGCCTATTACTATCTTTATAGCTTCGGAAGGGCATACGGTCTGGCATAAGATACAGGCAACGCACCGCAGCGATTTATCCTGATTTGTATTTAACTTTGGAAAGCCGCGGAATCTTTCGGCTATTTGGAGCCGCTCTCTGGGATATTGAACGGTGACCGGCTTTCTAAAAAAAGTAGATATAGTAGTCTTTAAACCGACCAGAAGGTTTTTCGAGATTTCTATTACTGATTTTTCTTCTTTTTTCGTATCCATATTAATAATTTATACTAATTATTATTTATTACTTTTTATTACTTCCCTAGTAAAATCATCACAAAACCGGTCACAATAATATTGGCAAGGGCAAGCGGAAGTAAAAACTTCCACCCAAAATGCATAAGCTCGTCATATCTAAGTCTCGGATATGTCCACCTGAACCATAAATATACTAATATGACGGCAAAAACCTTTATTATGAACCATATAACTGACGGCAAAAAAGGACCCTGCCAGCCGCCAAGAAATAGCGTTGTTATAATGGCGCTGTTTACCACTATTTGGGCATATTCCCCGATAAAATAAAAGGCAAACTTCATACTGGAGTATTCCGTATGAAATCCGGCAACAAGCTCTCCTTCGGCTTCTCCAAGATCAAAAGGCACCCTGTTCATTTCTGCCGTAGAGGCTATTAGATATATCAAAAAGCCTGCCGGCTGAAATACTATAAACCAGATATGGGACTGGGCAGAAACGATATTTGCCAAACTTAAACTGCCGGCTATCATTATAACCCCGATTATGGAAAGGGCAAGGGAGATTTCATAGCTTATCATTTGAGCCGCAGTTCTTAAACCGCCTAATAAAGCATACTTGCTATTGGAAGCCCATCCGCCTACGACAACGCCGTAAACTCCCAAAGAGGTAAGCGCAAGGATAAACAGTATGCCTATATTGACATCGGTAATCTGCAACGGAACGATATGTCCGAGTATTTTTACAGGAGCTCCAAACGGGATAACGGAAAATGTGACTAAAGCCGGAATGACGGCAATTATCGGCGCTAAAATAAATAAAGCCTTATTCGCCTCCGCAGGAATTATATCTTCTTTAAAGAAAAGCTTTATCCCGTCGGCAATAGGTTGCAGTAATCCATGAAAACCGGCCTCCATAGGACCGAGCCTGTTCTGGATTCTTGCCGCAATTTTGCGTTCTAAAAGTGTTAGGTAGGCGGCGGCTAACAGTATAATGCCAAAAACCACTATTATTTTAATTATTGTCGAAATAAGCCAAAAGATCATGGTCAATATAATGATAATATTTTTGCCGGTTCGTTATAATAAAATCTGCTTCTTGGTTTGATTTTGTTATAATAAGCCACATTCATGGATTTAAGTTTTTGTATAAATTCGCCATATTTGCCTTTAATGTCAAAGGGGGTGTTAAGCCTTTCAGAAAGGTCGGAAAGCACTGTGGCAATGTCGTATCTATATGCGCCGAAATTAAACTCATTATTTATATGCATGAGTTTTCCTTCAAAATTTTCGTAAAAGGCGTCCCGTTCTTCAAGAAAATCATAAACCGGAATAACAGCATCAGCCATAGTGGTCAACTGGTTCACTTTTGAGGAAAGAACCCCGAGAAAATCCAAATCCGCAACACTCCTTAATAAACTTATGCCGCTATTTTCATCTTCTTCGTAATCACCTATATATATTAAATTTTTGATGTCATTTTTTGCGATCCCTTTTATTATTTCTTCATAAGATAACCAGCCCTCAAAAGGATAAACCCCGCCGGCAATAAGCCCCCTATAATTAAACGGCTTTATAAGCAGATAAATATATATAACCTTCTGTTCACCCCTCAAAAATTCAACTATCTCTTTTAAAATAAGAAGTTCTTTATCGCGATAGGCGGACGACATAAAGATATCGCCCAGAACAAATGAAACGGTATTATATTGCAAAAGAGGACTTGCCGTAATATTAAGCCGCATATTATTCAAATACTGATATACCCCATCCGCTTCGATATCCGTTTTAACATAGGCTATATCTTCAAACCTTGTAAAATTACGGCTCCTGTTATCTTTTGCAAGTTTCAGTAAAAATAATTTTCCGCCGTGTTCCCTGTGGTTTTTCATAATATTGTATGAAGCAAAAGGGATCTCGTTTTCGATATCGCCGATATAAAAAATAAGCTCGGAATTTCGAATAGTTCTTATATCAAAATTTTCTTCCGTTTTAAATACCTCTTTAAATCTGTCAAAATTTTGCCGGTAAAATTGGGGCTGCGCAATATCAAAACCTGCCGGCTTAATCACATCTTTCACAAAATTGGATATTATGAATCCGTTGCCGGTTGAAACGGACGAAGAACAAAGAACGGCTATTTTTTTATATTCGTTTCCATCGAATATATTTTTAAGCCTGAAAGCAAATCTGTCTAACGCTTCATTATAAGGTAATTCATTAAACCTCGAACCCTTTTTTACAAGGGGAAATCCGATATAGCCATCAGGAGTTCTGTCAATCGCATCATAAAAAAAACCCTTTTTACAAAGATAGCCTCCGTAAAGGGCAGCGGCTCTTACCAAAGATTCGTTTTTTTCATATCTATAATATTCTATCTTGCAGGCAGCCGAACATTTATCGCATACTGAAGAAAACGGCGATTCCTGCCAGTATCTTTCCTTAAATTTAGACGGCTTGGAAATTAATGCGCCTACAGGACAAACCTCGATGCAATTGCCGCAATAATAACAATCCAAGTATTTCTTTTCTTCTTTTTGCTCTAAAAAAGCGCCCTCTTTGAAGATAACACCGTCTTGAACTTTATCTTCATGCCTTAATCCTATGTGACTGTTATAACCCTTGTCTTTGACCTCATAAAAGGGGTTCCCGTACATATCCATACAAATCCTGATGCATCTGCAACACATAATACACCTTGTATCAGTATATTCGATAAGATCGCTTCTAAAAATTTTTGTTCTGTCGGGAAAACCCTTTGTATTTTTTTGGATGGTAAGCCCGAATTCAAATGTCAGATCCTGCAAAAGACATTCCCCTGATTTATCGCATACAGGGCAATCCATCGCATGATCGAGAAGAAGATTGGATAATACATATTTTCTGGCCTGCCAGACCTTGTCGGTATTGGTCATAATTTCATAGCCCTCTTTTACTCTTGCGACGCAGGAAGGAACCGGACGCCCGAGACCTTTTACCTCGACCACGCATATTCTACACGATCCAAAAGGTCTGAGCCTTCTTAAATAACACAGGGTAGGTATTCTAATCCCTGCCTGAGAAGCCGCCTCGAGAATAGTAAGGCCGGTTTTGGTTATTATTTTTTTGCCGTTTATGGTAATTTCAATATCCACTTATAATATCCGCTTACCTTATTTAGTTTAATCCTCAAATTTCACAAACATAACCATATAACATCGCATACATCTGGTCGCTTCATATACGACATCATTAGTTGTCAAACCTTTTTCGACCTCTATAAAATTACTTATACGGTCGGTAACAGGTTCTTCAACCTGTTTTGCGCGTGTAAGCTTGGGTGGAAAGTCTGGATAATCCACAATTTCCCTTTTGTCATATACTCCTATCTCTTCTAAGAGCTTTTCCATTATATCGTCATCCGTTATATTAAAAGAACCTGTTCTTATATATTCGTCTATCCTTCTTGCCGCATTTTTTCCATCCCTGTTTGAACTAACTATACTTATAGGTCCAGTCATGGCATCGCCGCCCGCAAATACTCCGGGCATATCGGTCATATTAGTCAATTTATCCACAATTATCGTTTTACCCCTGTTAGTCCTAATCTGAGGGATATCTTTTAAAAAATCAAAATCCGGCACCTGTCCAACTGCAGTAATAAAAGCGTCGCATTCTATATCAAAATCCGAATCTGGAATTTCTACCGGAGCTCTCCTGCCGCTTTTGTCAGGTTCGCCTAACTTCATTTTTCTGCATCTGACGCCGATTACACGACCGTTTTCTTGAAGTATACTTATTGGATTTACAAGAAAATCAAACTTAATGCCTTCTTTAAGGGCGGTGTCAATTTCATAAGATGCCGCGGGCATTTGCTCCCTTGACCTTCTGTAAACAACTATGACTTCTTTAAAACCAAGCCGCAGGGCGGATCTGCAGCAATCTATCGCTACATTGCCTCCCCCTTCTATTATGACCTTTTTGCCGACCCCGATTTTGTTTCCAAGCGCAATGTCTCTTAAAAATTTAACACCTTCATAAAAACCTTCAAGATTATCATTTTCTCCGGGCAAACCGATATTCTGTCCTCTATGAGCGCCTATGGCAAGGTAAACAGCTTTAAAATCCTGATCGAAAAGGTCATTGATTTTAAAATCCCTTCCAAGCCTCTGATTTAATTTATATTCGACCCCAGTTAAAAGAATATAATCAATCTCTTTATCCAAAAATTCTTTAGTAATTCTAAATCTCGGTATTCCTACAGCCATCATACCGCCCAATACGGACAAAGCTTCAAAAATCACGGGTTTATAGCCCATCAGCCTTAAATAATAGGCGCAACTTAAACCTGCGGGACCCGAACCAACTATAGCCACTTTTATACCGTTATCTTTTATATCAAAAACAGGTTTTATATTAGAATAAAATTCGTTATCGGCTGCAAATCTTCTTATAAGGCATATCTGAATCGGCTCATCTATGTTAGCCCTTCTGCAATTATCTTCACATGGATGAAAACAGCTTCTGCCGAGTATTCCCGCTAAAGGCGTATTTCTCCTGGCCGATTCGAGGGCATCTTCGAACCTGCCGTCCCTAACCCTTTCGATCCAGTTGGGAATATCAAGTTTTGAAGGACATCCATTAATGCACGGAGCAATCATCTTAATAACATAATTATTATTTTCAGGTATTACCTCATGTTTTGCTATCGCCTGCTCAAAATCAGCCCTAAAAGATTCTATGAGCTGGATAATAGGCAAGGGACCGATCGTTCCAATCGTGCATTTGGAAAACGTAAGAATATACTCGCATTCATCCTTTAATCTGTCCAGATCTTCCGGCTCCGCTTTTCCGCTGCATATCTTTTCCAACAGATAGCCTGCAACGGAAGTTCCAAATCCGCACGGAATACAACCTCCACAGGATACCTTTATAAGTTCTTTCATAAAACATCTTGCCAGATCAACTTTATTGTCTTTATCATCAAGCAAAACAACGCCGTTCCAGTTCAGTACCGAAGATATTTTTTTGCGCCCCGAACGTTCAAATGCCGAAAGATCTAATTTTGAACTTAACTTATCAATTATTTTCATGCATTTTCTAACCCGTTTTTTTCATTTCTTTTATCCGTTATCTGTCAATTTCCCCGAGTAAAATGTCCAAACTGCCGATAATAGCTATAAGATCTGCAAGAAGATAGCCTTTAGCCATTTTACATAAAGCGCTTATATTGCAAAAAGACGGTGGCCTTACGCGCATCCGGTATGGAAATCCCGAACCATCCGAAACGATATAATAGCCTAATTCCCCCCTCGGACCTTCGATGGACTGGTATGCCTCTCCTTTTGGCGGTTTTATCCCTTCCATCCCGTATTTAAACAAAAATATCATGCCTTCCATCGTAGTTAAAGCCCTGTGTTTTGGAGGAATAACATATTGAGGGTATTCATCGTAGCTGAGATATTCACCTTCGGGAATATTTTCTACAGCTTGATTAACAATCCGTAAGCTTTGCCTCATCTCTTCTATTCTCACTGCATACCGGTCAAACACATCGCCGGCATCTCCCGTTGGAATATCGAAATCAAAATCTTCATAGCTTGAATAAGGATTTATCTTCCTTACATCATAGCGTAATCCGCTGGCGCGCAGGGAAGGACCCGTAACACCAAAACTAACCGCATCTTCAACGGATATTTTACCGACGTTCTTTGTTCTTGCAAGCCATATCTTGTTTTTTGTAAGCAAAGCTTCATATTCGCTTATTTTATCGGGAAAAATTTTTATAAAATCCCGTGTTTTGCCGGTAAAGTTTTTATGTATATCCATAGCGATGCCGCCGACCCTGAAAAAAGAAGGGGTCATTCTTGCCCCCGTCATTGTTTCGATTATATCGAGAATAAGCTCCCTTTCACGAAAACAGTATAAAAATTCCGTTAATGCCCCCAGATCAACAGCATGAGTTCCAAGCCAGACAAGATGCGAACTGATCCTTGTCAGTTCTGTAAGAATAACCCGGATATATTCGGCTCTTTTAGGGGGTTTTACTCCGCACAGTTTTTCAACGGCAAGTATATATCCAAGATTATTAGATGCGGCGGAGACATAATCCATTCTGTCGGTAATTGTTTCTGCCTGATGATATGTCCTGTACTCGGCATATTTTTCCATACTCGTATGAAGATAGCCGATGACAGGCTCGGCTTCGACTACCGTTTCGCCGTCTAATTTAACAAGAACACGCAGAACTCCGTGAGTACTTGGATGTTGAGGACCAATGTTAATGGCAAAATTATCAAGCTCAATGAGATAATCTTTATATTCGAACATGAGCATAATTGATTAATACGGTATCGTATTAAAATTTTAAATATGATATAACATAAATATATAAATATATGATTATGATATAAATAGATTATGAGTAGATTATGAACAAAACTTTTGGCTACTTAATTTCTGCAAGCCCCGGCGTATTAAAATTCAGCTTTTCGACGGGCGGCCTTTTCCTAAGCGGATAATCCTTAAGAAGGGGATATCCTTCCCAGTCTTCAGGATTTAGTATTCGTTTAAGGTTGGGGTGATTTTTGAACTTAAGACCGAACATATCATAAACCTCCCTTTCAAACCAATTGGCGGATTCATATAAAGGCGTTAAACTTGGATAATCGGCTTCATCAATATTTGAATGGCATTTAACAAATATTCTGAAATTATTTGCCGTGGAATAAAAATTATAAATAATTTCGATCCTTTCGGCTTTTCTTGGATAATCTACGGCAAAAAGATCGCTTAGCATATCGAACCTAAGCCTGGGATCATCTTTTAAAAATTTAGCCACTTGAATCAAATTATCTTTCGCGGTCGTAATGCGCACATCACCGTTTGCCGTATCAACCGAAGTAATCAAATCACGCATAGCGTCATTTATTACACTAAGAGCAAATGAAACCTCCATAAGCGCTTGATCCTCCAAGTAATAATTGCTGGTTAAAATAAATTTGCTTTAAAACTAAGCTTTTGCAGGCTCGGTATCGCACCTATCTGTTTATATGTTCAGGGTTCCTTTTTCGATCTTTTCCTGCAGTTTAACTATCCCGTATATAAGACCTTCGGGACGGGGGGGACACCCTGGAACATAGACATCCACCGGTATTATCTTGTCAACGCCCTGAACAATGCTGTAAACGTTGAACAATCCTCCAGAACAGGCACAATCGCCCATTGCAATAACCCATTTTGGATTGGGCATCTGATCATAGAGCCTCTTTACTACAGGCGCCATTTTATAGGAAACCCTTCCCGAAACTATCATAAGATCGGATTGTCTTGGGGTCGAGCGAAAGATTAATCCAAGCCTGTCTATATCATACCTTGAAGAGGCCGAGGTCATCATTTCTATGGCGCAACAGGCAAGACCGAATGTAGCAGGCCAGATAGACCATTTCCTGCCCCATGAAACGATCTTATCCAATGAGGCAGTAATAACATTATCTCCCAAATGCTCTTCTAATCCCACTCTAATGCCCCTTTTTTCCAGATATAAATAAGACCGAGAAGAAGTATGACTATGAACAAAAACATTTCAACAAAACCAAAAAGCCCAAGTTTAATAAAAACTGCCGCCCATGGAAACAAAAACAGCGCTTCGATATCGAAAAGTAGGAAAAATATAGCAATTAAATAAAATTTGATATCAAACCTGATATGAGGATTTCCGACCGGTTCTACGCCACATTCATAAGGCTTTAATTTCCCCTTTTCATAAGTGTTTTTTCCGAGAAACGCCGACAAGCCAACCGTTGCAAAAGCAAACACGATTGCAAGAATAAGTATTATAAGGATAGGTAAGAACGAATTTTCAGCCACTCTTTACTTCCTTTTAAAACTATATTAAACATAAATGTTTTATTCTTATCATATTTTAAATTAATAAGTCAATAAAAAAATATAAAACTCAAATTTGGGATAAAACAACTAACTATGTAACTATGTTACGTCTTAATATCTGCAGATTGTTAGATTGTTTATGAAGCATGCCGGCTTATGTAGTATAAGATTGTCCGGACACCGACGCCGGTCGCTCCTTTTGGGTTATAAGAAAAACCCGTCTTAGTAAAAGACGGCCCGGCTATGTCTATATGGCACCATTTAACATTTTCCTGCACAAATTCCTCAAGGAACATGCCTGCGGTAATAGCTCCACCATACTTATTGCCAATATTTTTTATATCGGCTACGGGGCTTATCAACTTTTCCCTCATGTTATCGTCAAAAGGCAGTTCCCACATTCTTTCACCCGCAATATCACCAGCAGAAATGATCTTATTAATAAGATTCTTGTCATTACCCATAACTCCGGACGTGTATTCTCCAAGTGCAATTACACAGGCGCCCGTCAGCGTAGCCATATCAATGATCTCGTCAACCCCAAGACCGCCGGCAAACGAAAGAGCATCCGCAAGGGTAAGGCGGCCTTCTGCATCGGTATTTTCTATTTCAATTGTTTTTCCGTTAAGGGCTTTAACAATATCGTCTGGTCTTTGCGCACCACCGCCAGGCATATTTTCACAGGCTGCTATAATGCCGTGGATTTCAATATCGAGCGGAAGCGGAAAATCGCCGATAGCCTGCATAATGGCAAGTACGCCGCATGCCCCCGATTTATCCGATTTCATAGTAGTCATATAATCAGCCGGTTTTAAAGAAAGTCCGCCACTGTCAAAAGTTATGCCTTTGCCTATAATAGCAATTTTTTTAATGGACTTTTTTCTTTTTTCTGTTTTATAAACAAGATGAATAAACCGCGGAGGGTTTTTTGAACCCATTGCAACACCGTAAAACGCATTCATTCCCATACTAACGATTTTTTTTTCGTCGAATATCTCACATTCAAGTTTTTTTTCTTTTGCTATATCTTTTGCAACATTTGCAAGATATTCAGGAGTTACAATATTTCCAGGTTCGTTGATCAAATCCCTTGAAAAATTAGTGCCATAAGAAGTAAGCGTTCCCAATTCAAACCCTTTTTGTATGATATTAACGGCATTTTTATCTATTTTCAAGCCGTTGAAATAAACATTTATGGATTTTATATTATTTTTATCATTATCTTTGTTATTTCTAGTTTTAGAAAAATATTTTTTAAATTCGTAAAGAGCAAGCTCTGAACCTTCGACAACGGATGAGCCTAAGTATATCATGTCTTTTCCGGCATAATACGAATTTTTAAGTTCGGGAACAATAACCGATATTTCGGTAAGCCTGTTTACCCGGGCCGATTTGCAGGAATCTGCAAACAACATTCTTATATAATCAGAATTAAATTTGGATTTCTTCCCCATGCCATGAATTAATATATAAGACGGCACCTCCATTAAAATGTTCTTGTCTTTTTTTGCTTTAAAATGCAGTTTTTTGATACGTTTATAGATAAAATCAAACTTTTTTAATAATTCGTAATTTAAGAAGGTATTTTCCTCTCCTTCATAGACGCCAAAGGCTATAAGTCTGCCATCATGCTTGCCTTTAATGTCAAAAAATTCTTTTAATTTTTCCTTCGAATCAATGATACAAAATTCCAATTTTACCCCCTCATTTAATCCTTATTAAAAAATTATTAAATTAATAAATTATATTATAATTTATTTTTTAATTTTTTTCTACTGTTTTAAACCGGCAAATAAAATACTTCAAAGAAGCCGGTTTTGTTTTATAGATTTATCTTTTATCGTGAATTTTATGTTTTTATTTTTTTATTATTGACATTTAAAATAATGAATATAATAATAGGTAATAATAATATTACATTTATAATTTATAAGGAATAAAAACCATAGTTGCTATGGATAGTGATTATCATATTTATCCGCGTTTAAAAATGTAACTTGACTTCAAACGAAAAATTTTATAAGATTAAAACTCTTAGTAAAATTCACGATTAATTATGAAAACGAAAATTTAGTTGCGAAAATTAGCTACGGCGGTTGCAGCGCTGTTTGATATTTTTTTCGATAAAGCTAATTTTAACATTAAAATATATATATAATACATAAATTAAATATTAAAAGTTAAAAAACAAAGGGACTAACAAAGGGACTTGGGATGAACGATTATGCTATAATTAATTCAGGATCTAAACAGTATAAGGTTTCGGTAGGAGATACCGTAAGAATGGAAACCCTTAATAAAAATAAAGGTGACGAGGTTATATTCGCACCCTCTATGGTAAAAAAAGGCGAAACCGTTCTTTTAGGGACGCCTGTTTTAGACGATATACATGTAAAAGGGGTCGTTCTTCATGAAGGAAAATCAAAAAAAGTGATTGTTCTTAAGATAAAGCGCCGTAAAGGCGAAAGGAAAAAGACCGGACACAGGCAGAAATTTTCCCAAATTAAAATAACAGAAATATCATAATTTAAATTTTTAATTTTAATTAAGGGAGCGCTATAAATGGCTCATAAAAAGGCAGGCGGCAGTTCCAGAAATGGAAGAGATAGCCGCGGACAAAGAAGAGGAGTTAAAAAATTCGGCAATGAAAGGGTTAAAAAAGGGGATATCATTGTCCGGCAGGTAGGTTCATCGTTTCATCCGGGAAAAAATGTTGGTGAAGGCAAGGACTATACGCTTTATTCGCTAATAGACGGGTATGTTAAATTTCACTGCGGAAAAAATGACAGAAGATATGTCAGCATTGTAACAGAGCCGGTTAATTAAAAAATTCATAAATTTATAAACTTAAATTCCTTCCAAACAAAAAATATTAATTTCATCCTTTCATTTTATTCTGGTATTTCGTCAACAATTTACGGTTAAAAGGTTAGCAGCATATTCTTACAATGGGGGCTGATGTTTATCGAAAGTACCTAAAAAATGCAAAAATTAAAAGCGATAAAACCGAGACGGATAGCCGGCACAACAATATAAATATAATAAATATAAATCGGATATGAAATTCGTAGATTATGCCGTTATTACCGTTATATCAGGTAACGGAGGAAAAGGAGCAGTTAGCTTCAGAAGAGAAAAATTCCTCCCAAAAGGTGCTCCAGACGGCGGGGACGGCGGTAAAGGCGGCGACGTAACAATGATAGCCGATCATAATATCACAAGTTTACTTGATTTCAGATATAAGCCTAAATTCGCCGCAGAAAGCGGAAAAAACGGCGCTGGAAACAATAAAAAGGGCAGAAATGGAAAAAACCTTACTATAAAAGTCCCTTTAGGAACGATTATAACAGACCGGGATACCGGCGAATTCATCGCCGATCTCACAAAAAACAGCGAAAAAGTTATAATAGCTAAAGGCGGCGGCGGCGGAAAAGGCAACTCTTTTTTTAAATCCTCCACAAACCGAAGTCCCCGCTTTGCCCAGCCGGGAATGCCCGGAGAAACAAAAACAATATCTTTAGAGCTTAAAACTCTTGCAGACATTGGAATAATAGGCTTGCCAAATGCCGGAAAATCCACATTGATCTCAAAACTATCAAAATGCCGTCCTGAAATAGCCTCTTATCCTTTCACCACAAAATCGCCGAATTTAGGCGTATGTTTGGATCCCGATGAAGGCAAGTTTTATATAGCCGCCGACATACCCGGCATTATGGAGGGCGCGGCGCAGGGATACGGCCTTGGCATCAAATTTTTAAAACATATAGAAAGGACAAAGATACTGCTTCATGTGATTGAAATAGGAAAACCGGAAGATGTCATAAAAAGATACCGTACCGTTATAAGTGAGATAAATAAATTTAACAAGGATATTTTAACAAAAAAACAGATAGTAGCAATAAATAAGATTGATATGATTCCAAACGCGATGGAGTACGAAAATATCAAAAACAAACTAAACAACTTTTTCAAGGCAACGGAAATTGAGCCGTTTTTTATTTCGGCTTCCGAAAATACAGGCATAGACAAATTAAATAGTAAATTAAAACTGCTAATATCGCCATAAATCCCTGATCTTCCTGCGAATAATTATTATATAGTTTATCTATTACATTTATTTATATTAAGGAGGCAGGAAAATCAGGTATAAAAGTTCTACAGCTGATGCCCCTCCACATAAACCTTACGAGTTTCCAAAGGCAGGAATCAGGTGTAAAAGTTCTACAGACAATTTTGGACATTTTGGATCAGGATAATCAGGGTAGAGGATAAACATTTCTAATTTTGAAATTCCATGTTAAAATATATAAAAATATATAAAAAAGAACGGTTTATTTGAAAAATGGACAATATTAACTTAGAATTCAGTGATTTCATAGCCATAAAAAAAAGGGTCGTCATAAAAATAGGCACCCAGATCCTTCTTAATAAAAAAGACAAGGCCTCTTTAGCCTCTTTTAAAAAAATAACGGGGTTTGCATATTCTTTAATTAAACAAGGTAAAGAAGTTATATTAGTGTCTTCTGGAGCTATAGCCATCGGAAGAAATATTTTAGGCATAGATACGCCCTCCGGTTTCCTGACTATTCCGCAAAAACAGGCATTAGCAGCATGTGGACAGACTATTTTAATGAATTATTATGCGTCAGCTTTCAAAAAATACGCCTTAAAAACTGCTCAAATTTTACTCACAAAAGAAGATACAGCATCCCGCAAAAGATTTAATAATGCAAGAAATACGATAGATGAACTGCTAAGGAACAAAATAATACCTGTAATAAACGAAAATGATACCATCTCAACAGATGAGATAAAATTCTCAGATAACGACTATCTTTCGGCTTTAGCCGCTAATTTGTCCTGCGCCGATCTTTTAATCATTCTTTCAAATATCGGCGGAGTCCACGATAAAAACCCTGCCATTTACAAAAACACTAAAAAAGTTAACGTTATCAGGGATATTGAAACCTATGTTGACGGTTTTAAAGAAAATACCAAAAGCCGTTACGGTACTGGCGGTATGAAATCTAAACTCGAAGCGGCTAAAATTGCCGCCAAAACCGGTATAGATATAATAATCACAAACGGCAAAAACACTGGAACGCTTAAATCTATAGCAGAAGGGAAGCTGAACGGCACATTGATTCTTTCGTCTAAATCCAGTATAAACAAAAAAAAGCACTGGCTTTTATTCGGAATGGAAAAAAAAGGGACTATTGTTTGCGACGAAGGAGCAGAAAAAGCGATCGTTTACGGCAATAGAAGCCTTCTTGCAAGCGGTATAATAGACATAATCGGGAATTTTAAAAAAAAAGAAGGGGTTTATATATCAAACAAAAAAAAACAGGTTATTTCAATAGGTATTTCCGATTTTAATTCGGAAGATATAAAAAAAATAAAGGGATTATCCTCATCCGAAATAAAGTCTACTTATAATAACGATACCATAAAATCGGCTTTGGTAGTGCATAAAAACAATATGGTAACTATAGCTTTATAAAAGAAAAGACTTATTTTTTAATTTTTATTTTTATACATTATAAATAATAAATATAAATTCGCAATGGTCTGCGTTAACGGCATATAAAAGGCATATAAAACAATAAGGTAACGATTAGTGGGCGATAAAACAATCAGCGATAAAACAATTAAAATTGAAAATGCCGAAAGTATCGAAAATATTGCAAAAAATACTTACGAAAGCAGTAAATTCATTGCAAACACCAACAGTCAAACAAAGCTTGATATCTTAAGCGATATTAAAAAACTGCTTGCAGAAAGAAAAAATTTTCTTGCTTCCGAAAACTTAAAAGACATAGAAAATGCCGAAAAAAATTCGCTTAAACCCTCCTTCATAGACAGGCTTAAGATTACGGAAAAAACCTTTTCCTCGATGTTAAGATCTATCGAAGACGTTAAAAAAATCAAAGACCCAGTCGGAGAGATCGAAAATATAACAGTGCGCTCTAACGGCTTAATGGTTGGAAAAATGAGGATTCCTTTAGGCGTCATCGGCATCATTTACGAATCAAGACCTAATGTTACTATAGACGCTTCTATCCTCTGTCTTTTATCAGGAAACGCAGCCGTTTTACGCGGCGGCTCTGAAGCGATCAACTCAAACAAAGCGCTTATGGCTATTATAAAAGACGCGCTTAAAAATAACGGCCTGCCGGCGGATACGATCTCTTTAGTACCATATACCGACAGATCGGCAGTGCTTGATCTTATATCGCAAAAAAAATATATCGATCTAATAATACCGCGAGGCGGGGACAGCCTCATCTCTTTTGTCACCGAAAATTCCAGAATACCCGTAGTCAAACACGACAAAGGAGTCTGCCATATTTATATAGATGAATACGCCGATATTAAAAAAGGGATCGAGGTCGTCATCAATGCAAAGGTTCAAAAACCGTCGGTCTGCAATGCTTTAGAAACCCTGTTAGTGCATAAAAATATCGTGAATGAATTTATGCCGGCTTTACTTTCCGAGCTTGAAAAATATAATGTGGAAGCGCGGCTTGCGGACGATCTCCTAAATATCTTTAAAAATAAATATAGATTTATCACTCCTGCAACCGAAAAAGACTGGGACGAGGAATATCTTGATCTTATTCTTGCCGTTAGATCCGTTCCAAATATGCCGGCAGCCGTGGATCATATCAGTAAACACGGCTCAAATCATACAGAAGCGATCATCACTCAGAACTACGATAACGCTATGGAATTCATTAAAAAAGTAAATTCTTCCTGCGTCCTGATAAATGCTTCCACAAGGTTTAATGACGGCTTTGAGCTTGGTCTCGGAGCCGAAATAGGCATATCCACCTCAAAAATCCACGCATACGGACCTATGGGGGTAAAAGAACTCACTACTACCAAATTCATAGTATTTGGCAATTATCAGGTAAGGTCATAAAATTATAAGAAATATATATAATTATGCATAATCCATAACCAAAGACAAAATACAAATATAAAATATATATAATGAATACGGGTATATTCGGGGGGACATTTAATCCTATACATTACGGCCATTTAAGGGCATGCGAAGAAGTTGCGGAACTGATGCCGTTAGACAAGGTAATTTTTATCCCGTCCAATATTACTTCAAATAAAAAAGAAACCGTCATTAACACTCAAAAAAGACTTGAGATGGTTAAAATCGCGACCGAAGACAATTCTAAATTCGAGGTTTCCGATATCGAAATATCAAGGGGTGGAATATCCTTTTTTTACGACACCTTGAGGGAACTAACATCGATATACCGGAAAGATAACTTTTTTTTTATTATCGGCACCGATGCCTTTTCCGGTATTAAAAACTGGAAAAATAGCGAATCGCTCTTTAATACGAATATGACAAATTTTATCGTTATGAATAGAAACGCGCATGAGAAAAATCTATTAAACCTTGCAGAATATTTACCCGATAGAATTAAAGAAACTGCAGGTATGGATATTAAAAATAGCAGGATTGTTCTATCCGGCAATAAATATATTTATTTTTTAAACGTTACAAGAATGGACATATCTTCTACCAAGATTAGGAATAATTTTAAAATGAACAGGTCAAACTTATATCTGTTGCCAAAAAAATTGATTGATTATATAATATGTAACAGACTTTATTTGTGATATAATACGGATAAACCAAGCTAATATAGCAGCATAAGCATAAAGGTGATAACAATAGACAACGGCAATATCAAAAGAAAAACATTAAAAAGAACCAATAAGGAAATACGGACTATTATAGGTTCGCTTGCCGACAAAAAGGCAAAAAATATAATAGTCCTTGATATAAGAAAAATATCCCAACTGACTGATTTTATTATAATTGCAAGCGGCGCTTCCGATCGCCAGATTGGGGCGATAACAGGAAATGTTTTAAACTCGATAAAAAAGAAACCGCTTGCTATCGAAGGCGCTGATACTTCCAGATGGGTAGTTATTGATTACGGCGATAAAATAATCCACGTATTTCTTGAAGATCTTAGATCTTTTTACAATCTTGAAGGTCTATGGCCGGAAGCTAAAGAATTTATCGTCCCCGACAGAGCATCAACCGCTGCATCATCAATCGCTCGCGGCTAAAGCCGCGGGCTTAATAGCCGGCTGATTGAGAAACATTGAACGGTGCACATTAACACATTAACATTAAACGGTGCAATAATTAAGAAAAAGACGGTTAAACCCACATAATCCATAAAATAAATTAAAAAATTGTACGAATGTATGATTGATTTACCACTTACTAAATGTTTATAATAGCCCTTATAATATCTATTCTTATTTTGATCGCCTTCTTTGAATACCTCTACATGCTTAATCCGGCAAAGGTACTGCTTCGCTATGGGACGGGAAATCATTATATTTTAAACTATCCGCTTATTTTTTATATATTTGCGGCATTTTTAGTAGGCATCTTTTTAGTTTCTTTAATAATCTTAATCAGGGATTCTGCACGCTATATAAAAAATCTTATCAATAACAGGCAAGAATATATCAGTAGCGAAATTGATAATTCCATTAACAAAGCCGAAGAGCTATATATAAGGGCACAGTATGAAAAAGCTATAGGAACCATTAAAAAGTATTTAGCAAGATACGAAGACAGCATTAAGGCTTATCTTCTTCTGGCAAAGATCTACAAGCATAAAGGCAATATTGAAGAAAGCGAATCATGCCTTAATAATGTCCTTAAAATTGATAAATCCAACGTCATTGCTCTTAACGAAGCTGGCAACCTGCATAAAATCGGCGGAGACTTTGAAAAAGCGGTATATTTTTTTAGTAAGGCGTTGGAAGCCGCTCCGGATAACTTATATGCAATACTTGAACTTAAAGACATCTACATTAAAAAGGGTGAATGGAAAAACTCTTATAAAATGTCTAAGCTCTTTTTAAGCCAGTCTAAAGATAAAGAGATCAACAAAAAAGAAGAAAGGGATATGATCGGCTTAAAGTATGAGTATGGAAAATTTTTACTTGAAAATGAAAATGACACGGAAAGATCTGCAAAAAGATTTAATCAGGTAATATCTCACGATAAAAACTTCGCTGCAGCTTATATCTCACTTGGGGACGCTTATATTAA
The DNA here is from genome assembly GCA_021818985.1 of bacterium. Lineage (GTDB taxonomy): Bacteria > SZUA-79 > SZUA-79 > Acidulodesulfobacterales > Acidulodesulfobacteraceae > JAKASO01. The sequence goes on from JAKASO010000005.1 coordinate 40,342, forward strand.
AAAAGGCAAGGCCGACGATGCTTTTAAGCTATGGGAAAAAGCATTCCTTAGAACAGGCAATTTTGCCGTCCTGATAAAAATGGAAGATGTTGCCGTCAAGACGAACCACCCGGAAAATATTATAAAATTTTATCAGGAGCTTATTTACAATAATCCTGAAAAATGGGAATACAGGTTATTTCTGGCCAAATTGTATCTTCGCATAGAAATGGTTGATGAAGCCATTTCAAACCTTAACGCTATCCCGCTATCCTCATTGAAAGATAATTCTGGTTATCTTTTGCTAGCCGAAAGTTATCTTAAAAGAGGGAAATATAACGAAGCGGCTCAGGCTTTTAGAAAAGCGCTTAAAAATTTATATCCCGTTAAATTGCCGTTTATATGTTCCAATTGTAATTTTTCTTCATTAAATTACAGTTCGCTTTGCCCTTCCTGTTATTCATGGAATACCATGAATATTGCGGTTCAATCTCTTTATGACACACAATTAAAAGAAGATTCGGGAAATGTCTTAAAATTAATTTAACGCTTCCGCTAAAGAAGTTACATTCTACAATTCTAAAGCTATTATGCAATAAAATCTTCAAAAAACCGCAAATAACAACAGCAGGCAATATGCCCTAAGATGAAAAATTACAAAAGTGCGTGTCTTATTATCCTTGATGGATTTGGTTTATCCGACAAGATAAAAGGCAATGCGATTAAAAATGCCAGAAAATATTTTATAGACAAGATCTTTGAAGAATATCCTCTAACATCCCTTAAATCTTATGGAAAAGATGTCGGGCTTCCTGAAGGCACGATGGGAAATTCCGAAGTGGGCCATTTCAATATCGGAGCAGGAAGGATAGCGCTTCAGGATCTTACAAGGATAAATGAAGGGATAGAAAACGGCGCATTAAAGCTTAATCCTGTGCTTGTATCGTTTTTAGAAACTGTAAAAAACGGCAATTCAAGGGTGCACTTAATGGGGCTTTTATCGGAAAGCGGAGTCCACAGTGAATTAAGCCATATGCAGTATCTGATCAACTTTTTTTATTCGGGCGGCGTTGATGAGATATATATTCATGCTTTTTTAGATGGAAGGGATTCCCCGCCTAAAAGCGCAAAAATTTTTATAGAAAAACTTGTTAAAACCATCGAAAAAACCAATGGAAATACTGTAATATCCACATTATGCGGACGGTTTTATGCTATGGACAGGGATACAAGATGGGATAGGACGAAACAGGCTTTCGATATGCTCACGTTATTAAAAGGAAATGTGTATAATGATCCGTTTGGTGCCATAAACGATAATTATGCGAAAGATATTACCGATGAATTCATTGCCCCATCTGTTATGGAACATGAGGCAAAAAACGGCGCGATTACCGGCAAAGACGGCGTTATATTTATTAATTTCAGAGCGGATAGGGCAAAACAGATAACCGAAGCCCTTACCTTCGAATCTTTCGACTTTTTTGACAGGAGCGGCTTTAAACCTGTAAAAAACTTTATCACAATGACAAAATATGACGATTCATTCACTACCAAGTATATAATAGAACCTCAAAATTACGGTAATATATTAGGCGAAGTCATATCAAAACTTGGTCTAAAACAGCTCAGGATAGCCGAAACCGAAAAGTATGCCCATGTAACATATTTTTTCAATTGCGGGAAAGAAGAGCCGTTTAAAAATGAAGACAGACTATTAATACCGTCGCCAAGAAACTTTAAAACGTACGACCTTATACCGGAAATGAGCGCATATAAGATTAAAGACGCGCTTAACGAAAGGATAAAACTTAAAAAATATTCCCTTATCGTATGCAATTTTGCAAATTGCGACATGGTAGGTCATACCGGCAATTACGATGCAACCGTTAAGGCGGTTGAAACAATAAATTCTGTTTTAAGCGGAATTGTTCCTTTAATTCTAAAAAATGACGATGTCTGCATAATAACCGCCGATCACGGAAATGCCGAAACGATGTTAGATAAAAACGGCATGCCTATGACAAACCATACCCTTAATCCTGTACCTTTTGCAATAGTTTCAAATTATACCAGGGATATACCAGATCTTAAACCTGGAAAACTATCGGATATTGCCCCCACGATCTTAAGACTTCTAGGTATACCAATCCCCGGAGAAATGACAGGACGAGTTTTATGGGAGTAAGGACTTTTTCTTCCGGCTTGCCGGATACCAGGTTGGACATTTTTCTAACAAAAAATATCGCTGGTTCTAGCAGGTCTTTTATTAAAAAATTAATCAGGGACGGCAAAGTAAGCGTAAACGGCTCGATAATAAACAAACCTTCTTATCAGGTTAGATGCGGTTCGTTAATAAGTGCAGATGAACCCTATATTAAAAAGGGAGAATTAAAACCTTACGATTTCCATATAGATATACTGTTTGAAGATGAGTGGGTCGCCCTTATCTATAAACCAGCAGGGATTAGCGTTCACCCTTCCAAGGGGGAATATGAAAAAACATTGGTAAACGCTTTAGTCGGCAAGATACCTAATCTATCGGGAATAGGGGGAGTCGAAAGGCCCGGCATTGTCCACAGGTTGGATAAAAACACCTCTGGCATTATGCTGATAGCAAAAAACGACTTCTCCCACAACGAATTAACAAGACAGTTTAAAGAAAGGGAAATTAAGAAAACTTACATTGCCGTAGTTTACGGAATATTATCCGAAAAAAATGGTAAAATAGAAGGGTTTATCGAAAGAGACGCTAAAAATAAAATTAAAATGAGGCTATCTAAACACTCCGGTAAATATTCCGTTACAGGCTTTAGGACAATAAAGACAATAAACGATACGGCAACACTTTTAGAAATAACCCCCCTTACAGGAAGGACCCATCAGATAAGGGTTTCAATGTCTGAAGCCGGCCATGCAATAGTCGGCGATAAGATTTATAAAGCAAGTAATATTTTTGGTGGAAGCAAACTTGAACGTTTGAATTTTGTCAAAAGGCAGATGCTTCATGCGTACAGCATAACTTTTTATCACCCGCAAACAAAAGAACAACTGACCTTTACGGCAAATGTTCCTGAAGATATGTTATGGGCGGTGCAAGACACGGAATTTGCCTTATAAATTAATAAATTATAATATTGTTCCAAATCCGGATTTAGAATTTTCTATCGCAAAATTAAGGTATTGTTAAAATGCTTGACGGATATAAATATAACTTGGGACTTAAAAAACTAAAAGACGTCCCGGCGGTCTATGGATTTTTGGATAACTCGATAGATTTTAAATCAGGCGAACCTGGCGGAAGAATGCAGTTAAAAAATATGCTAACCTCTAATTTCAACGGTGCTAATTTCGAGATATTGGAACTTGAGCAAATTCATGGGAGCAAAATAATCAATATTAAACAAAATAATTACGATCCTTTAAGTCAGCCGCAAGCCGATGGTTTCGTCACGGGACGGAGCGGGCTTCTGCTTTGCATAAAAACAGCAGACTGTATTCCCGTGCTATTTTACGATAAATCTGTTGAAATGGTAGCCGCGCTGCATTGCGGTTGGAGAGGACTATTTGACGGCATAATTTTTAATTTCGGAAGCATATTAAAGAATTCATACGGCTTAAGTCTTAAAAATACCGTTGCAATGATAGGACCTTCGATCTGCAAAAACTGCTATGAGGTAAAAAAAGATTTTTACAATAACTTTATAAATAAAGATCCCGGTAATAAAAACTTTTTTAACGGCTTTTCTCATGATAAAAACGGATTTTTATTTGACCTTAAAGAGCTCCTCAAAAACCATCTGATAGGAACAAGTTTTGAAAAAAACAATATCTATGATATAAATATATGTAACTATGAAGATCATAACTTCTTCAGCTTTAGAAGGGACAGGACAGATTCAAGGTTTGTTTCGTTTATAGGACTTATGATGTCTCGGTAAAATTTACGGGGATTAGTGGGATATTCTCATTAACGTATTCATTAACGTATTTATGATAAGGGTCGGCTTGACGGGTTCTATAGGCTCCGGAAAAACCACGGTGCTTTCGATGCTGGAAAATGCTGGATTTTTAACAATAAATCTTGACGACTTATCAAAATCGTTACTAAAAAAAAATACCCGGGAATATAAAAAAACAGTTGATTTTTTTGGAAAAAACATTTTAAATAAAGAAAAGGAAATTGATAGAAAAAAACTTGCAGAAACTATCTTTTCGGATAATTCCAAAAAAACAACATTAGAAAATATAATTTATCCCGCTTTAAGGAGCAAGGTCGAAGAAATTTTAGCTTCAAACTCAACCGCTTCCGTCGCCATAATCGAAGGGGCTGTTATTTTTGAATCGGGCTACAATCGTTATGTGGATAAGATCATCCTTGTCATCTGCGATCTTGCAAAAAGATTAGAAAGGTCTTGCAAAAGGTTTAATTACGACGATTTTATAAAGAGGGATAAATATCAGTTAGATCAGTCATATAAAATAGCAGAATCAGATTTTATAATTAATAACAGCTATGGCTATAATTTCCTAATTCCCCAAATTCACTTATTGATTAATTTTCTTAACACAACTTATTAATGTTAATGCTTAATGCCTGTTAAACAAACTTTTTTTCTTTGTCGTCTATTGTCAGATAATAAAGAAAATTAATGTATTTTTGACATAGGCTCTTAATTTATATCCTCTTAAAAAATATATCAAAATATATCACAAAATAATGAAAAACGGAGATTTTATCTATTATTATGAATATGAAAGAAGAAACGACCTTGCAGGATCTTAGCTATAAATTTATACAGGAATTGATAAAATTCGCGCATGGTAAAAATACCGAAGAGATTTTTCATTTTGTCAGTATCAATCTTGAACGTATTTTCGGCGCTACCGCTACCATGTACTTATACAAAAAAACCAACCAGAATGAAGTAAAAGTAAAAAACTCAAAGGGATTTTCACACGAATACATAAAACATTTTCAAAACAATCCCCCTTTAGAATTATTAAATTCTATTGAAAAATCTGCCGGATCAATATATATTGATTTCGAAAAAGAACCCGAAAAAGCAAGCCTGTATAAATTTGAATATGAAGATATAAAAGAACTGTATATCGCTCCAATAAGAATCAGCCGTGATTTTCTACTCGTTGCAATAATATGCACGGTAAAAAGCTTTAAAAATCTTGGATTAGATAAACATGCCGCTTTTGATACGCTTTTTGCCATTTTGGAGTTTATTACCAATTCAAACAGTTGTGCAGAACTCCTGAGGGAATCCTCCTATAATATTGACATTGTTTCCGAACTCTATAATTTTAAGTATTTCCATGAAAGATTATATCAGGAAATCCAAAGGGCGATCATAGAAAAGGGTTATCTTTCGATAGCCCTACTGTCGCTTAATCATTTAAACGAATTTAACTCGGTATTCGGCCATATAGCGGGAGACAGAAGCATCCGCTTGATAGGCGATGCAGTTAGAAAATATATAAGAAATTTCGATACCGCCGCAAGATACGGGAACAAGGTTATAATATACTTTCCGAACTTAAATAAAACCGATATAAAAAATATTATAAAAAATATTATTTTGGAAATAAAAACCATATTTAAGAACGAGTTTGCTAGCGACATACTTTCAATGAACGGCGGCGTGGCTGAGTTTCCATCGGACGGGGATAATGAAAGGATTATTCTGGATCTTGCCGAATCAAGGTTAACGGAAGCAAAAAGAAATAGCGGATGGAGTGTAATTTAATCAATTTAAAAAAGAGGACATTATGAACATGAACATTAAAGAATTATCTACAAAAAAAATTTCCGAACTGATGCAAATAGCAAAAGAATACAGCATCGAAGGAGCATCGGGAATGCGCAAGCAGGATCTTATATATGCGCTCTTGCAAGCTGAAACCGAAAAAAACCAGCAGGCGGAAAAAAACGGTCTTATAACGGGCGAGGGCGTCCTTGAGATCCTTCCTGACCAGTATGGATTTCTAAGATCTTTAGAATCTAACTATCTGCATGGACCTGACGATATTTATGTTTCCCCGTCGCAGATCAGAAAATTCGGTCTTAGAACCGGCGATACGGTAAGAGGAATGATTAGACCTCCTAAAGACAATGAAAGGTTTTATGCCTTATTAAAGGTGGAAAGCGTTAATTTCGAGGATCCGGAAGTCGCCAAAGAGAAGATCCTTTTTGATAATCTAACCCCGCTATACCCGCAGAAAAAAATAAAATTGGAATATGACCCAAAAAATTTATCTACAAGATTAATGGATCTTCTTATTCCGATTGGTATGGGTCAAAGAGCACTGATAGTAGCCCCTCCTAGAACTGGAAAAACCATGCTGTTAAAAGACATCGCACATGCCATAAATGCAAACCATAAAGAGATATTTCTGATAGTGCTTTTAATTGACGAAAGACCCGAAGAAGTTACGGATATGCAAAGGTCCGTGAATGCGGAGGTAATAAGTTCAACATTTGACGAACCGCCGCAAAGACATATTCAAATTGCTGAAATTGTTATAGAAAAGGCAAAGAGATTAGTCGAACACCAAAAAGACGTCGTTATCCTTCTGGATTCCATAACAAGGCTTGCCAGAGCTTATAATGTTACTATACCATCTTCCGGAAAGGTTCTTTCTGGCGGCGTGGATTCCAACGCCCTCCATAAACCGAAAAGGTTTTTTGGAGCCGCAAGAAATATCGAGGAAGGAGGAAGCCTTACCATAATTGCAACGGCGCTGATAGATACCGGTTCGAGAATGGACGAGGTTATCTTTGAAGAGTTTAAAGGAACGGGAAATCTTGAGGTAAATTTAGACCGGAAACTTGCGGAAAAGAGGATTTTCCCTGCAATAGACATCAGCAAATCCGGAACCAGAAAAGAAGAACTGCTTTTAGATAAAGACCAGCTCAAAAAAACATGGGTTTTAAGAAAGGTTTTATCGCAAATGGATACATCCGATACAATGGAATTTTTGATAGAAAAAATAAAGAATACCAAAACAAATGCAGAATTTTTAAGCCTGATGAACCAGTAAATCGGAAATCAAATTAACGTTTTTGAGCGAAGAGCCTCTGTTTATCGAAATAAGTTTTTGCCCATTGATCGCAGCCTTAAGACTTGCATTTTCATCATAAAGAAATAAAGAAACAGCTTCATAAAGTTCATTAAAATCTTTCACCATAATCCCTGTATTCTTTGAAATTATTTCATCCGCTATTTCCTGGAAATTATATATATATTTTCCAAAAATAACCGGTTTTCCGAAAAACAAAGGCTCCAGAAGGTTATGGCCGCCAAAATTTACCATGCTTCCTCCTACAAATGCAACACTGGCAAGACTGTAAAGTTTACTTAAAACGCCGACCTCATCCACTATTATTAAACATTTTTTAGAACCGGCATTGTTTATATGCGGAAGCTGCGACAATTTAATAAAGGGCAGCTTATAGGTATTTAAAATTAACGCTTCGACATATTTGACTCTTTCCGGATGCCTTGGCGCAAGAATAAGTTTAATATTTTTCCCATTCTTTTCGGTCAGTTTTAAAAATGCGTCCAGAACTAATTTCTCTTCCCCTTCATGGGTGCTTCCAGCCACTATAACTTTATCGGTTTCAAGAATGATATTCATCAATGATCCATAAATAATCGCTTCTTTTTTAAGTTTTTCTATATCTTCCGGCTGGGCGCCATCAAACTTCATATTACCTGTAACTACAATGTTATTTCTTCTTACGCCTAACTTCAAAAACCTCTCCAAATAACTTTCTGAAATGCAGGCAGCCAGATCAATATCCTTAAAAACATAGTTAAAAAAGGCTTTTAATCTAAGATAAGTTCTGTATGAGCTTTCGGATAATCTGGCATTAACTATAAAAACTGGTATTCCTTTGTTTTTCATTATACGAATTAAGTTCGGCCAGATTTCGGTTTCAATAGAAATAAAACATGAGGGACGGGCCGATCTTACGGCTATTTCAGCCGAAAACATAAAATCGTAAGGAAAATAAAAAATATGCTCAACGGCATCCTTAAGATTTGCTTTTGCATACCGATAACCTGTTTTTGTAACAACGGAAAGATAAACCGGTTTTTTAGTTGCCTCACGAAGCAATTTTATAAAATTTATCGAGGCGCTCACCTCGCCTATCGAAACCGCATGAACCCATATCCCGCCGTCAGTCTTGATCTTATCCTTAAAATATGGAAAAATCTTTCCAAAAAAACCTGCCGACCTTTTATCTTTTTTTAAATAAAAAAAAAGCATAACTATTACAAAAAAAGGCAGCAAAATAAACAAAAGCAGATTATATATAAAAAAATAAAATGACCTCATAACATTTGCTTAACAAGAAGATTTTTGTAGATGCCGTCAAGATCAAGCAATTCTTCATGAGTTCCCTTTTCAAGAATTTCACCCTTCTCAAGAACATAGATCGTATCAACATTTTTAACGGTGGAAAGCCTGTGGGCGATAATTATGGCGATTTTGTCGCTGCAAAGCGAAAAAAGGGCTTTCTGAATATACCTTTCGGATTCCGTGTCAAGCGATGCCGTCGCTTCATCAAGTATAAGAATTGGAGCATTTTTTAAAAATGCCCGCGCCATTAGTATCCTCTGTTTCTCGCCTCCGGAAAGCCTTAATCCTGCTTCGTCAACTATCGTGTCGTATCCTTGCGGCAGGTTCATAATAAAATCATGAGCATACGCTAACTTTGCGGCATTTATTATATTATCAATACCGGCATCGGGACTGCCATAAGATATATTAAATTTTACGGATTCATTAAACAGGACGACCTGCTGGGAAACAAAAGAGATATTAGCCCTTAATTCTTTTAAATTAAAAGAATTTATATTTAATTCGTTTATTAAGATATTTCCGCTGCTGGGACTGTAAAACCTTGGAATAAGCATCGATATGGTGCTTTTGCCGGCGCCTGAGCGCCCTACTATTGCAGCAATGCGACCCTTTTCGACCGATATATTTATATTTTTAAGGTCATAACCATTTTTTATGTTGTAACTAAAATAAATGTTCTTCATCTCTAATTTTTGAATATTTTCAGGAAATCTGACACCCCCAGAGACCTCTTCGGAAGGACCGTCTATTATATCAAATACCCTGGTTCCAGCCGCAATCCCTTCCTGAACGGTGTTATTAAGGCGTGAAAGACTTTTTACCGGCTCATAAAGCAAAAGAATTGCCGTTAAAAATGAAAAGAAATTCCCAGGGGCATAACCAAATTTTATAACCTGATAACCCCCTATAAAAATAATTGCTGCAACTGAGATGCCGCCGATAAGTTCAACGAACGGCACCGTTAGTCCCCTTATTTTTGTCATTCTCATTAAAAACTTATATAGGTTATCAGAACGTTTATTGAACCTTTTTACTTCAAAATCCTGCATATTATAAGCCTTAACCATCCTTAAGCCGGCAATGGTCTCATCAAGGAATTTAGTAATGTTTCCAACCTCGTTTTGAGTATCTACGCTTGTCTTTCTTGTTTTTTTTCCTAAAAATGATACCGGAATGATTGCAATAGGAAAAAGAACAAAAACTACTATAGCAAGATAAAAATCCATATAAATAATAACGCCGAGCAGCATAATAACGGTAAGTACGTCTTTCATAACCGCACTAACGGCGTCTGCAACAGTCCTCTGAACAAGGTTTATATCGTAAATTATCCTTGCAATCAGCACGCCAGTCGGGATCTTGTTTAATACAGAAACAGGGTAATTTACAATTGCCTTGTAAACATCGTTTCTAAGCGTTCTGATGATATTTTGCCCTACAGAACCCGTATAATAAACCTCCATATAATAAAAAATCCCTTTAACAATAAAGATACCAACTACCAACATGGGGATAAAAATCAGCTGTGCGACATTTTTTGATATAAATATATCGTTTATAAGAGGCTTTACGATATAAGCAAGCACGGCCGTAAGAAGCGAAACTACGCTCATGCTCACCATTGCAAATATCATCTGCTTTTTATACGGATAGACGTATGAAAAAAGCCTTTTAAGAACACTCCATGAACTTTTTTTACCGCCAATTTTATTGTTCATATATTTATATATTTTATATATTTATTAATTTATTATTCTTAGCTATTGTCATAAGAATTTTTTTTCAAGAATGATAGCGGCGGCTGTTTTATAAGGGTCATTTTTAGTCTTTAAAGATAATATAACGCTTTCTATTTCGATTAAAACCCTTTTTTTATACTTTTCATCCTCTAAATATTTCACTATTTCATTATAAACATTGTCCGGTTTAAAGTTTTTTTGAATGAATTCCGGCACAATCTGCCTTCCGGCTAAAATATTTATTAATCCAATATATTTCAGCCTGACAAGTATTTTTGCCAAAACATAGCTCAGATAATTAAGAGAATATATTATGATTACAGGCTTATTATAAAAGGCGGCTTCAAGCGAAGCAGTGCCGGATGCGACGACTATGACATCGCTTTCGGAAAATGCTTCGCCCGTCATATCGGTTATCCGGTAACAACTTTCCTGTAATTTTGCTTTAGATAATTTATCAATCAGATAAGATTTATCAATCCCTTTTTTAAAAGGAAATATGAAAAAAGCGCGTGGATAGCGTAACCTGATAAGTTCAATCGTTTTTATAATCTTAAGACTGTGATGCTTTAATTCAGCGCTTCTTGAACCCGGCAAAAAGGATATAACCGGATATTTTTGTTCGCTTTTTATAACCGGACGATCTTTTTTTGTTATCGTATTTGTGATGTTTTGAAGCGGATTACCGGCATAATAGGCATCAATCCCTTTGTTTTTATACATCTGAAGTTCAAAAGGAAAAATAAGAATAACAAGATTGACGTATTTTTTTATAAAATTTATTCTTTTATACCTTGAAGCCCATATTTTAGGGGGAATATAGTAAACTATGGGGATATTCATCGAGTTAGCCAACTTTGCAATCTTAAAATTAAAGGTAGGAAAATCCACAAGTATGACAATATCCGGTCTATTAGCCCTTATCCAGCCGGATACATTTTTTAATGCTGATCTTATGGTTTTAAGTCTAAACAATACCTCTGTAAAGCCCATTACAGATAGTTCGCCTATACCCGTAATTATCTCCGCCCCTGCCGATCTTAAGTTGTTTCCGCCAACCGCATAAAAATATATGTCCGGCCTTAATTCTTTAAGAGCCCGAATAAGACCGGAGGCAAGCCAATCTCCGGAGAGTTCTCCTGTAACAACTAATATTTTTGCCACTATTGTTCCAAAAAACCACCTTACATTATATAAACCGCAATTCCGGCTTCATTCGCCCTTTTAATAAACTCGCCTTTATTTATTATAATCGTGTTTTTCTCGAATGAAATGCAGGTCGCTTCCACGGATGCCATAGCTTCGATCGTGCTTACCCCGACCGCAGGGACATCAAATCTTAAGTCCTGATCTGGTTTATTGACTTTTATAACAACTGCGCCGCCACAAGCAAGTTTTCCACCCCTGATTATGGTTTCGTCCGTCCCTTCAATCGCCTCTACTGCCATTACGGATCTGTCTTTTACAACGACGGTTTGACCGATATCGGCTCCCGCAATAAGCTTTGCGGTATTAAAACCAAACTCTATATCCTCCATCTCTTTTGATGTGGGCTTCCTGTTGGAAATAACACCTTTAGTTGAAAATACAGAGGTTATATATTTGGTTTGTTCAACAATCTTCAATCCTTCTTGTTCAAGGAATTGACTTATCGCATTTAAGATAGTATCGTCTTTTTTATCTTTAAGCGAAAGAAAGAGCGTTATCGCCTTTAAATCCGGCTTTACCTTTTTAAACATCAACGTTTTCCGTACTTTGCCTGCCATAATAATTTCGTCCACCTGTTCGGATCTAAAAAATTTTATTAGTTTGCCCAATTCTCCAACACTTACATACGTTATAGAATCCGTATATTCGGATAGGCTTTTATCTGCTTCTTCTTCTATTGCGCAGACGCAAACGGAAAAGCCTTTTAATTTAAGTTCCTTAACATATATCAAAGGAAATTCGCCGTAACCGGCAATAAGCCCTATTTTTTTATTATCCATTTTATCATACCATAATGAATGCTATCTTGTGATACCCCTTTTAGAATTTAAGATAAATCCGGTAAATTTTTCTATGTTTTCGGAATAACCAATCTCCTGGGCTATCTTTTCAACCGCATTTTTTATCGTAAGCTTCAATCTATAAACAATCTTATATGCATTCTTTATTGCATCTATATCTTTTTTGGAAAAATTTCTTCTTTCCAAACCCACTCTATTTATTCCGTAAATCCTTGCCCTATCGCCGGAAGCTATCAGAAAAGGCGGAACATCCTGAACGACCATAGCTCCTCCAGCTATAAGCGCCGATTCGCCTATTGTCGTATATTGGTGAATAGCGCATAATCCGCCAAGTATAGCAAAGTCGTGAACTTTCACATGGCCGGCAAGAGTTGCATGATTAGCAAATATCGTGTGGTTTCCTATGACACAATCATGCGCAATATGAATAGACATCATAAAAAGATTCCCGTTGCCTATTACGGTAACACCTCCGCCCCCCTTTGTGCCCGGATTAAACGTCGCATATTCCCTTATGACATTATTATCGCCGATAATAAGTTCGGTATTTTCCCCTTTATATTTCAGATCCTGAGGAATAGAGCCTATGGAAGCAAATTGGAAAATCTTATTGTTATTGCCTATTACGGTATTGCCCTCGATAACGACATGGGAGGCAATTCTGTTGTTCTTTCCAATTCTAACGTTACCTTTAATAACACAATAAGGACCGATATCGGTAGATTCGTCAATCCGAGAGGTATCACTTATAATCGCAGTTTTATCAATCATAAAAACAGTTCATCCTTTTTTTATTTTCAGGTAAAGATCAAAATTAAACACTGAAAAAACTATATCAAACCAATAATTTAAGGATTAACGAACGATGCCATGAGATCGGCTTCACAGCATAGCTTTTCATCAACGGCTGCCGTTCCATGGAATATCCATATAAACTGTTTTCGTTTGATAAGTTCCACATTTAATACAATCGTGCTTCCGGGAAATATGGGCTTCCTGAATCTTGCCTTATCTATGCCCATAAAATATGTTAACATATTTTTCAAGTTGTTATCTTCTTCGGTTTTAAGAACCAAGATGCCGCCGGCCTGAGCCATAGATTCAAGAATTAAGACTCCCGGCATTACCGGATGACCCGGAAAATGGCCTTGAAAGAACGGCTCATTAAATGTAGTATTCTTTATAGCAGTTATTGACTTGCCCTTCTCAAGTTTGATCACTTTATCTATAAGAAGAAATGGAAATCTATGGGGAAGCAGGTTTAATATTTCCTGCATATCTATCTGTAAAGGAATTTCATTAATCTCATTTAGCATATTCAAGCACCTTTTTTTCTATTTTTCGGATCATCCACAAATCACCTTAGTCCTTAGTCCTTGCCACTTGCCAAAGAGGCTATGGTAATTCTATTCGTTCCCGCCTTTATCGCCATGGAGTTTCCGGCGAAAGTTCAAAAGCTCCGGCAGCTTTCTAAATAATACCGTTGCCAAACGCCAATCTTTAATGGGAATCGCAGGCGATCCGGCAATTGTCTCGTTATCTTTAACATTATGGGAGATGCCAGATTGTCCCGCAATAACGACATTATTTCCAATAGATAAATGTCCCGCGATTCCCACTTGTCCGCCAAATGCAACATTGTCGCCAATATGACTGCTTCCGGCAACACCACTCTGAGCGGCAATAACGCAATTTTCCCCTATGGTAACATTATGGGCGATTTGAACAAGATTATCTATTTTTGTACCTTTTTTAATAACGGTCTGACCCATGACACCTCTGTCTATGGAGGTTAACGCACCGACCTCAACGTCATCTTCAAGAACGGCTTTGCCAGAATGGATTATTTTAAGATATTTATTTCCGTTTCTGGCATAACCGAAACCGTCGCTTCCAATCACGGAACCTGCATGAATAATACATCTGTTGCCGACAACGCTGTTATCATAGATAGTAACATTCGGATAGACGATTACCTCCTCGCCTATCAGAACATTTTTACCTACCACTGCATTGGCCATAATTATACTATTATTTCCGACCTTAGTTTTTTTATCAATAAAAACATTGGGGTAAATTGTTACATTTTGACCAAGGACTGCAGTCTTATCAACATTAGCCTTATCTGATATAAAAGCCTCTTTTGGTTTTTTTTTCTCTTCGCAAAATAGATGTGTTAGTTTTGCAAAAGCTAAATACGGGTCTTTTGTATCTAGAATTATAAAATTTACCCCGCTTAAAGGTAATTTATCTTTGAGGGCGGCATAATCCATAATGACCGCCCCTGCTTTCGTGCTATTCAAATATTTTAGATATTTGGCGTTTGAAACAAAACTGATGTCGGTTTCTTTTGCGTCCTTAAGCGAATTTATGCCCGTTACTATAATATCTGCCGGATTTATGACTCTTAAGGACAATAACCTTGCAACATTCTCAATCCTGTGTTTCATATAAAACTTATTTAGAATTCAATTTATTAAGAACTTGGCTCGTAATACTAATAGAATTAATTCTATAAACTACTGTGGGGCGATCTACAACAAGCGCGTATCCGTTTTTTTTGGCTATTTTCGCCACTATACCGTCAATTTTAACAATAATGCCCTTTAAAAGTTCAATTCTTTTTTTGGAAAGCGAACTTTCAAACCGGCGTTCCTGGGAAGAATAATTAGTAACGTCAGCCTCAAATTCTTTTGTTTTATGCGCTTTTTCCGAAGCAGACATTATCGAAGAATTTTTTTTCAGGTCGCTTTGAAGGGAAGCAGCCTTTTGCCTTAATTTCGCAAGTTTTTCCTTGTCTTTGGTCGCCAATGAATGCAGGATTGCATCTGCTTTTTTGCCCTGTTTCGACATGGATATAATTTTTTGCATATTTACCACTGCTATTTTTAATCCGGCAGCGGAAGCATTTTTTATACCGCCGGTCAAAACAATAGTAAAAAATACAAATAAAAAAATAGTAACTGTTTTGCCTAATTTCATAGCAATAAAACCTCCGTTAGTTAAGTGTTATTATAAAATAAAATTAATGTAATCTCTGTGTGTTAAAAACCGCCAAAACCCGTACCAAGGCTAAATTGAATCCTCGTTGGACTGTTGCCGTTTATCGGGGTTCCAAGTATCTTTCCGTAGGTGATCTCGATAGGTCCAAATGGGGAATACCAGTTAAACCCGATCCCTGCAGCCTGAACAAGACCCAATGGATTTACCGGTTGCGATGTTGCCCAATCGTTGCCGGCATTCCACCACAAGAACCCGTAAAAATGCATTTTTTTAACGATAGGGATAAGATATTTAGCCATGACGGTAAATATCCTCGTGCCCCCGTAAAGAAGGCCGTTCTCGGACGGACCAACGCTGTCATACATAAAT
Source organism: bacterium (assembly GCA_021818985.1). GTDB lineage: Bacteria > SZUA-79 > SZUA-79 > Acidulodesulfobacterales > Acidulodesulfobacteraceae > JAKASO01. The sequence goes on from JAKASO010000005.1 coordinate 55,823, forward strand.
CCTAAAAGCGGATAGGTGTTCATGATGCCGCCTACAAAGAAACGCTGGTATATAGGAAGAGGGACGCCCGACCTTGTAGGCGTTACATAACCAGCTTGAGCGCCGAACACAAGCGATGTTTCCCACCATAAAGGTATATAATGGCTTTCCTGGACAACTATCCTGAGAAAATCATCGTTTCCACCGATCGGATAACCGGCATAGCTTACTCTGAAACTTGCGTTATCGCCAGATGTCGGAAAGATTGGATTATTAAGGGTGTTATAAACTGTCGTTAAGGAAACCTCGCTGGTTAAAATTTTTCCCTGAGTTATCAGAGGATTTAACTGAATAAGTCCGGGAATCACCACGGAAGTATCCTGCTCAAACAAATATCTTACAAACTCGGTAAGCACATTTTTATAAAGAGGAAAACCGACGGTAACGGAAGCTCCGACCGACCTGTAGGCAAATTCATAATAAAGGGCGTTAAAAGTATCATAGATGGATAGGCCTAATGATACAGGCTTGCCAAAAAGGGACGGCTGAAAAATATTAAGACTGTAAGACTGGTAAGGACCGCCTACCTGTATGTTTAAAGAGGCTGAAATACCGGTGCCGAAAAGGTTAGCCTCCGAAATAGACGTTATTGCCATAAAGCGTGTTGCCGTACTGTAGCCGCCGCCTATTGTAAATTTACCCGTATTTTTTTCTTCAACATGAACCTTTACATTCAGTATATTTTTACCGGGAACTTTTTCGGTCGTTATTGTAACATGCTTAAAATACTTTAGATTTTTAAGATTTTGCCGGGATGCTTTAATAAGCTTCGGATTGTATTTTTCCCCGGGGCGTAATACGAGCGCCCGCAACACGACATAACTATATGTTAACGTATTACCGGTAATTGTTATCTTGCCAAATCTTGCGATTTTACCCTTATGCACAATGAGTTTTATAATGACAGAACTATTTTTTCTGTTAATTTTAATTACCGGCTGAACGCTTGCAAAAGCATAACCCTTGTATGTAAAGTATTTAGTGATGCCGATAATAGCTTTCTCGACCATCTTTCTGTTAAAAACATTGCCAGCTTTTATCTTTAAAAGTTTAAAGACAGCTTTATATTCTTTGGACAGTTTGCTTAGATGTGTTATAATAAGCCGGACCTGGGAAATCCTGTATTGATGTCCCTGATGGATTCTTATAAGAACTGTTACGAATTTCTTATTTTTTGAGAAGATAATTTCCGGTTTTTTAACGGTTACATTCAAATATCCGTGATTGTAATAAAAACTCAAAAGCTTTATTATATCGCTATTTAGTCTTGCTTTTTTAAATTTTCCAGCGCCTGTAAGCCATGTAAACATGTTAACGGTTCCGATTCCGGTAACACCTTGAAGTTTAGACGAAGGAAAGGATGAGTTGCCTTTAAATTCAACTTTTTTTACCATTACAGGCGCGTTCTGGTTTATAAAAAAATGAAGACCTATATAATTTCCTGGAATTTTCTTTTTTACTAACTTTATTTTTGCGTTATAATACCCCTCGGCAGAATAGATAAACCTTAAGATTTTTAATGCTTTAAAAGCCTTATATGAACTGTATGGCGTTTCTTTTTTAACATTGATTATCTTTTTTATCTTTTTTATAGAAACCGAACCATTGCCCGTATATTTAATATATTTAATAAGCGGCCTTTCAGATACAATAAACGCAATAAGTAAGCCGTTAGATTCCTGTTTTACGTTGGCCATAACGTTTTTAAAATATCCGGTTTTGTATAAGCTTTGAATACTTTTATTTATCTTGCCGATCGAATATTTCTCCCCTGACTTGATCTTAATCAGGTTTAAAATAAATCCGGTGCCCACCCTGATATTGCCTTTGACTTGAACGGCATATATCTTTTTAGTAACCGGAATGGACTTTTTTCGATGCTTAACGTAAAAATGCCTTGCTATGATACCAGCGGCCTTTCGGACCATAGAATAGATATTTTTTTTAAGGGAACTTTTCCCCGTGCCTGTATATTCATAGGTTTTTGATCTATAAATATCTTCGATGTTTACCATCATAGCGTGCAATTCATACGAAGACCCAAATCTTGATATGCTTCCGGTAATAATATAACTCGAATGATAGAGCTTCCCAAGTTTTTTTATTCTTTGTAAATTTATTTTTTTATTGAAATTAAAATACGGTATCTTTTTAAGTTTAGTATAAGACAGAACAAAGTAAGGCTTACCGGAATGAATATATTTTTGAAAAGCCTTTTTTAAAGAAGTATTGATATTTTTAAGAGCGGGGGGTCCTTTTGGATAAAAAAAGGTGCTATATACGTTGGCATTATTTAAAGCCGCATAAACATTGACCGGGCTAAAAACAAAGCCGGTAAAGAACCAAATAACAAAAGAGAATAATAAAAATTTAAAAAGTTTCATAATTTTCTAATCAAATTATTAAACAGCTAAATTATCAAATAAAATACTTTATGTCAATTTAATTCATGTCCCATTTCATATCCTTTAAATTATCCCTTAAATCTTGCGCTATGCTCCCTTGCCCGTCTTCCCTGATGGAGAGTTAAGGTCTTTTATTACGCAGTTCGAAATGGTTATAGTATGATCCATCATGCCAGAAAAAGTTTTATCGTGAGTAACAATGACAAGTGTTTTCTTATATTTTTTATTCAGTTCAAGGATCAATTTATGTATATTTTCCGCCTGAAAAGGGTCTAAATTACCGGTCGGTTCATCCATAAGCATCACTGCCGGCGATGTTACAAGCGCCCTTGCAATGGCGGTCCGCTGCTGTTCCCCTCCAGAAAGCATGTACGGCTTAAAATACAATCTATCCTGAAGCCCAAATTCGCATAAATACCCCTTTGCAATCTTCAGTGCCTCTTTATTTGCCATTCCCCTGATAAAAAGCGGCATAGCAACATTATCAATACATGTAAATTCATTTAAAAGATAATGAAATTGAAAGACGAAACCGATATTTTTATTGCGAAATTTTGAAAGTTTTTTGTCGTCCAACCCGTACACGTTAATATTTTCAAAGTATTCGACATTACCGGAATCGGGAGCCAAAAGGCACCCCATTATATGTAAGAGGGTGCTTTTCCCCGTCCCGGACTCCCCTGTTATCGCAACCGTCTGCCCGTATTTCACGTCAAAATCGGCATCTTTAAGTATTACTACTGATTCATCACCAGTTTTGTAAATTTTGGTAACAGCCTTTAAAGATATTGCTTTATCGAAATCCTCACTCATACCTGATGCCCTCAGCAGGGTCTATTCTGCTTGCTTTATAGGCAGGGTATATTGTCGCTATAAAGCTTAAGAATAAAGCAGATACGCCTATCGCAATAAATTCGCCTATCGTCATCTTAACCGGCAGGGCAGTAATATAATAAACGGATGAAGGCAGTTTGATTATATGATATGTCTCTTCAATATAACTTAATAAAAATCCCAGCAAAAGCCCCAAAGCGGTTCCGGCGAGTCCTATAATAAACCCCTGGATCATAAATATCTTCATTATATCGGCAGAGCTTGCGCCGATTGATTTTAATATGGCTATATCTTTTCTTTTTTCCATAACGACCATTATAAGCGTAGAAATAATACTAAATGCGGCAACCAAGACAATTAAAGAAAGTATAACAAACATCGTAAGTTTTTCTAATCTTAAGGCAGAAAAGAGGTTCCTGTTAAGCTGTTCCCAGCTTAAAGAATAAAAGTCCGAATTCAGTTTTTGATTGATTTTACCAGCAATTAATTTTGCTTTGCCTATATTAAAAAGTTTAACTTCAAGCCCAGTTGCATCAGTTTTTGGCATATTAAGAAATTTCTGAGCATTTTTTAACGAAATAAAAGAAAAGGTCGAATCATAAGAATACATCCCGCTGTTCATTATTCCGCAAACGACAAAGCTTTCAGATTTCGGAATAAATCCCATCGGGGTTATCTGCCCCTGCGGCGAAATAACATTAATATAATCGCCCACAGTAACCCCGAGCCTGCCTGCCAGCACCTTGCCAAGCACTATACCCGGATATTTTGCACTGTTTAACCCGCTTAAACTCCCTTTAATTATATACTTTGACAGGTCAGTGGCCTTTACATTACTTTTTACGTTTATACCCCTTAAAACGCTTCCGAGGGAGGTTGCGCTTGAAGACAGCATAACATCGGTATAAATAAAAGGGGTTACCTCCTTAACCCCTTTTATTTTGGATATGTTTTTTTCAATCTTTTTATAGTCTGTTACTACACCTTTGTAATTTAAAACCACAACCTGAGATTGAACTCCTACTATTTTTTCTTCAAGCGCATGGTCAAAACCGTTCATAACGGAAATAACAACGATCAATGCCATTACGCCTATCACAATTCCAAGTATCGAGATAAAACTTAAAAGAGATATAAAGGAATTGCCTTTAGGTTTTAAATAGTGGATAGCGACTTTGGTTTGAAATCCCATTATTGTTTGACCGGCTTAAGTAAAGGAAATAAAATTACATCCCTTATCGAATATGAATTAGTCAAAAGCATAACAAGCCTGTCAATGCCTATGCCGCAGCCCGCTGCCGGAGGAAGTCCCTGTTTTAATGCTTCGATATAATCGGTATCCATCTCAGCCGGAAGACCTTCTTTTGATTTAATTTCAATTTGGGATATAAATCTTGATTCCTGATCAAATGGATCGTTCAATTCCGAAAAGGCATTGGCTATTTCCCTGCCCGCTACAAAAAATTCAAATCTATCGGCAATGCCGGGATCTTTGTCGTTTCTTCTTGCAAGAGGCGAACTTTCGACTGGGTAGTCCATTACAAAAGTCGGGTCCATTAGTTTGGATTCCACGGTTTCTTCAAATAATACCGTTAATAATTCTCCGTAATTAATGTTATTTTCCACTTCAACGTTTAAAGACTTAAGGATACTGAATATTTTTTCCTTAGAATCTATATCTTCAGATTTAAAACCTGCTATTTCATAAAGACTGTCTTTTAACTTGATTTTCTTAAATGGCGGCATAAAATTAATCGTCCCGTCAATATATTCTATTTCGAGCCTGCCTCCAACATGGACGGCAAGAGCGGATATCATCTCTTCTATAAATTCCATCAGGTCTTTATAGTTTGCATAAGCCATATAAAATTCAAGCATTGTAAATTCCGGATTATGTTTTATTGAAATGCCTTCGTTCCTGAAGTTCCTTCCAATTTCATATACCCTGTCAAATCCGCCGACAATAAGCCTTTTTAGATAGAGCTCCGGAGCAACCCTCATATAAAGGTCAATATCAAGGGCGTTATGATGCGTTTTGAAAGGCCTTGCCGTCGCCCCGCCCGGAACGGTCTGCATAAGCGGAGTTTCAACCTCTAAAAAATCCCTCGAATTCAGAAATGCCCTTATAAAATTAATTGTTTTCGTTCTTTTCCTAAATACATCCCTGACCTCGCTATTTGCTATAAGATCTATATGCCTCTTTCTAAATCTTATCTCTATATCTTTAAGTCCATGCCATTTTTCAGGCATAGGAAGAACCGATTTGGTCAAAAGGACAAAACGCTCGACCTTTATTGTAAGTTCATCCGTTCTGGTTCTGAACAGATATCCAGTTACGCCGCATATATCGCCGGCATCAATAAATTTGTTAAAAAGCTCAAAATCCTCATCAGGCACCACTTTTTTTTGAATGTAGCACTGAATTTCTCCATATCCGTCGCGAAGCCTGAAGAATGCCGCCTTGCCAAAATTCCGGACAATAATAATCCTGCCGGCGGTATTGGCTTCCAGTCTGTTTGCTTCAAGAAATTCCTTATCAACCACAGAATACTTGTCAAGTATGTCTTTAACGCTATCTTTTTTTATAAAATCATTATTAAAGGGGTTGATTCCTATTCCTTTGAGATTCTCGAGTTTTTCAACCCTGTTTTTTTCGATTAAAGTAAGTTCTTCTTCCATATTAGATACCATATTAGATATTATTTAAATATTATCTTTAGCTTGTATAAGATATGCGCTTATGAATTCATCTATCCCACCGTCAAATACGGCATCTGAATTGTATAAGGTAACGCCCGTCCTATGATCCTTAACGGCTCTGTTAGGATTAAGCACATAGGAGCGGATCTGGGAACCCCATGATATCTCTTTTTTTGTTTTTTGAATCCTGTTTTCCTCTTCCTCTTTCTTTTTTTTATAGTAATCGTAAAGCCTTGCCCTTAAAAGTTTATAGGCCGTATCTTTATTTTTATACTGAGATCTTTCATTCTGGCATGCTACAACGATCCCCGTCGGGATATGCGTTAACCTGACTGCGGAATCCGTAGTATTGACATGCTGACCGCCTGCGCCGCTTGAACGGTATGTATCAATTTTAACGTCCTTTTCATCAATAACAACTTCGGCAGTATCTTCTATTTCAGGATATACGAAAACAGAGGCAAAGGACGTATGCCTTCTTTTATTTGCATCGAACGGCGATATTCTCACTAACCTGTGAACCCCGGATTCAGCCTTGAGATAACCGTAAGCGTAATCGCCCGATACCGTAAAAGTTACACTTTTAACACCGGCTTCTTCACCGGCGTTATAGGCGATTATATTTGCCTTGAATTTTTTATTATCAGCCCATCTTAAATACATTCTTAAAAGCATCGAGGCAAAATCCATAGACTCGGTTCCACCCGAGCCGGCATGTACTTCAACTATTGCATTTAATTTATCATCTTTGCCGGAAAGGGTCAATTCTATCTCTAATCTTGAAACCTCTTTGTCTAAAGGCAAAATATCCCTGCTTAAATCTAACAATATGCCTTCGTCGTTTTCGGCGGATGCAAGCTCAAACAGTCCTTTAAGATTTTTAAACCCGTCTTCTATTTTCTCAAAGGAATTTAATTTATTTTCTAAAGCCGACCTCTCTTTTAAGATAGCGGTGGAAAGGGACGGATTGTTGTAAAAATCTTCGCTTGAGGTTATGTTATCAATATCCGTCAATCTGGACTTTATCTTTGAGACGTCAAAGCTTCCTCCGGATTCTGGATATTTTATCTTCTAATGCTTCAATGCCTTTACTTAAAGAATAACTTAAACTGACCAACTCGTTCTGAGCTTCGCTCATACTTTAATAATTATCCTCCTTTGCATGAAAAATATTATAAATCTTTAGATCCTTTTTTAAAAGCCTTATTTAATAGCAGATATAATATCGAAAGTAAAAAAACGCCGATAGCGGCATAAGCAAATATATTACCATATAAGGCAAAAAATGTCTTGCGGCCTATTAATCTTATATTGCCTGTAATGAAAGTTCTCTTAAATATTTTTGTTTGTTCCAATATTTTTCCTGTCGGTGCAATTATTCCGCTAATTCCGGAATTACCGGCCCTCACAACATATCTGTCGTTTTCAACAGCCGAAAATACGGTCATGGACATATCTTGATAAGGCGCCGCCGTTCTGCCGTACCATGCATCGTCCGTAATGCTGACATAAAAATTTGCCCCATCTTTCGAAAAATGCCTTACCAATGAATCAAAATAGGCTTCATAACATATCATCGAACCTGCTTTTAACCTGCCGCCTTTTAAGATTCTGAATTTTTTGCCGGGGGTAAAGTTCCCTACTCCGGCGCCTTTTAATATGTGGGCCAGAAAAGGAAACTGATGCCTTAAAGGTATATATTCTCCGAAAGGAACAAGCTGGTGCTTATCATAATAAGAATACCCGCCGCTTCCGGTAAACATATAATCGCGGTTATAGTAGTGAGGCTTAGAGTTTATGAATCTTACCCCTATTGTTCCGAAAATAAGATCTATCCGGTTTTTTTTAACGAAATTCATAACTTTGTTCCAGTACTTGTAAGACAAAGACAATATAAAGGGCAGGGATGTTTCAGGCCATATTACCAACTTGGGATGTATGCTTAATGCCCTTTTAGTAAGCTTTAAATATATGCCGGTTGTTCTTTTCCTTGTCAATTTCCATTTCTGGAACATGCCGATATTACCCTGCACCATAACAACCTTAACAGGTTTTTTACGGCTTATCACAGCGGAAGTCCCGTAAATATTAAGGTACCCGTACGTCAAAACAGATATAAAAATAATGCAGATCGAAATAAGTTCGGCAAGAGCTTGTTTTTTTGATATCTTATCCGAAAAGATAAAATGAAAGATAACATAATTAACAAAAACTATTATAAAAGAAAGCCCAAAAGCGCCAATAACATTTGATATCTGAATAAAAGGAATATTTAAATATTGCGAAAATCCTAAATTTTCCCACGGAAAGCCGGTAAGCAGGGTAGATTTTAAAAACTCAAAAAAGACCCAGCAGGCGGGAACAAGAATAATGCCAAGCCTTTTAAAATTACTTATGAGTATTTTGGTAAAACCGGCAAAAAATGCTATATATAACGCTAAATAACCGGAAAGTAAAAGCAGTGCAAAAACAGCAATATAATAAGGCAGATCGCCGTACACACGAACGGTATAGCTGACCCAATATAATATACCTGCGTAAAAAACTATGCCTGTTACAAAGCCGGCTAAAAACGAACCTTTAAAATCTTTTGACCTTTTTATTGCAAAAAAGAGGGGAACAAGAGCGATCCATACAAAGAATTCGAGATTAAATTCAGGAAAAACAGCGATAAGGAATATTCCCGATAAAAAAGGCGGAAAAAACTTCAATATAATTTCTTTGGTCTTATTCATCGGTTATATCAGTTATAATACGCGCTTTAGCGGATATATTCCCGCCCTTAATATTTTTACCCTGTTTTTCTTTTTTTTCCTGTTTTTTTATCTTTTCCCAGTTTTTAAGAATGACTTCTTCAAGGGACTGCCCTTTTGTTAATGAAAAATCAGCGTCAAATACATGCGGATGCCTCCTGAGCAACTTTTTATTTATTTTTTCAATAACGTCACCTATATTGAACAATCCCTTTTCTTCAAAGATTTGAGATAAAAAAACCACCTGAAGCAAAAGGTCGCCTAATTCCTCCGATATCTCCGAAGTGTTTTTAGAGTCTATTGCCTCTAAAACCTCGTATGCCTCTTCGATTACATAGGGTTTTAAAGTGTCTTCGGTCTGTTTTTTGTCCCATGGACACCCATTTTTGGAACGGAGCTTTCTTACGATATTAATAAGACCTTGAAACCCTTTATATGTCAAGTTTTTCTTATTCAATTTCTTATTCAATTTCTTATTTATTTCTTATCCATGCAAAATTACATAAAAAATTATATAGCAAATGAGCAAAAGCAAGATTTATCAACTTTATGGCATTAAATTACCCCGTCTTTATAAACGCAGTTTAACGTTTTAGAGGAAGTCAAAAATAAAATAATTTAAATACCAAAGCGGTTATTAAAACTCCAATCAAGCTGCCGGTGATAACTTCGAAGCGGGAGTGAATACCGTTATACAGACGAGATGATGCGATAATAAAGGCAAGAATGAATGTAAGCAAAGAAGCAAGAGGGTTTAAAGTGAATAATGAAACCATAAGCCAAATGGCAAACGCAACTGCTGCATGGCCGCTCGGCAAACCGCCATAAAGAGGTTTTCCCTTGTTTATCAATGCTTTTATAACTATCGTTATTATTAATACAAGAGAGACCACTACTATTGGAATATCAGAACCCTGCGTTTTAATCATGGACAGGAAATAGTATATCATATTATAAAGATATTTAGAAAAAATTTCATAACCTATTACAAAAGCTCCAAAAGCGGCTATCAGAACTGCTCCAGCCGAGATATTCTTTATCGCCGCAGACTCGACCGAGTAGCTTTTATTAAGGAAATCGAGCAGGTATTCGATTGAGGTATTAAACACTTCGGCAAATAGCACCATCGTTACCGCAATAAATATTAAAAGAAAGTTTAACTTGGACAGATGAAGGAAAAGGGCAATAAGAATAGCACCTAAAGCAATAAGAAAATGTATCTTCATATTCCTTTCGGTTTTCGTAGCCAGTATTATGCCTTCTATTGCAACATTAATCGTTTCGGCCCAGTTTTTTGGTTTATACGGCTCCTTTTCAGCCGCTGTTTTTTTTTCTTCCACCATTAACCTCGTTATATAAAAAATACTCCATTCTTTTCATTTCTTTATCGTGATCATATCCAAAAAGATGCAGGATGCCATGAATCAAAAGAAGTATGATCTCCCTTCTAAAATTGCCGGACGCTTTTTGTATTTTCCGTTCTGCAAAATCTTGCGTTCTATCCCCTGCCGCCCATCCGTTTTCAAACCAGAACCCCGCATATCTTAAAGAATTTTTTCTGGCTTCGGAAGGGCAAATTACCAGCTCGCCTATAAAAAAAACATCATCTTCATATTCTTTAAATTCAAAGGAAAGAATATCGGTTTTACTGTCTTTGCCCCTGTATTTTTTATTTAATTTTCTTATATATAAAGGGGAACAAAAAATTACATTTATTGCATAACTGCCGCAAAAAAGATTGTTTATTACCTTTTTAACGGTGGAGCGGACTAACCTTTGGTCTATCTTCTGTCGTTTTTGTAAGCTCGTTATATTTATTTTCGCCTTTTTCATTAGCGTTTTCTTCGGCTATTTTCCTTTCGGTATAAGGAATCCTTTGATGAAAAATGCTGTTTAACACCTTAACAAACGCCTTTTCTATATTATTCAGGTCCTTTAAAGTAAGTTCGCATTCGTCAAGTTGTCCATCGTTATATATTTTGTTAATTGTTTTTTTTACCATCAATTCGAGCCTTGATGGAGAAATATTCTCCATAGTCCTTGAAATCGCTTCCACGGAATCGGCTAACATAATTATGCCCGCTTCCTTTGTTTGAGGTTTTTTACCCGTATATCTGAAATTATCCTTGGACAACTTGTCTTCTTCTTTGTAATCTTTACGAGCCTTTTCATAAAACGACCCTATCATCGAATTGCCGTGGTGCTGAATTATAACATCTGATATTTTTTCTCCAAGTCCATATTTTTTGGCAAGTTCGGAACCGTCTTTTACGTGAGAAGCTATAATAAGGCTGCTCATAGTAGGAGATAACTTATTATGCGGATTTTCCTGAGCCGCTATATTTTCGATAAAATAGTTTGGCTTAATCGTTTTACCTACATCGTGATAAAGGCTTGCTACCCTTGCCAGCAAGGGATTTGCATTAATTGCGCTGGCGGCGGATTCAGCTAAAGTTGCAACCATTATGGAATGTTGATATGTGCCAGGCGCAATCACCGAAAGCTGTTTTAATAACGGATGATTTGAACTCGAAAGTTCAAGAAGTTTAAAATCGGTTGTGTATTTAAAAATATGCTCTAGTACAGGTATTAAACCAATTACTATGACCGAAGAAATAATACCGGAAAGAACGGCAAAAAACAGGCTGTAAAGATTTTGCACCCCTAATATATTAGGACCAACGAGAGAAAATGCCATGACCATAAAACCGTTTACGGCGCCTGTTATGACACCTGCCCTTATTAATCGCCCCCACGATGAAAAATCAAATACTTCATAGGACGCAATAAAACTTCCCCCAAAGGCATAGGCCATAAAAAATACATTATTCTTAAAAATAATAGCCGTCATGATCGAAAAAAGAGCTATATAAACAACGGAAACCTCGGAATTTAAAATTATTCTTACAATCATAGCCCCAAAAGCAAACGGAATTAAATAATATAGATCCTGCGGATTTATAAAGGGAAAATAACCGGCAAGGGCATTTGCGAAAACAATGCCTGCCTTTATAGCTAAAATAGAAAGAATTAAAATCGTTATAATAAATATAATGTTTTTAAAATCAACGGATGTCCTGAATTTTCTTATATATTTATATGGAAACAGGTATGAAAGGGAAAGTATCATGGCAACAATCAAAAATAACCCGAAAAGCAAAGGAATATTGTTTTTAAGTATAAACTTATTTTCATAAGTATTTAATTCCAAAGCCTTTGACTTGGTAATCAATTGTCCGGCATGAATTAACATCATGCCTTTTACAATATGTATATAGATGGGGGAAGTAACTTTTTTAACGGCTTCTATCTTTCTTAGCGTTAGGGGTTTGGAATATACTATGTCGGGCTTTATAATACCAGAGGTGATGCGGTAAATATCGTTCTGCATATAAGAAGTCAAAAAGCCCAGATATTTTCTTATATAATAATAGATAAAATTATTAGCCTGCCCTAAAGTGAAGAAAAACGGGGGATAACGTACTATTTTTGAGCTGTTTGTAATTATGTTCTTTAATTCGATCGCTTTATTGCCGGGAGAGGTTTTGGAAAGAACGCCCTTTTTATAGATATAATCAACTATCGTTAGAATATATTTTTCTATATTTTTGTTGTAATTTAAAAAATAAAGTTCGTTAAGCGTGGCCTCTTTTAGTTTTACTCCAAGTTCAGAACTAAATATCTTCCCTGCCGTTTGTATATTATTCCGATTTTCACTGCGTCCTTTTTCATACCCCCTTGCTTTTTGAAACGCATTTCTTATTCTTTTCTTTAAGGTCGTTTTGGTTTCCGGATAATATATATAAACTACGGGAGTGTCTGCAATTTTATCCTTGAGAAGATTATTGGTCGCTTTAGCGTTGACATACCTAAAACTTTTTTTGGCGATTATGGTTTTCCGAGCTATCTCGCCCGATTTAAATTTGTTTCTGGCAAATTCAACGCCGTTATAAAGTAAAAAGGTCAACAAAAAAGAAGATATTATAAGAACGGCGATCAGCCTGTAATAACGGCTTTTATTCTCAAAGGTCTTATTTTTTAGAAAGTCGAGAATTTTCGTTCGCTTCATATGCTTTTATTATATTTTGTACTAACTTATGTCTGAGTACGTCCGCCCCCGTAAAATTTATGATCTTAATTCCGTCTATACCGCTCAGTATATTTCTTGCGGTAATAAGACCAGATTCTTTGCTGACAGGCAGGTCGGTCTGCGTTATATCGCCATTTACTACAACTTTTGAGCCAGAACCTATCCTTGTAAGAACCATTTTCATCTGCTCATTGGTAGCATTCTGAGCTTCATCCAAAATAATAAAAGAATTATTTAAGGTTCTGCCGCGCATGAATGCAAGCGGGGCAACCTCTATGGTATCCTTTTCGATAAGTTTTAGGACCATTTCGAAATCAAGCATTTCATGCAGGGCATCGTATAACGGCCTTAAATACGGGTTGATTTTCTGCGAAATATCCCCGGGCAGAAAGCCTAATTTTTCGCCTGCTTCAACAGCAGGTCTTGTTAAAATTATCCGGTCAAATATCTTTTTTTGAAAAAGCGAAATCGCACAAGCCATGGACAGATAGGTTTTACCTGTACCGGCTGGTCCAATACCAATGACGATATCATTATTATAAATAGCATCAACATACTTTTTCTGGTTAACGGTCTTGGGAGATATGACCTTTTTTCTGGGCGTGACTAAAACGGCATTGTAAAACTGCTCATGTAAATTTATCGCAGGATTAATAATCTTTGCCTGCGACATTCTTCTCATATCTTCATCACTTATACTGGCATTTGAAGAATATAGACCAATGAGATCGCGTATAAACGAACTGCACAGGCTTACCTTATCATTAGAACCGCTAATCAAGATAACATTGCCTCTGATAGCAATACTAACGCCAAACTCCCCTTCAAGTATATGTATTGTATTTAAGGATATATCCGCAAATCTGCTAAATAATTCTATATCTTCTAATTCGATCTTTTCTATGCGGGCTGCCGCTTTAGTTGTAGTCAATTACAGAACTTGCCTTATAAGTTTATGTAAATATTAAATTTTTCAGCTTTAACGCTATATTAGCATATTCCCATAAAATTAACAATTTTCTAAATTTATTATAACACTACATATAAAAAAGTCAAAAATTCTAGGTTTCTTTTTTTTTCAATGCCCGCAATATAATATGCGTAATGCCGTCCATCGAACTATTTTTGACAAAAAAAGACGCTGTCATATACGACAATACGCCTGTAATTAATGAAACGACGATGATGATTAAATTATTATAACCCAATCCCCGGCAAAATACGATTACAAGCTCAACCAAAACTGCCATTACAAAAGATGCGACAACAGTTTTAAAAAACGAAATATAAAAAGACCTCTTTATTTTAAATTCATTTTTTATGCCTAATCTTTTCAAAAGAAAAAAATAATTAAAGACCAAAGAAATACTGGAAGCAAGAGCTAAGCCAGCCACCCTCATAAATTTCATCAGAATTACGGCAAGGATCATATTTATAATCAGCGAATAAATAGCGGCATTTACCGGCGTTTTTGTATCCTTCATCGCATAAAAAACGGGAACGACCGTTTTTAAAAGCGCCGATGCCCATAAACCTATAACAAAAAAAAGCAATACATTGGCAGTGTTACTTGCATCTAAAAAATTGAATGCGCCATGCATGTATATAATCTCCACCAGTTCTTTTCTAAGAAGTATAAGTCCTATACTCGAAGGGATTATAATAAAGAACATCAAAGAGGTGGCAAAATTAAAGGAGGCGCCGATCTCCTCGGTATCATGCCTTGCAAAGGATGCGGAAAGCACAGGAAATATCGCGGTCTGAAGGGCTATTGCAAATACGCCCAAAGGAAACTGATAGAGCCTGTCCGCATAGTAAATATAGGAAATGCTTCCTTTAGGTAAAAACGACGCTAAAAAGGTATCAAAAATCAAATTTAACTGTATCACCGCCATTCCTAAAAGTGACGGAATCATTAATTTAAATACTGCTTTAACCTCGGAATTTTTAATATTAAATCCTAATCTTAATTTTATTTTCTTTCTTTTGATATAGTAAAGCTGGGAAATAAGCTGAAAAATACCCCCGATTATAACACCTACGGCAAGGGCAATTATCTTGTAATGAAAGAACTGACGCAGAAATATGGCTGAAAGTATTAAAAAAATATTTAGGATCGCAGGATAAATTGCGCCCGGCGCATAAGAACCATGAACATTCAAAACCCCGGCAAAAAAGGCGCTCAAGCCGATCAAAAGTATATAGGGGAACATTATTTTTGTAAGCAAGGCTGCTAAAGCAAATTTGGAAGGATTGCTGATAAAACCAGGGGCAGTTATAGCAACAAAAATGAAAGAAAATATAACTCCGAAAAGCGATAAAAATACAAGTATTAAAAAAAGCAAACTGAAAACTGTATTGAGAATATCTTCTGAGTCTTTAGCAGGCCTTTTAACAAGACTGCCCGAATAAACGGGGATAAAAGACGCTGAAAGCCCTCCCTCGCCGAAAAGCCTTCTAAACAGGTTGGGAATTCTAAAAGCAACGAAAAAAACATCGGTATAAAAGCCGGCTCCAAAAAAAAACGCTATTGCGACATCCCGCAACAGCCCTAATATCCGGCTAATAAGCGTAAAAAAAGAAACAATAGACAGGTTTTTAACTATTTCTTTATTTTTAGACCCGGCCATCAAAAATATTTGGATATCAATATTTCAGCTATCTGGACTGCGTTAAGGGCTGCCCCTTTCCTGACGTTATCGGCAACTACCCATAAATTAAGCCCATTATCTATGGACAGATCCCTTCTAATCCTGCCGACATATACGTCATCAAAACCGTTTACCATAACAGGATAAGGGTATCTTTCGTCCGGGTTATCGCTTAAGATATTATCAACAACTTTGACGCCTCTACTTTCAGATAATAAAGACTTGATATCTTTAATATCAAAACTTTTTTCGGTTTCTATATTTATTGATTCACCATGGCAGAAAAATACTGGCACCCTCACGGCTGTAGGAGAAACCCCGATAGACTTGTCATGCATTATCTTGTGAGTTTCTTTAATCATCTTGCTTTCCTCTTTAGTATAACCGTCTTCGCTGAATATATCTATCTGCGGAATACAGTTAAATGCAATCTGGACAGGGAATTTTTCGGGAAATATATCACTTTTAGCATTAATTATATTCGCGCTCTGATAAAAAAGCTCGTCCATAGCTTTTTTGCCGGCTCCCGAAGTGGACTGATATGTGGATACGACTATCCTTTTTATTTTATATTTATCGTGTATCGGTTTTAAAGGCACAAGCATCTGGATGGTAGAACAATTCGGATTGGCAATTATGTTCTTTTTACCGTAATGTTTTATATCATCTGGATTGACTTCCGGGATCACAAGAGGCACGTCTTCATCCATCCTGAAATAAGATGTATTGTCAATAACGACAGCCCCTTCTTTTGCAGCTAACGGCGAATATTTTAAACTTGCGGAAGCGCCGGGGCTCGAAAGAACTATATCTATTTTTTTATTTTTAAAAGAATCTTCATTGATCTGTTCAACCCGGTATTCGCTTCCCTTAAATTCCAGCAGTTCCCCGGCCGATTCTTCAGAGGCAAAAAGATACAGACTGCCTACCGGAAAATTCCTGCTGCCAAGGATCTCTATCATCTCTCTTCCAACGAGACCAGTTGCGCCAAAAACGGCAATATTATACTTCGTTTTTTTCATATGACTTAAATATATTTTTTAACTCGTGTAAAACAGCATCGCCCATTTTAGATGTGCTAACAGGTTTTAATCCGCTTCCCGTCATTATATCCTGCGTTCTGTAACCTTGTTTTATCACATTTTCAACGGCTCTTTCAAGATCACCGGCCAGATTGTCCATATCAAAGCTGTAACGAAGCATCATAGCAACCGAAAGAATGGCGGCCAAAGGATTGGCCTTCCCCTGCCCTGCAATATCGGGAGCGCTGCCGTGTATTGGCTCGTACATACCTTTTTTTCCGTTTAAACTAGCAGAAGGCAGCATTCCAATGGAACCTGAAATCATCGAAGCTTCATCGCTTAATATATCCCCGAACATATTGGTAGTAACGATAACATCAAAAGAGCGGGGCTGTTTTATGAGCTGCATCGAACAGTTATCAATATACATATCGGAAAGTTCGACATCTGGATAATTTTTTGAAACATCATGGACAACATTTCTCCATAACTCGGTCGCTTCAAGCACATTTGCCTTATCAACGGACAAAACCCTTTTTTTTCTTTTTTTTGAAATTTCAAAAGCTATTTTTGCGATCCTTTCGATCTCTTTTGTAGTATAAGACAGCGTATTAATACCTTTTTTATTGCCGTTCCCTATATCAGAAACCCCTCTGGGTGTTCCAAAATATATGCCTCCCGTTAATTCCCGCACAATTAACATATCTGTTCCGCTGACCACCCCTGCTTTGAGGGGAGATGCATCTATTAATTCTTTATAAACCTTTACAGGCCTTAAATTGGCATACAGCTCAAGATCATAGCGAAGCGTCAAAAGCGCCTTTTCGGGTCTTAATTCAATTGGAAGGGTTTCCCATTTAGGACCACCGACGGCTCCGAAAATAATCGCATCGGCTTCCTTTGCTATTTTAAGCACCTCATCCGTAATAGGCTTTTTATAAGCATCATAAGAAACGCCGCCTACAAGCCCTCCTTCAATCTCATAACCGATAGAATTTACATCAAATATAAACCTTAAAACTTTTTCCGCTTCACCTGCGACTTCTTTGCCTATACCATCGCCAGAAAATAAAGCCAATTTGATCATTTGCGGGAACCTCCCTTAATCCTTTTTTTTGCATGTTCGATTAAGCCGCCCGCGGACACCAGATCTGCCATAAACTTAGGAACAGGTTTTGTCCGTATGGTTACACCCTTGGAAATGTCTTTTATTTCTCCCTTGCCGGTATCAACTGCAAGGATATCTCCGGAATCTATTTCGTTTGTATCCGCTTCCAGTATAAGAAGCCCTATATTAAAAGAATTCCTGTAAAAGATCCTTGCAAAGCTCTTGGCTATAACAGCTGAAACGCCGCAGGCTTTAATAGCTCTGGGAGCATGTTCCCTCGAAGACCCGCACCCGAAATTGCCGCCTGCTACTATAAGATCGCCTTTTTTGACATTAGACGCAAAACCGGCGTCGGCATCTTCCATACAGTGCTTTTTTAATTCTTCGGGATCGGAACTGTTTAAATATCTTGCCGGAATTATTGCATCGGTATCTATATTGTCTCCAAACTTGAATACCTTCCCTTTTAATATCATTAAGATAATTCTCCTTGCTTATTTCCAACGCGCAGATTAAAGGTTATTATTATATTATTATAATATAATAATATAAACAAAAATTTTATAATACATCGTCCGGACCAGATATTTTTCCTATAACGGCAGATGCGGCGCAAACAGCCGGGTTTGCAAGATAAACCTCGCTTGTTATGTCCCCCATCCTGCCTTTAAAGTTTCTATTTGTAGATGAAATAGCCCGTTCATATTCGGCAAGTACGCCCATGTAGCCTCCAAGACAGGGTCCGCAGGTTGGAGTGCTTACCACAGCTCCCGCATCCATAAAAATATCTATCAGACCTTCTTTTTCAGCCATTCTATAAATTTCGGGTGTTGCAGGGATAACAATCAAACGCACATATTTTGCAACCCTTTTACCTTTTAAAACCTCTGCAGCTATTCTAAGGTCTTCGATACGCCCATTTGTGCAGGAACCTATAACCGATTGATCTATTTTTATATTCTTCGCTGAAGCTTCATTAATATCAATGCTGTTTTCCGGCAAATGGGGAAACGCAACCTGCGGATTTATTTCGGATGCGTTATAAGAAAAGATATTAATATATTCGCTGTTCACATCGCTTTTATAAAAGATATAATCTCTTGAAATCCTGCTTGAAACATATTCTTTAGTAATCTCGTCCGGTTCGAAGATGCCGCTTTTAGCCCCCGCCTCAACTGCCATATTGGCAATGGTAAATCTGTCAGCCATACCGAGATATTTAAATGCCGTTCCGCTAAATTCCAGAGCTGTGTAATTTGCCCCTTCCACTCCGATCTTTCCTATAAGATAGAGCACAAGATCCTTTCCTGAAACCCATTTCTTCGGCTTCCCGTCAAAAATAATTTTTACAGAATGCGGAACTTTAAGCCATATCTCGCCGAAAGCCATTGCATAAGCAAGATCGGTAGAACCAACGCCAGTGGCAAAAGCGCCCAGCGCCCCATATGTACATGTATGGGAATCAGCTCCTATAATAAGATCTCCTGGAAGCACTATACCTTTTTCCGGAAGAAGGACATGTTCAATTCCCGCTTCCCCCGATTCAAAATAGTACTTTATGTCATATTTACGCGCAAATTCCCTCAACATCTTTGCCTGCTTTGCGCTTAAAATGTCTTTATTGGGAACAAAATGATCGGGAACTAAAGCTATTTTTTCCTTATCGAAAACGTCTTTGATGCCTATTGTCTCAAATTCTTTTATCGCTATTGGCGCCGTAATATCATTGCCAAGCGCAATATCCACTCTGGCACTTACTATATCGCCCGGTAAGAGCGCCTCCAGATCGGTATGGGCAAGAATTATCTTTTCTGTAATTGTCATTGGCCTCTCATAATATTATATTGTATTTTAGCTTACCGGTCTTTATCGTAAGTAACGGCATTAAGGCTGGATCTAATGTTCTGATTGTGGACAAAAAGCTTATTTAAAGCATTAACATAAGCCTTCGCGCTTGCAACGACAATATCGGTATGGGCGCTTCTACCCGTAATATCTGTGCCACTTTCCTCAATAGTAACACTGACATCCCCCTGCGCCTCCGTCGTTCCCCTTATGGATTTAACCTCATATTTAATGACCGTGACTTTGGAACCGGTTATTTTTTTTATGGCATTATAAACAGCATCAACCGGTCCATTACCACAGGCGGAATCATATTGTAACTTGCCATCAATCAGCAGTTTTACCATAGCAAGCGGGGTTACCGTATCGCCGCATACCACATTGACATATTTAAGCTCATATTTTTCGGATGGGTGGGAGTATTTTCCGACAAGGGAATCAATATCCTCATCGTATATATCTTTTTTTTTATCGGCTAAGGCTTTAAATCTTAAAAACCCGTCTTCAATCTCCTCTTCCGTTAATAAATACCCTAAAGATTTTAACTTTTCTTTAAATGCATGTTTTCCGGAGTGTTTACCGAGAACAAGCTCGTTTTCGGACTTGCCGACTGACTCCGGAGTCATTATTTCATAGGTAGTTTTTTCTTTTAGAATGCCGTCTTGATGAATACCCGCCTCATGAGCAAACGCATTTTTACCGACAATTGCTTTATTTGGCTGCACGGATATACCGGTAATGTATGTAAAAAGTTGAGACGACCTGTATATCTCCGTCATCTTTATGTTGGTCGCCGTATTATAAATATCTTTTCTGGTATTTAAAGCCATGACGATCTCTTCTAACGCGGCATTACCGGCGCGTTCCCCTATGCCGTTTATCGTACATTCCACCTGATCCGCTCCTGCCATGACCGCCGAAAGCGAATTAGCCGTTGCAAGACCCAAATCATTATGGCAGTGCACGCTTAAATCCACGGTTTCTATTCCCTTGACCCTTTCCTTTACCGTTTTTACAAAATTATAATGCTCTAAAGGAACACTGTAACCTACGGTATCGGGAATATTTACGGTGGTAGCCCCTGTTTCTATGACTTTTTCTAATACCGTACACAAAAAATCTATATCCGTCCTTGAGGCATCCTCTGCGGAAAATTCAACCTTCTCTACAAACGATTTGGCATATCTGACCATATTTATGGCTTTTTCTAAAAGAGCCTCCTTTGACATTTTTAACTTATACTTAAGATGAATATCGGATGTGGCAATAAAGGTATGTATCTTGGGTTTTTCAGCATCTTTTAAGGCTAAGTATGCGCTGTATATGTCCTTTTCGTTGGCTCTTGCAAGAGCTGCAATCTCAACACCTTTAACCTCTTGCGATATAGCCTTGACTGCTTCGAAGTCCCCTTCGGATGCAATGGGAAAACCGGCTTCGATCGTGTCAACGCCGAGTCTTGCAAGCTGCCTTGCAAGATTGAGCTTTTCCTGAATATTCATACTTGCGCCCGGAGATTGTTCGCCATCTCTTAAGGTCGTATCAAATATTTTTATGATCCTTGGCGGATAAATATCTTTCATTGCGTATAAGTTGCCCGTCTTTTGTCTAAAAACACCTTAGTGCCTTAGCACCTTTAAACTATTCAAATTAATCTTACCATTATTTATATAAAAATACAATATAGGAGAAATAAAAACATAAAAAAAGAAGATTACAAATAACATTATGACCGGTTTAGCCGCGATTACTACAATTAAAAGCGATAAAGCCGCCAATTGCCTAAACGGCTTTCTCTTAAAAACGCTCAGGTCTTTTACTGCAAAATAACCGATATTACTTATCATTAAAAGTCCCAATACAACCATCACGATAAGCATGAGCGCGCCGTAATTAAAATTCAAGGCAAGGCTCTTTATAAAAAAAATAGAGAAAACAATCATGCCGGCAGCGGCAGTGGAAGGAAGTCCGCTAAATTTTCTATATTCAACGGAGTTAATCTGAACATTGAACCTTGCAAGCCTTAAGGCGGTGCCAAGAAGATAGACGAATATGCATACTAGTCCGATCTTTCCAAAGGGACCCGTCTGCCATTTGTAAATCATTACCGCCGGAGCAACTCCAAAAGCCACGAGGTCTGCAAGCGAATCGTATTCTATCCCAAATTTGGAGATTGTGCTGGTCAGTCTGGCTATCTTGCCGTCAATTCCATCTAAAAATATGGAAAGCGCGATAAGCCATCCGGCAATATAGAATTTTCCAGCAATAGTATTAATTATAGAATAAAAACCCGAGAAAAGTGAAAGGCTGGTAAGCAGGTTGGGCAGCAGAAAAACCCCTTTGGTCATACTGCTTTTATAAAAATTGCCGGCGGATTCGAGGGTTTTTATCGCCGGATAGGTATTTTTATGTTTTTCCTTATTCTTCAACTTAATTTACCTATGGCAGTTTTACCGGCAAAGACCTTTTCATGCTTTTTAACATATATTTTGGAGTTCAAAGGCAGGTAGATGTCCAACCTTGAACCGTATTTGATCAGCCCGAATCTTGTGCCCGCCGTTATATCTTCGCCTTTTTTGATATTGCAAACGATCCTTCTTGCCATAAACCCGGCAATCTGAACAAATGCAACCTTTTGTCCCGACCATAATCCCTTGCCATTCGTTTCGATCGTTATCGCATTATATTCATTTTCCAAAGAAGCCTTGTCAAGGTTAGCCGAAAAAAACCTGCCTTTGTTGTATATAACGTCCGTAACTCTTCCCGAAACAGGAACTCTATTAACATGAACGTTAAACAGCGACATAAATATGCTTATTTTCATCGCTTTTTTGTTTAAAAATCTGTTATCAAAAACTTTACCGATAAAAATAATCCTTCCGTCAGCCGGCGCTACTATACCACCTGCCTGTATAACGGTATTTCTTTCTGGATCCCTGAAAAAATAAATATTAAATATAAAAAAAGCAAAAAAGGCTGCGGAAAAACCGGCAAGAATATACTTTATTTCAGTAGCGCCAATCACAAGTGATAGAAGAAGACAGATAAAAGAAAGGGCTAACGGTATTATAATTAAGCTAAACCCCTCTTTTGCAATAAACCTCATGGATTAATTCTTTTTATTACGGCCTTTTTTATTTCTTTATCCGAAAGATCAAAAAAGAAAGCGTCTTATTAATTCTTTGATTTATCTACCAGCTTATTCTTAGTGATCCATGGCATTAACGATCTCAATCTTGCACCCACCTTTTCAAGCCTGTGATCTTCGCCGTTTTTGGTCAAAGCATTAAATACTGGCCTGTTTACCTTATTTTCAAGCATCCACTCAGTTGCAAACCTCCCTGAACGTATCTCATCAAGTATTTTTTTCATCTCGCTTTTCACTACATCGTTTACTATCCTTGGACCCCTTGTTAAATCACCATACTGGGCGGTATTACTGACAGAATATCTCATATTGGAAATTCCGCCTTCATATATCAGATCAACGATTAGCTTCATCTCATGGATACATTCAAAATAAGCCATTTCTTCTTCATATCCTGCTTCAACTAAAGTTTCAAAACCGGCTGTCATAAGAGCCGAAATTCCGCCGCACAGAACAGCCTGCTCGCCAAATAGATCTGTTTCCGTTTCTTCTTTAAATGTTGTTTCAATTATACCAGAGCGCCCACCGCCTATGCCGGATGCATAAGCAAGCGCTACGGCCTTGGTATCGCCTGAAGGATCGTTATGAACGGCAATTAGATTGGGAACGCCTCCCCTTTTTTCAAATTCATGTCTTACTAAATGACCGGGCCCTTTAGGCGCAACCATAAAAACATTAATTTCTCTATGCGGAACGATCTGACCAAAATGAATACTAAAACCATGGGCAAAAGCAAGATATTTTCCGGTTTTTAAATTAGGTTCTATCTCTTTTTTATAAATCTCCCCGTGAATTTCATCCGGAAGAAGAATCATTATAATATCTGCAATTTTAGAGCTTTCCGAAACTGAGTAAACTTCAAAACCGGCGTTTTTAGCCTTTTCAAACGATAGCCCGTCAGATCTTAACCCTAAAATAACTTTGATGCCGGAATCTCTTAAATTCATGGCATGGGCATGGCCCTGCGACCCATATCCTATTATTGCAACCGTTTTAGATTGGATAAACTTTAAATCTGCATCTTTATCATAATATACGCGCATCTTACCTCCCGATCTTTAAGTTAGTTAAATGATCTTTAGTTAAATTAATTTAAATAAATTATGCCTGTTTTCTTGAACGCTGCATGGCTATTTGTCCTGTTTTCGCAATATCTTTAATGCCAAGCGGCTTAAGTATTTCTATCAACGAATCTATCTTCTTTTCCGAACCAGTGGCTTCGATAATATAAGTATTCCTTCCCGCATCTATTATTCGAGCTCCAAAAATATCTTTTATGCGAAATATCTCATTTTTTGTGGATTCATCGGCATTTACCCTGACAAGTATCGTTTGCCTCACAACTGATTCTTCATCCGTAAGTTCCTGAACTTTAATAACGTTTATCAACCTGTTAAGCTGTTTAGTGATCTGTTCTAATATCTGTTCATCGCCAAATGTTGATATTATCATCTTTGATTCTTTTTTTTCCACGGTGCCGGCAACACAGATAGTTTCAATATTAAAACCCCTTGCCGAGAAAAGTCCAGCAACCCTTGCCAAAACTCCGGATTCGTTTTCTACAAGTATGGACAAAATATGGCTCTTTTCCATCTTAATTATACTCCACCTTGATTATACTGCGCAAAGTTTAAACCAGAATAATCTTTGACTAAGGTCCCCCATGGAAATGGAAGAAAAAACTATATATAACACGCCTGTATTAAACGAGCAGCATGCCACTTATAGGTACACCGGGAGGAACCATAGGATAGACACCTTCTTCCCGCGCTACCACAAAATCCATAATTACCGGTTTTTTAATAGACAAGGCGGTTTTAAGAACGTCTTCAACCTCTTCGGGCTTTTTTGCCCTTAAGCCGACAGCGCCGTAAGCTTCAGCAAGTTTAACAAAATCTGGACTTACATTTAATTCCGAAAAAGAATACCTCTTTGCATAAAACAGTTCTTGCCATTGCCTTATCATTCCCAAAAAATTGTTATTAACTATGGCAATCTTAACAGGAAGGTTATATTGAACGGCGGTTGCTAATTCCTGAATATTCATTTGGATACTGCCGTCGCCAGCAATATCAAAAACCGTTTTGTCGGGACAGGCAATCTGCGCACCTATGGCTGCCGGAAAACCATAACCCATTGTTCCCAAACCGCCGGAAGTCAGTAAAGATCTCGGATTTTTAAATTTATAGAATTGCGCCGCCCACATCTGATTTTGACCAACCTCAGTAGATATTATCGCTTCCCCTTTAGTAAGTTCATATATTTTTTCAACAAGATACTGCGGTTTTATCACGTCGCCCATTTTATAGGACAGGGGATGTTCATATTGCCAGTTGTTTAATTCCTCAAGCCACTTCATTCTTTTCTGTCTTGAAGAAGCAGCCTCGTTCAACTTTGAAGCAAGAAGTTCAAGCATGCTATTTAGAACAGCTTTAACATCACCCACGACCGGTATGTCAATTTTGACATTTTTACCTATGGACGATGGGTCAATATCAATATGGGCAAATTTTGCATTTCTCGCAAATACGTCTATTTTGCCGGTTACTCTATCATCAAACCTTGCGCCGATCGCAACCACAAAATCGGCATTCGATATAGCCATATTTGCCGTATATGTTCCATGCATACCTAACATCCCGAAAAACAACGGATGATCCGAAGGAAATCCCCCAAGTCCCATGAGCGTGGAAGCAACCGGCAGATCAAGAAGTTCCGCGAATTCCTTGAGTTCCGCAGCGGCATTTGAAAGAATAACGCCGCCGCCTATATAAAGCAGGGGTTTTTCAGCCTTGAGCAACTCCGATATAACCTTTAAAATTTGGACATGATGTCCGAAATACGTTGGGTTATAACTTCTTAATTCGACTGTTTCTGGATATTCAAATGTACAAACGCTCGAAGTAATATCTTTAGGAATATCAATCAAAACCGGTCCGGGCCTGCCTGTAGAAGCCACATAAAAAGCCTCTTTAATGGTCATTGCAAGGTCTTTAACATCCTTTATAATGTAGTTATGTTTTGTGCACGGTCTGGTTATGCCGACTATGTCAGCCTCTTGGAATGCGTCATTGCCGATCAGATTTGTCGGTACCTGACCGGTAAGGATAACCATAGGAATTGAATCCATGTAAGCCGTGGCAATACCTGTAACGGTATTAGTGGCGCCTGGTCCTGATGTTACAAGCACAACGCCGACCTTGCCGGAAGCCCTTGC
The DNA here is from genome assembly GCA_021818985.1 of bacterium. Lineage (GTDB taxonomy): Bacteria > SZUA-79 > SZUA-79 > Acidulodesulfobacterales > Acidulodesulfobacteraceae > JAKASO01. The sequence goes on from JAKASO010000005.1 coordinate 81,632, forward strand.
GTATCCGTCAGCCGCATGAGCAGCACCCTGTTCGTGACGAACAAGTATGTGCCGAATCTTATCTTTATAATTTAGTAATTCGTCATATATATTAAGTACGGCTCCGCCCGGATAACCGAATATAGTATCGACATTTTCTTTTATTAAGGATTCGAGAAGTATCTTTGAACCTGTCATTGTATGTTTTTCCGTTTCTTTTATCATTTTCTCACCATTTTGTTTATAATAGCTCCTTCATCGGCTGAAGAAACAATGTCGGAATATCTTGAAAGATAACCGTAACCTATCTTTTTATCCTTTTTTACCCATTTTGATTTTCTTAAAGCTAATTCTTCATCGCTCAAAAGGATGTTGAGCTTTCTTTTTTCTATATCTATCTCGATCCTATCACCGTCATTAATGAGGGCGATTGGTCCGCCTTCTTGCGCCTCAGGCGAAATATGCCCTATGCACGGACCCCGCGTTCCACCCGAAAAACGCCCGTCCGTAAGGAGCGCAACTTTTTCGCCAAACCCCATTCCAAAAATCTGCGAGGTTGGAGCAAGCATTTCTCTCATACCAGGTCCGCCTTTAGGTCCTTCATATCTTATAACGACAACATCTCCTGCTTTGATCAAGGAGCCAGAAATGCTTTTCATCGCGTCTTCTTCGCTATCGTAAACCCTTGCCGTTCCTGTAAATTTCATCATGCTACTACTCACGCCGCTGGCTTTTATTACAGCGCCGTTTGGCGCCAAGTTTCCATAAAGAATAACGATGCCGCCCTCCTTCCGGTAGGGATTATTTATCTTTCTTATAACTTCATTATTTACATAACGGACGCCGGAGGCTATCTCTTTTACGGATACCCCACTCACCGTTAACGAATCGTCAAGAAGGGGATTAAGCTCGTACATAAAGGCAGGTATCCCCCCTGCAAAATCAAGATCTTCTAAAAAGTATTCCCCTGCAGGTCTTAAACTTGAAAGTTGAGGAGTTTGCCGCGATATGTCGTCAAAAAGCTTTAGGTCGAGTTTTATGCCAGCTTCATTGGCAATTGCAAGCAGATGAAGAATGGAGTTTGAAGATCCGCCAAGCGCCATATCAACCCTTATAGCATTTTTAAAGGCGTTCAACTGTACAATTTGCCTTGGAAGTATATTTTCCTTTATAAGATCTACGATTCTCGCGCCGCTTTCAAAAGCTATCCGTTTTTTAACGGCGGAACCAGCCAGGGCGGTTCCCGCACCCGGTAAAGACATACCCATAACCTCCGTCAAACATGCCATAGTATTAGCGGTATATAGACCCTGGCACGAACCTTGTCCGGGACAGGCGCACATTTCAAGATCCATAAGCTCTTCTTCAGATATTTCTTTTATCTTATATTTAGCCACAGCTTCAAAGGTATCCCTGACAAATGAAAGTCTTTTGCCATGATAGTGACCGGAAAGCATGGGTCCGGCAGTAACCACTATCGCCGGAATGTTAAGCCTTAAAGCAGCCATAAGCATACCGGGGGTGATTTTATCGCAATTGGTAAGCAAAATCAGTCCATCAAGACAGTGCGCCTCTGCAATGGTTTCTATCATATCTGCAATAAGTTCGCGAGATGGCAGGGAATAATGCATTCCGTTATGACCCATTGCAATGCCGTCACAGATGCCGGGTATACCAAAAACAAACGGATGACCTCCGTTACTGTAAACACCGTTTTCCGCCGCCCTTTCAAGATCACGCATGCCCACATGGCCTGGTATTAGATCGGTAAAACCAGATGCTATGCCTATAAAAGGCTTGCGCATCTCATTTTTTCCTATCCCTGTTGCATAAAGAAGAGCTCTGTGCGGTGTTTTATCCACACCCTGTTTTATATTATCGCTTTTCATGGTCAACTATGCCTTGACTTTCGATCTTATCATTTTATTCATAAGATCGTTGCCGTTAAGTTTTTTAAGCTTTAATTCTTTTATTTTTTTTTGTTCTTCCGGTGTTAAAAAAGGCTTTGTGCTGTATTTGCTCAAAGCTTTATCTATTTCTATATGTTCCAAATATACTTTTTTAAAAACTACATCGTTTTCTACTAATGTTTCCACAATTTTTTTTTCTGCTTCATCGAGCCACTGCATATTGAACCTCCTTAATTAAGCCCTATTGCTATTATAAATTTAGAAAATAAAAACAAATTAATAATTAATACTGTGAATATATAAATATATTAAAAAGCTCCACCGCTATATACATAAAAAGGCGATAATTCTTCGATATACTTCAGGTCTGTGGCATTTTTATTTTTAATAAAGCTTTTTAGAGCAAGTATTCCGGCAAAATATGAAACCTTTAACGAGTTAAATGTCTCAAATTCAAAGCCTCTTATCTTTGAAACGGCATGTTCCACCTTAATCTTAAGGTTTTGCGCAGCTTTATCTTTATTGTAAGAGTATACAACCACAGGCGCCTCTTCCACCTCTTCAAGCCGTTCGATTATAGAAGAAAGAGCCAAAGAAAGATCTGATACCGCGGCTGAAGTCAGCCGCCCATATTCTGTGCATTCATTATTTTTAATTAAAAAAACGGAAAAATAGACATAATCCCTTATATAATCCTTAATCACGATTATATATTTCGATCTGTATTTGCCAATAAAAGAATAGGCGCAGGCGCACAAACTCCCGACTCCTAGAATATTTAAACCAAGGCAAAAAGCCAATGTTTTAGCTATAGAAAGACTGACCCTGACGCCGGTAAAAGAGCCGGGTCCTAAAGTAACGGCGATACCCTTTAGTTTATTTAAGGGAATATTAACTTTTGAAAACATTTCATCTAATTGTTTGAATATCAATATCGAATGATTTTCATGAGGCCCCAGATCGCTTGATGCGATAATTTTAAGATCGTCGTCTATAATGCAGACGCTTGAATATTTGCTCGAACTGTCCATAGATAAAACTGCCATTATTGGATTACTCTCAGTTTTAACCTGGAGTAATATATTTTATATTGACTTATTAAATCTTCGTTATGCGTAGTATGTCGTTGTATGTAATAAATAACAATAGAAGTATAAGCAGAGCAAAGCCGAGTTTTGAGGCATTTTCCTGAAACTTGACGCTTAACGGCTTTCTTCTAATCATTTCGACTATATTAAAGAGCAGGTGGCCACCGTCTAAAGCCGGAATAGGAAATAAATTGATCAGTCCTATGTTTACGCTAATAATCGCAATGAAATAAAAAAATGGGGAAAGACCCAGCGAAGCCGCCGTACCCGATAATTGGGCGATCATTACAGGCCCTCCGAGATCGCTTACCGGAATTTTTCTTGCTATTAACAGGCCAATACTGATAGCTGTAATTTTTATAATAAACCATGTTTCTTTCACGGCAAACCAAAACGCGTTAAATATATTAGTATAAACATATTTTGTCTTGTTTGACGGATATATTCCTATAACGTAACGCTTTGCTTTCTGTCCCAGCATATTAACTCCGGTAATAAGTTTTGGCTTAACGCGAACGAAAAAAGACTTTCTGGCATGCGTTATTCCGAGCGTTACAGGCTTTTTGCCGTATAATTGAAGATAATTAGCTAATGAACTCCATTTCCAGATCTTTTTTCCGTTAATAGACGTTATAACATCACCTTTTTTCAAGCCGGCTGATGCGGCAGGGTCGTTTTTAATAACTGAACCGACTACGGATCTTAAAACCGGCTTGCCGAAGGAAAAAACAATAGAAAGTATAATTATCGCAAAAATGAAATTAAATGCGGGACCGGAGAAAACTATAAGGAATCTTTTAAAGGGGCTTAAATTATTGAAAGAACGTTTTTCGTCCTCGGGAGAAAGCTTTTCATCAGAATCTTCCCCAAGCATTTTTACATAGCCTCCGAGCGGGAGGGCAGAAACAACGTATTCGGTCTCTCCAAATTTTCTTCCCATAATCTTTGGACCAAAACCCAGCGAAAATTTTTCTACTTTTACCCCCATTTTTTTGGCAACGATGAAATGCCCAAATTCATGTATAAGAACTATGATGCTTACTACGATAACAAAAGCAAAAATATCAAAAATTACAGCTTCTCCTATAAACAAGATTTATCTCCAGAATAAATTTTAAATAAAGCTATTAAAATTAAAATAATACAAGTTTTTACGCTTTTACATTATAATATTGTAATATTATAAATGTTTTTGGGCTTGAGTGCAATTATTTTTTAGTTCTGCCCCCTTAAAACGATGCCGAACTCTTTATTTAATTCTTTAATAAGACTGTCCCTTAATATATTGACCTCCTGCATAGTCAATGTCCTTGAACTCTCGCTTGCATCATACCGTATTAAATAAGCAACCTTGCCGCTTTCTACCTGCTTCCCTTTATAAATATCAATAAGCCTGACATTTTTTATCAATCCGGAGAAACCTTTTATGAATTTTTCAATTTTGCCGTACGGCGTGTCGTTATTCGATATAATCGAAATATCTTGCTCTATCAATGGATATTTGGAAAGCGGAGTAAAAACCTTTTTAGATGATATATATTCTTTTACGGCGTCCATATCCATATCAAAAATACCGATTTTGTAATCTATGTCGAATTCTTTCAGTATATTTTCCTTTATCTCTCCAAATATACCCAACGGAACCTTTCCTATCAGAAATTCCTGAACCTTGTTCAGCTCAAATATGCCGGTATTATCTTTAGGACTAATATATACAAATCTTTTAATATTAAAGTTTTTCAACAAAAATTCTATGACCCCTTTTATCCTGTAAAATTCCGTATTTACCCCATCTAATTTGATTCCGGAGCATAATGCGCCGCATACCCTATTTTTTTCTAAAACAGGATAGCTGTTTGAAGCATCGTTAATATAAACCTTCCCCACCTCAAACAGTTTTATATATTTATGCGATTTTAAATTTTGTGAAACGGCTTTAAGAATTTCCGGGATTAAATTTGTTCTCATATAGGCATATTCTACCGAGATTGGATTTTTAAGCTCAAGAACCTTTTTTCTATCCTCGTTTATAACATCAAGTTCCTTTTTCCCGGTGAACGAAGGAGTGATTATCTCGATAAAATTAAGATGCCTTAACAGGTCTTTTATGTTTTTAGCGGTTTCATAATTAATATTCTTTTCAGGAGGGGCTAATATCCCGTAAGGCATGGACGATTTAATCTTCTCGTATCCGTAAATCCTGAAAATCTCTTCAAAAATATCAATCTTGCAGTTAATATCGCTTCTAAAAAATGGCGCAGCTGTTTCTATTTTATCGTCCGATGCGCTTACCTCAAATCCTAATCTTCTCAGTCCGGACACTACTTTATTCTTTTCTATCTCCTGCCCCAGAAAATCGTATAATTCATTAAAATAAATGGTAAAACTACCGGGCTGCCTTACCTTTAAAATATCGTAAGAATGACATATAATCCGCGCCTGTGGCATAATTTCTTTTAATAAGTAAATAAACCTGTTCAATCCTTTTATGGTCAAAAGGGGGCTAATGCCCTTTTCAAACCTTGTCGAAGCATCCGTCCTTACGGATAGGAGTCTTGAAGTTTTTCTTATATTAAACATATTAAAATTTGCTGATTCCACGATTATAGACGTCGAATTCTCATCCACCATACTGTCTTTTCCGCCCATAATACCTGCAATGGCAATAATATGCTTTTCATCGGCTATTATTATATCGCCTTCGGAAAGCTTTCTTTCCTTCCCGTCAAGTGTGATTAGTGGTTCGCCGCCTTTTGCGGCTTTCGCAAAGATATTGCCGTTATGTAATTTGGATCTGTCGAATACGTGTAAAGGCTGAGACAACTCGATCATTACAAGGTTGGTTAAATCAACAATATTGTTCACGGGCCTGATGCCGGATTTTATAAGCTTATTCTTAATTTTCGAGTTTGATTCTCTTATTTTTATATTATCAATTAGAACGGCTATATATGCCGGAATCAAGTCTTTACTTTCTACATTGACTTTTAACGCACCAGGATCTTTTGAATAAGATAATCCCTGTATTAATTCAAGAGTGCCGTCTACCGGAGGAAATTTAATATCACGATCCAGTATAGCCGACAGTTCGTAAGCAAAACCTTCTATCCCAAACAGGTCCGGCCTGTTGGGTTCAAGATCGAACTCAAGGACGATATCATTTAATTCAAAGATCTCGAAAGCGCTCTTCCCGACAGGTTCAAGAGGAAATTTCAGTATGGATGACGCATTTTGAGACAACCCCAGCTCTTTTTCAGAACAAAATGCCGCTTCCGATACAATTCCGACAATAGATTTTTCCCTTATCTTTAAACCATCTTCAAATACAGCCCCTTTTGTAGCAATGAGCGGCTTTTCACCTATGCTTATTTCAGCTTTTTCTTTTGTGAAAACAACCGTTTTTAACCCGATCTTCTCTCCGGCATAGACTTCTGCAATCGCAAAATTCTGGTTTTGCAGATGAGGGGAAATCATCTTAACCTCACCCACTATAATCTTTTCGAATGAGTTCTTTTTATCTCCGTAAGAGATTATCTTTTCAACTTCCATGGTCCGGTTGTTAAAAAGAGATGGAACTGACTGTTCTTTTCCGCTAAAATCAATGTATTCTTTAAGCCAGTTTAAGCTAACTTTCAAGCTTTCCTCCGGTATTTTAAAATTTTATTCGTAATTACCCTTTTCGCCAAACAAATAAAATAAGGCAAAGTAAGGGCTTATCGCATTATTCAAACAGTTTAAGTTGTGTAAGTGGCAATCCCGTTTTATCTGTTTTTTCTCCGTACAGGTCGTTATATATTATCCTGATCTCGTCTATTATATTGTTTAAATCTATATTGTTTACATTAAATTTAACAACCCCCGGCTTATTTATAAGTGATTTAAGTCCAAGATTTGCATGGTCGTCCATCAAAGCCGGCGGGTAATCCGGTATAAATACCGGCCTTTTCTGTTTCATTGCAAAACCGCATGTCTTCATAGTTCCACCGGAAACGGGGGAGGAAACCGCAAATACCGCCAGACTTGACCCGCTTTGAAGCCTGTCCCTTGCAACTAAATATTTGGAGGATAATTTACTATAAAGTGAAAGCTCCGATATTACAGCGCCTTTTTTTAAGACGACTTCCTGAAGAAGTTCTTTATTTTCAGGTGGATATACCAGTTCTAAAAGCCCGGAGCCTATAAAGGCGGCGGTATATACACCGTAATTAAGCGCGGTTTTGTGTGCTATCGTGTCTATCCCTGCCGCAAGTCCGCTAATTATAGAAAAACCGGATAAACCAATATAATTAGTTATCCTTTCTGCCAATTCGCCTGCATATTCCGGCGGCATTCTCTGACCTATCACGGCAACGGCAAATTTAAGATTCTCTTTCAATACCCCCATATAATATAAAACCGGCGGCCTGTTTTTTACAAGTAAAAGATTTGAAGGATAGAAAGGAGACTTAAATGTTATAATTTTAATATTATTTTTACCCGCTTCTTCAATTTCATTAATAGCATCAAAAAATGCAGTCCTTGCAATCCTTGAATTTTTTAAGATCTCTATGTGATCCTGTTTAAGTCCCGCCTCTAATAATTCGGCTTTTGTGGCATTAAAAATATCGCACGGATTGTTAAAATGATTTAACAAAAGAAAAATATGGGAATCTTTTATCCCCGGAATATTTTTTAAAGCAAGGGTGCATATTATTTCATCCATAAAATATTTTATCCATAAAATATTCTTTTTGCTCCTTAAACCGTCTTTGCAAGAAAAAACCTAATAACAGATCTTGCTCCATTTTTTAAAAGCATATCTTTAATTATTTCCGATGTGTTCCCCGATGTTATAATATCGTCGAATAAAAGAATATTTTTGTTTTTTACAGCCTCCTGATCGGTTATAATAATCGAGTCCTTAACTCTTAGAGCATTTCTTTTACTTGTTAAATGAAAAGCCCGAACCCCTTTTTGACGTTTTAAAATGCCGTCTTCGAAAGGTATAATATTTAAAGAACTAAGCGAAGAACAGAGTATTTTGTTCGGATAAATATCTAGCATGGATGTACTTGGAGGGATTGGCAAAATTATATCACAAAACCAGAAATAATTATATATAATTTTTGCAACTAAACTCTCAAAATAACTGACAGCTAAAAAATCGCCCTTTTTATATCTTATGATAAGATCGGAAAAGGCATCTTTTATGCCTCTATTTTTTGGAAGATACTGTCCAATATAGAAAACTTCAGACCTTTCATCAATGTTTATGCAAGAAATATTTTTAATCTGGCACATAGTTCTTACTTTATGATAAATCTTTATTGTAAAAATTTCAATTTTAATCTGTCTAATTACACCGGGGTCGTTTTAAACGGGAAAAATGAGAAAGATGAACTTATAACACGCCTAAATAAGACGGGATTCGCAAATTTTTTAAATATGTTATCGTTTAAAGAGGTAAGCGAAAAGATAAGTTTAAATTTTTTTTCCAGCCATAATAACAAGCCGCTTAATTTTCAATTTGAACGGTACTTCAAAGCGTTTATTAAACCTGGGATTTTGATCTTTGAAGATATCGGGATAGGCAGTTTCAACGAGGCTTTAATTTTTAACTACCTTTTGGATAATTTTCTTTACAGCAAGGTCGCTGTATGCCCTGTTATATCCATAAATTGCCGGCTTGACGATATATATAATAACATCATGGATATTTTTAAATATGATACCGGAAAATCCTGCATCATAGAAATTTTTAAATTAAGGCTTAAGTACTTCTCTGCCACAAGGTTATTAACGGATAGCAATATTCCTTATGCAAGATCGGTATATGAGATTATAAACCTTGCTAAAATTAAAGAATTTTCTTTTTGTGATAATGCTGAAACGGAAGTAGGGCTTTTATTCTCAAACGGAAATAATAAGCACAATGATAAGTATATAGAAATATTTTTAAAAATACTGCCGTTAAAGAAATTCCCCCCGCGCCTTTGTAAGGTTGTCAATAAAAAGAGGATAATGTTATGGACAACCTCCTGCGAATTATATTTTGACCCGGCTGCCATTATTAACAAAATGCTGATATATCCATCGTATTTCAAAAAAGAAAGGAAAACTTTTTATCCGCATCTGAACATTATAAATAAAAAAACGCCTGAATTAAAATCTAACAACCGGGGCAATCTTAGTCCGGTGCAAAATATGGCAAAAAAAGAGGTGTGTTTTCCCAGCCTTATAATAGCCGGCGCCGGTTCCGGCAAAACCGGATTAATAGTTAATAAATTCCTTCATCTTACAAATTTTACATCGCCTTATGAGATACTTGTCCTTACATTTACCAATAACGCCGTTGCCGAAATAAAACAACGCATTTTAAGCAGCTTAAATATAAAAGGGGTAAAAAATTCGGTTGTTCATAAAAATCTTAAAATACAGACATATCACAGTTTTTTTTATTCGCTTATTAAAGAATTTTATAAAAAACTTGGTCTTAGTGTAATTCCAGCAATTGAACCCGATGACGAAACGGGCATATATGGAATAAAATATGACAGCCTTTTCTCAAACGGCTCTGATATACATGAAACAAAATTAAAATTTTACGATATCATAAAATTATGCATAAAACTTTTGAAAAACGAAGGGACGGTAAGAGAGATCGCGGGACGCTATAAATATATTCTCATTGATGAATATCAGGACCTTGATTTTTTAAGCGACGTCATTGTGAAAAAACTTGACCACGGAAGAGGAAATATCATGTTTGCCGGGGATGACGATCAATCAATATATAGTTTTAATGGCGGAAATCCGCTAAATCTACTAACCTTCGATCATTTTTTTCCTTCCGGAAAGTTATTTGTATTACAAACTAATTACAGGTCTAATGCGGATATAATAGATTTTTCAAACTCCATAGTCTCCCGAATAAAATTCAGATTTTCTAAAAATATGCTTCCGCCACGCTCGCAGACCAATAATTCTATAAACCCATCTTTTAAAGCCAGCGTTAAAACCGGCATTATAAAGATAAAAAAATTCAAAAACAGCCTTGCCGAAGAAAATTCAACAATAATATCTTTTGCCGATTCTGTAAACTCAGGGCAAAACACTGCGATCCTTATGCGCACAAAAAATGAAGAAAAACGTTACTTAAACCTTTTTAAGATAAAATGGGAAGGCGGCATCCTTAAAAACTGCCCTGAAAACAAGAACTGGTTCATCGGAACGATACATAAGGCTAAAGGAATGGAATTTGATACTGTTTTTATAATAAATGCTTCGAGCGGCAATATTCCGCACTATAACAGCTACTTAAGTATAAAAAGGGATAGAAATACAACTCACCCGCTGAATTTTTTATTTGATCGCAACAAGAGTTCAAATATTGAAAATATTGAAAATTTATTGGAAGAAGAAAGAAGATTATTTTATGTGGCAATATCAAGAGCCAAACAACGGATATATATCAGCTATTCCGGCAAAAAATCAGAGTTTCTGTGAATTACCTTAATTACCTTATAGAGTTTCCGTGAACATTAAAACTGGCTTAATATGTCAATATTGCCCTGATATAATAATCTTAAATCGTTTATATTGTATTTCAACATTACCACTCTATCAAAACCCATGCCAAAAGCAAAACCGCGGTATTTTTCCGGATCGATCCCAACATATTTAAAAACTTGCGGATGAACCATCCCACAGGGAATAACTTCGATCCACCCTGTGGATTTGCATATATTGCAACCTTTGCCGCCGCAGAATACACATTCGATATCGAGATCGAGACCCGGTTCCACAAAAGGATAGAATGCAGGCCTGAATCTTGTTTTTTTCGCCCCTAAAATATATTTCACTGTGGCTTCAAGAATTCCTTTAAGATCGCTAAGCCTGACAGTTTTATCCACAAAAAGCCCTTCAATTTGATTGAACATAAAAAGATGCGTCGCATCTACAGATTCATAGCGATAACATCTACCGGGGGCTATGACTCTAAACGGAGGGGATTTTTTCTCCATTGTTCTAACCTGAACGCTCGAAGTATGGGTTCGCGGAACTAGTCCGTTTAAAAGATAAAATGTATCCCAAATATCTCTTGCCGGATGATTTGCGGGAATATTTAAGGCATCGAAATTGTAATATGTCGTTTCGATTTCCGGACCTTCGACTACTTCAAAACCCATTGACATGAAAAAATTGACCGTTTCTTCAAGAACGGCTGTTATGGGATGTTTGTGAGGGGATTCGAAACTGGCACCCGGAATTGTCAAATCAATTTTATTTTCACTTAAAGGCCTGCTCCGTTCTATACTTATCAGCTTATTTTTTTTGCTTAGGTAAATTTCTTCAATCTTATTCTTAATTTCATTGGATTTAGAGCCTATAATTTTTTTCTCTTCTGGAGCAAAAGAATGGATATTATGCAATATTTCGGTAATTTTTCCTTTTTTGCCGGCAAAAATTTTAAATTGAAAGTCCAATTCATTTAAATCTTTAGAACCGTTCAGCAAGCGAGATGCTTCATCTAAAATTAATTCAATTTTCTTAATAATATCTGCTATATTTTCCATATCAAATATGGTGCCGAGGGCCGGAATCGAACCGGCACGGAACTAAGTTCCGAGGGATTTTAAGTCCCTTGCGTCTACCACTTCCGCCACCCCGGCAACAATTCAAAATTTCGCTACCATATTCCTATCTTTAAATATTCGTCTATCGAAGCTGCCGCTTTTTTACCAGCGCCCATTGCAAGAATGACCGTTGCAGCGCCTGTAACTATATCGCCGCCGGCAAATACCCCTTTTTTTGTAGTTTTGCCTGTTTCTTCATTTGCAATAATATACCCCCATTTATTCAACTCCATTCCTGGAGTAGATTGCGGAACGATAGGGTTTGCGTTGGTTCCGATAGCAATAACGGCACCTTCGATATCGGTTGTAAATTCGGAACCTTTAATAGGAACAGGCCTTCTTCTGCCGCTTTCGTCCGGCTCTCCAAGCTCCATTTTTAAACACTCAACCTGCTTGACGTTCTGGTTTTCGTCACCGATAAATCTTACTGGATTTACCAAAAAGTCAAATTTAACCCCTTCCTGTTCGGCATGATGTATTTCTTCAAGACGGGCTGTCATTTCCTTGCGCGATCTTCTGTAAAATATCCTTGCATCATGATAACCTAATCTTAAAGCTGTTCTTACAGCATCCATAGCGGTATTGCCGGCTCCAAAAACGACAAAGGTATTTCCGCAGGATTTTATCGGCGTATCATACTCGTTTTTATTGTATGCCCGCATAAGATTTACCCGCGTTAAGAACTCGTTTGCTGAGTAAACCCCGTTGAGTTCTTCCCCCGGTATATTCAAAAATTTGGGAGTTCCTGCACCGGTCCCGATAAAAACAGCGCTATAACCCTTTTTATTAAGAAGTTCGTCAACGGTAACCGTCTTTCCCACCACGGCATTAGTAATAACTTCGACCCCCATATCTTTTAAAATTTGAAGTTCCCTTAAAAGAATATCCTTAGGAAGCCTGAATTCGGGAATGCCGTACATTAAAACCCCGCCTATTTCATGGAGAGCTTCGTAAATAGTCACGCCATAACCCATTTTACGCAGATCGCCTGCCGTGGCAAGACCTGCCGGACCTCCGCCGACGATAGCAACTTTTTTATTTTTACCGGGATTAATGAAACTATTAACTTCAAAATGCAAATTACCGTATTTTGCTTTATAATCGGCCACAAATCTCTCGAGGTTTCCTATTGCAACAGATGGAGTATCTTTTCTTCTACCAATCACGCATAATTTTTCACATTGGTCTTCCTGCGGACATACCCTTCCGCATATTGCGGGAAGGGAATTAGTCTCTTTAATCTTTTTAGCGGCAGCTAAAAAATCGCCTTTCTCAATAAGGTTTATAAAACCAAGGATATCAATATTTACAGGGCACCCTTTTACACATTCGGGCACTTCGCTTTTACACTGAATACATCTTTTAGCCTCTTCTATTGCTTCTTCCGGGGAATATCCAAACGGTACCTCGTTAAAATTTTTTATTCTTTCCTGAGGATCCTGCATAGGCATTTCATGACGCTTAATTTGAAGCCTCTCTTTGGTGCTTAGCTTGCCTTCCTTAACTGTAGCATCGCTTTGTAAATTCTTATTTATGTTTTCCATATCAACTTAACCGGCCGTTTATAATTTATATTTTTATATATTACTTACATATTACTATGATGCTGTTTCATGTGGCACTCGTAAGCAGCCTTCTCTTCTTCTTTATAAAATCTCTGCCTGTTGACCAGATTTTCAAAATCAACCTCGTGAGCGTCAAAATCCGGCCCGTCAACGCAGGCGAATTTCGTTTTGCCTCCCACTAGCACCCTGCAAGCTCCGCACATCCCGCTACCGTCTATCATTATGGGATTTAAGCTCACTATAGTCTTTATATTATAGCTTTTAGTAAAATCGCTGACGGCTTTCATCATTGGAACGGGACCGATAGCAATAACCCTGTTTATGATACGCTTATTGTCAACAACTAATTTTTTTAAAACGTCCGTAACAAACCCTTTAGCCCCGTAACTGCCGTCATCTGTCGCCACTAACAGTTCAGAACTTGCCTCTTTCATCTCGCTTTCCATAAGCAGAAGGTCTTTTCGCCTTGCTCCTATTATGGAAATAATATGATTGCCGTGTTCTTTTAAGGCTTTTGCAATAGGATGTAAAGCTGCAATCCCGAACCCTCCGCCCATGCAAATAACCGTGCCAAAATTATCAATCTCAGATGGAATACCAAGCGGTCCAACCACGTCCGCCAATTTATTTCCCGCGCTTAATTCACTGAGTAAATGAGTGGTCTTTCCAACTGTTTGGACCAATATAGTAATAGATCCATTAATTTCATCGTTACCTGCTATCGTGATCGGTATCCTTTCACCTTTTTCATGAACCCTTAATACTACAAACTGGCCGGGCCGTGCTTTTGCCGCAACATCAGGAACATTTATCTTATAAACGTTCATCCCTTCTCCAAGATTTTTTTTTTCGATTATTTCATACATATATCTGCCTCTATTGCCTCATCAACAATAAAACAATCCATACATGATTTCCATTTTCCATTAGAAAAATAAATGGAGGCGGCACCCGGATTTGAACCGGGGAATAGAGGTTTTGCAGACCTCTGCCTTACCGCTTGGCTATGCCGCCGTAGCTAAAAAGCCAAAACTCCACACTTACATCATAATAGATTCGGTAATTTGGCAATTCAGATGAAAACTTGCCAGAATAAAATCTTAATTGATATGATATATAATTACAATATAATATTGTTAACTTAATGTCAACCCGTTAAGTTGTCTGAAAGGCAGATAGGTATGAATTATAATACAACAATACAGTTATTACCTGTAATACGACGCCATAGAAGAGGGGGTCTCATAAACGTTTATCCTTCTAATGCCGGGGGCGCCTTCCCGTCTGACCTTTAATGTCCTTTCAAGTTCCTCATAAATATATTTTGCAATATTTTCGGCAGACGGATTTAACTTTTCAAAATAAGGAAGTTCATTAATAAATTTATGGTCAAAATACTCCATAATTTTATTAACATATTGTTTAAGCTCTTTAAAATCAATAGAGATTCCTATTTCATTGACGGATTCCGAAAAAACGATCGCCTCGACTTGCCAGTTGTGCCCATGTATATTCTCGCATTTACCGTTATATCCCCTTAGGGCATGAGCCGATGAAAAACCGGCTATAACTTTAATTTCATACATATATCATATATTGATTACGATGCAATAATGCAATACGATTTCTAAAAATTTTTGCTGATTATATCTATTTTCGCATTCTTTCTTAATCTTTTTATCCAATTTTTTAAATCTGCCGTCAATTCTTTCCGCTCAAACAATTCCACCTGTTTTCCTTTCAGGTTTATTGCCTCCGTCTTGCTTCTGGAAATATTAAAAAAAAGTTTTAATCTTTTAACGATAAACTCTCTTTCTATTAATATGTCTTTTATAAAATAAAAAAAACGCTCGTTGTTATAGCCAAATCTTGCCAAAAAGTTAGAAAATTTTAAATTTTTGTATTTCAATCTGTATTCATTTTTAAATTTTTTAATAAAATTATTTACAGCGGAATTACGGATAGTTATAATGTTAATTCCACGTTCATCGTTTAATATCAGTATTCTGTTTATATAAATATCAAGTAGTCTTTTCAGCTGGTTGTTATTAAATTTTTCATTGAAATTGCCATGCTTTTTATAAAGGATCGTCCTGAAATTACCGAAAAAATACAGTTCATTAAGAGTTACCGACCTATTGTTTACCGAAGCAACTATTTCATCGAGAAGAAAGCTATGCGCATTTGTATTTGCATAAAACAATAAAATAATGCACGATAATAAAATTATCAAAAAATTTATTTTATTGTTCATTATTCCAACGCTTGCAGCCCTATTACATAACATACTATTAAATAATATACATTAATATATATATTATATATAAAAAAGTATTCCCTAAAATCCTTCTATAAACTTCACCTATTTGATAAAAAATATGTAATATGTAATGAGAATCTATATTGTTAAGGTAA
>JAKASO010000068.1 GCA_021818985.1 bacterium
ATCAACAAATAAAAAAGATAAATGAAAATAGAAAAGAATTATAAAAAGGAAGGGGAAGGCGAAGATGAGAACTCCGCCTCAAAATACTGTATGATTAATGAAAATTATATATCTATAGATGAAAAAAATCAAACTGAAACGGCTCAAACAGCTCAAACCCAAATTTTTAAGAAAAATTATATTATTGAAAACTGGGATATGTTAGAGAATGAATTTCTAGACGGCAAAAAAGCGTTGCTTATCTCTGATTTAAAAAAATCTGGACTTGCAAAAGAAACTATAATAGACGCTAAACTTGAAATTTTTGAAGGATCAAGCGATGACTTAAAGAATTTAATTGGTTTTTCAAGTATCGATAAACAGTCGATAGTTCAAGCTTCTTCGATATTAAAAATACCCTATTTTGACAAGTCGGATAATATAATTTACCATAGGTTAAGATTATATCCCCCGCTGAATAATGCCAAATACCTGTCTCCTCGAGATTCAGAGTCCATTCCATATATTCCGACAAGCACATATAAAATTCAAAGCAAAAGAAATAAAGACATATGGATCTGCGAGGGCGAGAAAAAAGCCTTGTCAATACAGCAATGCGATGAATACACCATTGGACTTCAAGGCGTGTGGAACTTTAGGCGGAAAAATAAAGAAACAGGCGAAATCATACAGGAACTGCAAAATGAAATTGTAGAATTTTGTATCCCCGGGCGGACATTCAACTTAGCTTTCGATTCAGATTTTTTAAGCAATCAGAATGTAAGGCACGCGCTATATCTGCTTGCGCTTACGCTTTATCTTAAATTTAATGTAGTCGTTAGAATCGCGCAATGGAACGAAAAATACAAAGGCATAGACGATTATCTGGCAGCTGGTGGTGACATATCAGAAATTAAAGCAAAAGCTCTTCCGATATTAAGTTTTATTGAGAAATTCCAGGAATTTTCAGACAGTTTAATGTATTCTTTGCGAGAACTTAATTTTGAACCCGGCAAAGCGGTTGAGTTTCCCGCATTAAAGCTAATTTCATCAATTACAAAAATAGGAATTACAAGAACGGCATTAAAAGAATATTTACGACAGGAAACAAAAGAACGTAAAAAGGAACAGCTAATTGTAGATGGATATATTATGCCTTCCGGTTTTGGAAAAAACGGTAATAAATTATCATTTTCAGCGGCGATGATGTGGCAAACAGTAACAGTCGATATTTGCGACTATTTTATCGTTGATAAAATTATTCATGCAAAAAACAATACGTTTTTAAATTTAAAATTCAATGATAAGGAATTTAAGGCTGATGCAAATATAATCGGGGACGGCAAGGAGTTAGCAAAAACGTTCAACGAAAATGGAATTTTCGTTTTAGCAGATGAGGCGAAAAAAATCTCAAAGTTTATTAAAATTTTTTTGGATATAAATGACTCAAAAATCTCAGAAATAAATGAATATGACCATATCGGATACGATGATAAAACAAACAAATACTTAGCGCCTACCGTTAACATCGATAGTAATATTTTGTTTACAAATGATATTAACTTGAAAATCCAAAGGTCAGGAGATTCGGAAAAACAAATTGATTTCTTGAGGCGTATTTTCCTTAACCATATAGGCGCATCTTTTATAATTTCCGCAGGACTTGCCTCACTATTAGTAAAACCTTTAAATTTAAACAATTTTGTAGTATTTACGAGTGGCAGGACTGGAACCGGTAAAACGATTGCCAATCAAATTATGTTATCGATGTTCGGAAACCCTGATAGATTAAAGCATATTCTTAATTCTACAACGGTCGGAGCCGAGATATTATTTTATAAATTTTTAGATTTTCCTATATTGCTCGACGAATTAGAGACTGCAAACAACACTGCAGAAAAGATAAATAATTCACTCGTTAATATTATTTATGGTTTTCAGAGCGGCATTGGCAGAACCCGCAGCCAAAAAAATTTACAACTCAGGGAAACCAGTATTTCTCGCGGACTTTTATTTATTACTTCAGAACGTTCTATATCATCTGTTTTGTCGGATAATTCCACGCAAAAGGCAAATTTAGGCATTTATCGCAGAGTTCTCGAAATAAACGATAAGGTTAAATTGTTTAATAACGCAAATTATGCAGAGATTGTAAATGAAATCAGTAAAACCTATGGACATGTCTTGCCGCTATGGGTTGTTTTTATTAAAAATAATTTAGATATGATTAAAATGATTTTCATGCAGATTCAAAACGAAAATAATATACAATGCGGCGGCAAGCAAGATATTATATCGCTAATCTACATATGCCGCGATTTATTCTCAAAAAATATTTTAAATATTAACTCTAATATTGAGGAATTTAAAAACGTTGCAACAACAATTTTAAATGAAAATATATCAGATTTCCAAGATAATGTTTTGAATGAATATGAAAAATATCAAAACTCCATAAAGGAATTCGCGATGACATCAGGACGGTTCCTGAATAAAATTCAAGAGAAAAAAAAGGAGGATAATTATCGCAAACCTCTTGCAGGAATTATCGGGCAAATCGAAAGTAAATGTACAAGCGATGATAATCATATTTTATATTTCTACACAAATAAAGCAGTTGAATCACTCTGCAAGGAATATAAGTTCGAACAAAAAAGGCTAATTGAATTGCTAAAACAAAAAGGTATATTAGTATCAGGAGATTCCAAGGGAAAATTTACAACGCAAAAAAAAATAGACGGAAATCCGGTTCGTTGTTATTGTTTTAAATTTAATAATGCAGATTAAATCTCCATGTAGTAATAAAATTACTACTGGGATTATGCCATTAAACCCTAATATTTTATAGCATTGAGGAGACATGTTCCCACGTAGTAATGATTTTAAAATATATAGCATGTAATTTAGAAAATGCGGAATCCGAGAAATAAAAAATATTTTTTCTTAACAATATTTATATTTTATTACTACTTTACTACTGGTAGCTTTAATCTCAATAATGAGTGAGGATTAGTACGGTAGTAATAAATATATAAATATATTTAAAATATATTTATATATTAGATAGGCATTTAATTCTAAGCAGTAGTAACAATGGTAGTGATAATTTAAATATTTACTACCGGATAAATAAAAAATTAAGAATTTAAGGCGCTAAAGATATTAGCAAATCCCCATATAAATTTAAAAGATTAAGAATGAAGAAATATATTGAAATAGATAAAAACGTTAAGGAATTAAGCGACGACGAGCTTTTAAAAATCTTCGGCGGTCTTAAAAAATCAGTTTTAATGCGCTCTATAATTATGAACGAAAAAAAGTTTTTATCTATAAATTATGATAGGAGCCTTCGCGGGTTTTGGTATGCTACGGTTAAACCTATTTTAAGCAGGCTTGGACTATTATCTGCTTCTGATACCACAGAAGCAGGATTAACGAAATGGGATAAAGAACTCTCGTCATATTTTGCAGAACTTGTCAGAAACGGCGATTGTTCTTACGCAAGCCTAAAAAT
>JAKASO010000069.1 GCA_021818985.1 bacterium
AGACTTTGGTTATGTTTTCAACCTCTATTGCATACCCTGAATTATACGAACTCACTGAAAAGCTCCTTCCTTGAAGCAAAATACGAATATCCTATAACATAAAATAACAGCGAAATCAATAAAACCACCGATACGTAATAAGGACGCGGAAATATATTGAAATAAAAGATACTCTGAAAGCATTTCATGAGGTATGCGATAGGATTTATATATATAATATGTCTGATTTTTAAAGGAAGGTTGTTATCGAAATACATAATTGGCATGGAGAAAAACAAAAACATCATTAAATTCATAATGATAAACTGTATATCCCTGTAAAAAACATTGAGTGCCGATAAAAATAATGTAATGCCGGAGGTAAGAAAAAACTCTATTATTATTAGCAACGGAAAATAAACGAGCGGAAATCCGATGCGGACCCTGAATAATAAAATAAATATAATAAGAACGGGAAGGGAAAGGATGAAATTTAAAAAGTTGGCACCTATTTTAGAAAACACTATAATTTCGGGGGGCAGAAGTGATTTGGAAACAAGACTGCTAGCGTTTGATATAGAACTTGTTCCTATAATAATGGAACTTTGAAGCCACGAGTACGGCAAAAGTCCGCAGAATAAATAAACCGTATATGTTTTTACGGGATTATGGAACACCACTACATACAGAAAAGTGTAAATTATAAGAAGCAAAAGCGGGTTCATTAAAGACCAGAAAAAACCCAGATACGACCCTCTGTATTGGATTTTAAGCTCTTTTAGAGATAGTATCCATATAAGATATTTGTATTTGACTAATACCCTGAATCCTTCGAAGATTTTACTTTTACCCATTATTTACTTATATCAATTTATACTAAACTATTGCAATTTTATTAATATTAATCTGATTAATTACAGTAATCGCCGATTAAATATATATATATAAAATATTTTAAATATTTGCAAGGAAAAATAACGGAAAACAATGCTTTTAAAATCACCCCCCTCTCTCCCCAGCCCTTGCAGATTAAACAATTCCGGCGGTCTCGCCATATTTAAAAATATTTACAATTCTGATAACGATATATTTTAGAACTTTTGTTATGTTTTCTTTGAGCTTATCCGCTAATTCGACCTTGTCCGATTTCTGAGCAGAGTTTTTTTAAAAGCTCGTCTTTTATTCTAGTCAATTAGGGGGCTAACACATAAAAAATATCACATATAGCAAAAAACCCATATTTCTTTTAAACCCCTGCCTTAAAAATTTATATTTAAAGATTATATAAAGCCTCTTTATCGGATTTGCGTTTCCTATCTCTATAAAATTTCTTAGAATTATTTTATCATTATTTTTTAAGCCCCTATCCTTATAGCTGTTATAGTCATAATACCTCTTATACAGTAAACATCCCTGCCTGTATAAATCCTTTACGATGCCTACCTTGTTAAGAAGTTTTTGAATATTACTCGCTCCTGCCCCTATAACGTTCGAACCATGCTGGCGGTATAAAATCAGTGGTTCGTTTATGACATCTATAATGCCAAATATTTTTGCAACAAGCGCAAACCAGTGGTCGTAAAAAAAAACTTCTTCGCTTATAGGCATTGCAATATTAATAAGGTTTTTATTCATTATCACAGCGCATCCCGTAACGGTATTTTGCATAATCAACCTGTTTAATGAGTTTTTAAACTGGTTTATTCCTATATGCTTAAAAAAAGAATTTCTTATAATTTTTAAATCTTTGTTTACAACGGTCAAATCCGAATGGACCAGCACAGGTTTATCGGGAAACCTTTTTTCAAGCTCTTTAATTCTTTCGAAGCTTAGTTCTATTTTTCTATGCAGCCATACGTCATCCTGATCTGAAAACATAACATAATCGGCGGTCGAATATCCCAAAAGTTCATTATAACTTAAATTAAAACCGAGATGACCTTTTTCGCTTTCGTTCCCGCTGTTATTTCTGCCGGCATCCCCGTTGTTAATATAAATTATCTTTGAAGGATATTTGCGGGTATAATCCATTATAATATCTACGGTTGAGTCGGTTGAACCGTCGTCCCTTATAATAAGCTTAAAATCCTTATAAGTTTGATTTAAAATGGAATCCAGCTGTTCTTTCAAAAATGCTTCCCCGTTATAGGCCGATAACAAAATATCAATCACCGACGCACTCCCTATAAACGCTTAGGGTTTTCTCCGCAATTATATCCCAGTTGTAATAAGTTTTAATTAGATTTATATATTTGTCCTTCTCGTTTTCGTCGATGCCTTTTTTAAAACATTCTTCAATCTTTTTTGATAATTCCCGAATATTATTCGTGCGAAAATACCTAAAATCCGGAAGTAAAATCTCTTTATGCGCCGCAATATCACTTACTAAAACAGGTATTCCAAAACTTAAAGCCTCTAAAAGAGATATGGGAAATCCCTCATAATATGAAGGTAAAACAAATAACGCCGCATTTGCGTATAGTTTATAAATGTCTTCTTTATGCAAAATTCCGGTAAGTGCCACACCTTCGGTTCTATTTGCCAGATTCTTAAGCATTCTAGAATAACTTGTTTTATGGTCGGCATCTCCGGCTATTACGAGTTTAAACTCAGGACCGGCGATTAGCCCGTAAGCATTAATCAAATCATCTAATCCCTTTTCCGGAACAAACCTCGCGGCGGTAAAAATATATTTTCCGGGCTTAATGTTAAACTTTTCAAAAAGAGGGCTATTGCCTGCACCATAGACTTTTATATCTGCCAATGCTACGCCGTTCGGAATAAAATAAGAGCGCCTGTTATATTTTTTTTCTATATAATCCTGAATCCATTTGGCTATAACTATTACTTTATCCGAGTATTTCATTGCATTCCTCTCGCCAAGTCTTAAGGCAAATTTTGCCGCGATTCCCCATTTTTTCCTCATATAATCGGGACCGTGATGAGTCATAACTACTTTATACCGAAATAGCTTAATTAAAGGAATTAAAAGGGACGGGCCTATCGAATGAACATGAACTATATCCGGTTTTAATTTTTTTAATTTAAACAAAGCTAAAAAGGTATGACTTATTGCCTCCAAACTTTTCAATTTTGGAGAAAAAAGGTGAACGAACCTCACTCCGCTAAAATCGTCTATTTTTTCCTTAATATAATTTTTTCTCGTTATAACTATTACATCTAATCCAAGGGCAGCAAGTCTTGGATAAAGCTCTTCGCAGTGCTTTTCGACCCCGCCTTGAACATCGGGAAAACCTCTCGTGCCTAATACAACTATACGCATAAGTATGAAATTCTAAAATGGCTGAATTTTTTATCTGCGATAGAAATATAAAAAACCTTCTGAATATGTTATAATTATTGATATTCAAACAAAAAAAATAACTAACCCAGGAGGTTAACTAATATGATGAATTATATCATACAAAAAGGTAAAAATAAATACACCCCTTTTGCAGGGATAAAATTAATTTCTGATTTAATAGATAAACTTAATTT
>JAKASO010000070.1 GCA_021818985.1 bacterium
TTTATAACCCGATATGCTTTGTAAGCAATTGTTATTTTTTTTTATAAGATCATACCTCTGCATTTCATTCAATTTTCCACTTAAAACCTGCCTATACCAATAATTATGGGTCCACCCGCCATCTGTGCCTATCGTTCCGTAGGGTAATAACATCTTAATATATGGTCTGTTTTTTCCGCATGCATCGACGCCTCTTCCGTCTCCAGGGTGATCTTCGAAGCTCCCTGCCGATATGTCAAACGAAAATTTCAGGTTTTTTCTAACAATATGGTTCTTTATCATATATGGAACGCTTTTACTGACAAGATAGTTTTCTATATGCCAGTTTACAATCAGTCCGCCCTTTCCATAAGGCGTGTAAACCAAGTGCGGCATCTTTGCGACTTTGAATAGGAACGTTCTTAAAAAAGCCTTTATTAGCATTCCGCTTGAGGCATATCCTTTGAGATAACCTAACGGCACATCGGAATATAAAATGTGCCCTTTGCCATAAGGCCGCAATACAAGGGCGGGAAATTTCTTACCGTTTTTTTCCACGCCATAGGCGTATATATCTTTATCGTTCAGTTTTAATCCGCCTGTTTTTGCCATCGGAAAAATAAGATGTCCATATTTGTAACCGCTTAAAAATCTATGCATCGTATCCCCTTTGGATATCTGAAAAAAATTCATACTGCCCTTACTCTTAAACCTTAGGAAAGCTTCTACATAGGACTTATTTCTTTTTTTGCTGTAGAGCTCATAATTCAGACCTATAATATTTGAAAACACTCCCTTTTTTAGATAAAGGTTTCCTTTATTTTTTATTCCGACATTATACACTACCGCAATGTTGCCTCCATTTTTTAAATAGTTTTCAGCCCAGAATTTTATGGAAGAATCCATAGGAGAGGGGAATTCCTCATCTGCCTCATCCGGAAATATAACTGCAGGAATGTTTTTACTTAAAGATTTAGGGTCAAAAGATATAAGGTCGGAATAACTTATCACTTTGAAGGGCACCCCTTCTTCCTGCAAAACGCTTTTGTAAGCCGATAAAATGGATGTGCCGTAAGGGGTCAGCGACTGACCGTATACCAAAAAAACTCTTATGTTTTTATTCCTGGAAAAACTCTTGTATTTTTCAAGCCGATTAAAGCCGTAATAAACAATGGGTGCCGCAATCAATATTGTTAAAATTAAGATAAATATAAATATAACCGTTGTTCTTTTCATCCTCTTTTTCCTCTGCACAAAACGATTTTAAAAATATTTTTTCAATTGTTGCCGCATATCTATATCCTGCACAGTAATTTTAATTTTTTTGGGAAGCGGGCAACTACACGACGGTTCCTATCCCTTCCGTAAGAACAAACCCGTAAATCGTAACATTTTTACCAAGCGTCAATTTCTTTTTTGCTATTACCGACTTGATTTCATTAATATTTCCTACATCTACGCCTTCCAGGCCAATCTCTTCCTGGGAAAATATATTTCCATCGACTTTTATATTGCCCGCCATTCTTATTATGCTATCGGATATTATATTGCCTAAAATATTAACATTTTTTACGGTTTTTATAGTTATATTTCCGCTTGCCTTTATACTGCCGTTTATAGTAAATTCGTTATTTATCTCCAGTTTCCCGTTTGTTATAAGGTTGCCGTTTATTACAGTAGGTTCATCATATATTATATCATCATTTATTATTTCATTAAAGTAGGTTGAAATGGATGTATTGTTAATATCCATCCTTTCGCTATCCGTTAAGCCGTAATCAACCGAGGATGAGTCTTTCAATGTTAAAATAGGATGACCGAAAAGACGTCTGAATGTACAGCCTTTTGACAATTGGAAGGTTTCTCCGCAAGAGGCGCTTATTCCAAGATAAGTATTTTCCCCGGCTCTAATCCCGCCATTAACATCAAGCCACCTTATTATTTTTGAGTTTCCGCTTATTTCTACATCTTTATTTACTGCTGCCGCACGAATAATATTATTGTGTCTAAACGACGCATTACCTTCCACGTAAATTTCTTTATTAAAATTATTAGCGTATTCGGTAATTAAATTGCCTGATATGAACAGAATATGGTCTAAATTTTTTTTATCGGAATCAAAATCGGAGTACATCATTTCTATCTTTTCTAAACCGGAAGATAATCGTATTTCTGCTGTGTTATTTTTAAATTCAGTTTTTTTAAGGGAATCTTTCAAGATTTTCCTGAACGACCATCCAAAATAACGTGCGTTTCTGGAATAGTCCATTTTTACAGACAGAGGTTTATTGTCCGTTGGCGCTAAAAGCTCTATCGTGCCTGGAAGAAAAGGTAAAAAGATAAAAAATGCGTATATTAAAATTAATACAATAAAATTCATTTTGCCTCCAGCGTCTCTTTCCTGTAGCGTTTTGTCTTATGCCATGTAATCTTTCTAAGGCTTATAATATCAATAACTGATTCTATAAAACCCTGCGAGATAAACCACATATTAAAAACAAAAAAGAAAAAGAAAAAAGGCAATAGGCGTATTCTATATGAGGTTCTATCTAAAAAAGCGCCGGTTCCTATCTCGTAAAAAGGAGCGAAACTTCCAAAACTTATATACATGCCTATTAATAAATATATAATTGCATAGTTTACTATATTCATCTCACCCAGAAAAAATAATATAATAGAATCCAATATGCCCAATAAAATAATAAATGGAATTAAATATACAAAAAGTAAAAGGACCCCGTCTAATTTTTGATAAAAATTCAAATATTTTGTTGTTATAACTGGCATAATATATTTAAACATAACCCTGTTATGTCCTCTCGACCACCTTTTAATCTGGTTTGCCCTTACCTTCCATTCTTCCGGCGCTTCTTCATAACATTCCAAACGATTGGCGTAAGCTACATGCCATCCCCTAATAAATAAATTAAATGTAAGTTCGGTGTCTTCCGCAAGACATTTTTCGTCAAATCCGCCTATAGAAATTACCAATTCTCTTCTGAAACCTCCCACAGTTCCGCCGTATTGCGGGATAAGACCAAGATTATACCTTGCCTGCTGGTCCACCTGGTAACCGCCTATTCTGTCCAGGTCGAGCATGCGGGTAAGTAAATTCTTGCCGGTATTGATAGGCATCACCCTTCCCATTACAGCAGAGACTTTAGGGTCTTTAAAGGCAGCGGTCAAATCTTTTAATATGCCTTTCCCCGGAAGATAATCCGCGTCAAAAACCAGTATTATTTCACCCTTAGCCATCTTCAATGCTTCGTTAAGGGCAGCTGCCTTACCCCTATTTTCGCCTTCCCTGTGAAACGGCTTTATAAGAGGATGTTTTAAAGCGTAAGAATCAAGTATTTCTTTTGTTTTATCAGTAGAGCGGTCATTTATAGGTATTATCTCTATTTTCGACGCAGGATAATCTGATTTTATCAATAAATCCAATATATGGGA
>JAKASO010000071.1 GCA_021818985.1 bacterium
AGATGCAAGCTGTTCATCGGTCAAATTCGTATATCCCCCCATATAAAAACTAATGTCGTTCAATTCTCCGGCATTTACTTCGATATTATGATTATTATTATTGTTGTTACTTTCATTGTCCATGATTCCCCCCTTTTTTACTTTTTATATTTTTTTATATTTATATTATCTTAAACATATAATTCATTAATTTCGTGAACTTTCGATGTCCCTGTTTTTGGATATGGAACGGGGGCGGCTTACTCATGTCCGGTAGTGAATTCTTTGACGAAGTTTTGAAGTGCGCTGTTCATTATGATTCTTTCTTCGCCGTTTAACGATTTTGAAACTATCATTAAGAATACCTCTTTCGTTTTGAAATCTATAAACCTTAATTTAAGAGCATCTTCTTTATTTACAAGTATGTCGAGCTGACACGCCGCATGTGATTCTACTTCCGATTTCAAACCGTTTAGAAATTTTTTATCGTCGAAAGAAAGCTTTTCTATTGAATTAAGAAGATTATCCACGGCCCTGTCCGTTATTGTATTTTCCTGAGCCGGCCCATATTGCCGGAATTTTTCTTTGTGTTCGGAAACGTGCTTATTCAACGGGATATCGCATGAATCTACCAGCTTATGCCTGTTTTCATTTAGCGCAATGTAGTTTTTTACGTTATCGCGACCGCCGTCTTGAAGTTGATTTACATGATGTATCTGGATGTTATTAAGTCTTTCGGATTTTCCGCTCTCTACCTTTAAGTCTCTCCATTTAATATAATCTCTCACCTTATCCCAATTATGGTGCGATTCCATTTCAAGGACCTTTTTTCCGTCTATTGAAACACTGATATTTTTAAAACCGTCAATATAGTTTTTGTATATGTCAAGCCTGCCGAGTAAAGGACGCTCGATGTCGCCGTTATTTTCCAAGTTTAAGCTGTTTAAAAAAGTTCTTCCTTTATTCCATAAATATATGGAGGGTTTTTCATGGATCTCGTAATGCACCGTTTTTAAACCATCCTGCGATCTTATGGCTATAGTTCCTGGATATGTCTTGTCAAGTTCTACCGTTATATTTTGATTTTTTAAATCGAAATAATTTTTTATAGTAAAATCCGATATTCTAAATTCCGGATTTATATCCGGATCGCCGGAAATTTTCTTGAGGTTAATCTCATTTAATTTTTCGTTCGAGAGTAAAATATTTTTCAATGTGATATCTCTTCCATATTTGGTCATTTCATGGAATTTTATTCCCTGGATTTCCGTAAAAGGCTCGTTTAAACACATTTTTTCGATACTATCGTTAACATCTTTATCTATAAATCCGTAGGTTTTATGTAAGAAGTCGTTATCCTTTCTGATAATAAATCCGGCATTGCAGAGTTTTTTTATCTCGCCTTCGGCATTTGAAATCTTTACAGTCTTGATTTTATTTTCGTTAAATAAAGAAATAGCCTCTATCTTTTCGCTAATGGTCTTAGAGGAAGATATGTTTTTTGAGAGTTCTTTTATATCATGGTCGGTTATTTTTAAGTTTTCGGCTTTGCTTTCGCTAATTGTAGACGGCTTGATATCGAATGTTTCAAATGTTCTTTCCATACCCTCTCCTTTACGGTTAATTAATTTAACTAATTTGTTTGTTTTTATATTTTTATAATGACATTTATTAATTTATCAAAAAATTATTTCAGGATTATGAAGGTTTTGTTACAATTAGATTAAATTTTGCGACTTCCGGCATCATTAAGGCATCGGGCTGGCTGTAAGCTGTGATAGGGGAGGGGGGGGGCTAACATGCCTGCGCTTCACGATCTTTTAACTCTTCGGCTGTAAGCTATGACAATAGGAGGAGGAGGATAACTAACGGGAAGGGGGACTAAAGGGAGAGGTGGAGGGGGGTATAGCCTTTATTTGCCGGACTGGAGCAAAATATGATAAAATATTTTAATATTTTTTAGTAATTTATGGATCAAAATTGGTTTCGATTATTCGATTAACGTAATATTAATATAATAGTGATAATATAATAAAAATAAAAACGGATTTACCAAAAAATGTCCCTTTATATTTACAATACTCTTACCGGTTCAAAAGAATTATTTAAACCGATCTACGACGGAAAAGTTTTAATGTACGTATGCGGCGTTACCGTTTACGATTTTTCGCACATAGGGCATGCAAGATCTTATATAACATTCGATATCATCTACCGCTATTTAAAGTATATCGGCTATGATGTCGTTTATGTCAGGAATTTTACGGACATAGACGATAAGATAATAAAAAGGGCTAACGAAGATGGTGTGCCGTTTTCTCAAATTTCGGAAAGGTTTATCGAGGAATATCATAATGATATGAAAAGACTTGGCGTTCTTGCGCCTTTTTATGAGCCTAAAGCTACCGATACAATCCCCGAGATGATAAAATTGATCAAATCGTTAATAGAAAGGGGGTTTGCTTATGAAAAGGACGGCGATGTTTTTTTTAGGGTTGATTCATTCGAGGGTTACGGTAAATTATCACATAAAAATATAAATGAACTTATGGCAGGAGCAAGGGCGCCGGTAAACGAAGAAAAGGAAAATCTTCTTGATTTCGCATTATGGAAAAGTTCGAAACAAAACGAGCCGTTCTGGGAGAGTCCGTGGGGAAAAGGCCGTCCCGGCTGGCATATAGAATGTTCGGCAATGAGCATGAAATTTCTCGGAGAGTCTATAGATATTCACGGAGGCGGCGCAGATCTTATATTTCCTCATCATGAAAATGAAATAGCCCAATCGGAGAGTTATAGCGGAAAGAGATTTGTCAACTATTGGATACATAACGGTTTTGTCAATGTAAATAACGAGAAGATGTCAAAGTCTCTTAAGAACTATATTACCGTCCGCGATCTTCTTAAAGATTATCATCCGGAGATCGTAAGGATATTTTTTATGTTCACGCATTATCGCTCCTTCGTTGATTTTTCGGAAAGCGGTCTTGAAAGCGCAAAACAGTCTTTGATACGGCTTTATCAGGCATTAGAGCTTTATAACGATCTTAAAAATAAAATTGCGGACGGCCTTATTAAAATAGAAAAAGTAGAAAAAGTAGAAAAGCTTAATGCCGCCGGCGAAAAATCGTTCAGTCTTGACGATTTTAAAGAGGAATTTTACGGCGCCATGAATGACGATTTTAATACGGCGCAAGCCTTATCAGCCGTGTTTAATCTCGTAAGGAAGATGAACCGGCTGATAAACAACGCATTAAGTAAAACTTTAATAACCGGTAAAGAGCTATCCTTTCTTGACGGATCGTTTTTATTTCTTCATTCGGTTTCCGGTATTTTTGGGATTATGACCGAAAAGCCCAAAATCTTTTTGGAAAATTATTTAAAAGATACTTCCGGCATCTTCATTACCGAAGAAGAAATCAAAAAATACATTGAAAAACGCAA
>JAKASO010000072.1 GCA_021818985.1 bacterium
AACTTACCGAAGAGCAGAAAGACGCCGTTATAACCCTTGAAGACAGAAATCTTTTAATAGCCGCGGCGGGTTCCGGAAAAACGGAAACTATGCTTTTTAAATTAAAATACGTTCTACGTAAAAAACTTTATAACCCTAAGCAGATTTTATCGCTCGCTTTCAATGCAAAAGTAAGGGAAGAATTAATTGTTAGATGCGGCTTGATAGGCTTAGATATAGGAAAAGAAAATATCCATACATTCCATTCTTTCGGTTTGTCGGTCGTAAAGAAGTCTATCGGCGAAACCGTTTCAGTGTCCGACGAAAATTTTGCAAATAGGTTTATTGAGAATTACGCTTCGGTTAATAAAAAATTCCTTGATTATTATATAGAATTTATAACTTATTATTTATCGGATTTAAAGGAAACGCAAAACCCGTACGCCGAATATAACGATACGCTTGAAAGGAGCAGGTATAAAAAAGCCGTAACAGGCAATACCGTTTCTTACGGGACGATAAAAGGGGAAATAGTAAAATCCTATCAGGAAGCGGTTATTGCCAATTATCTTTACATAAACGGCGTAAATTACGAATACGAAAAGCCCTATTTGTCGAGAAATAAAAAACAAATTCTTGCCGCCCCCGATTTTTATTATCCATCTATTAATTTATACCACGAACATTTTGCGGTAGATAACGCCGGAAAATCGATTTTCGGGAATGAATATATATATAATATGAATAAGAAAATAAAATTATATAAAAAAGATAAAATAGACTTCATATCGACTACGAGCGGAATGTTTTTTTCTAATAACTTACTGCCGCATCTAAAAAAAGAACTTATTCGCAGGGGGCTGAAATTTATCCCCAAATCAGTTTCCGAGATAAACAGGGATTTAAGCAGGATAGGGGAGAATAAACTGAACGATTTATTGAGAACTTTCTTGTCGCATTTTAAAGATAGGCGCTTAAGCATAGGTGATTTAAAAGGCAGGGCGAAAGTTGTCAAGTTCACATACGGAAGAAAAAGAAACCTTTTATTCTTGAAACTTTTCGAAGAACTGTATAACGGCTACGAAAATAAATTAAAAAGCGAAAATAAAATAGATTATACCGATATGATAATTAAAGCTGCGGAATATATTAATTTAGGTAATTTCGCCCCCGAATACAAACTTATAATGATAGACGAGTTTCAGGATATATCGGATTCAAGGTTTAATTTGGTAAAAGCGATTTTAGATAAAAACAAAGACGCAAAATTATTCGCGGTAGGCGACGACTATCAAGCTATTAACGGCTTTGCGGGAGCAAATATTAAATATATTTATGATTTTGATAAGTATTTTAAAAACGATAAATACGGCGTTAAAACTAATTTTTTATCAAAAACGTTCAGATGCAATAAAGGTATAGTCGATTATTCTTCCGATTTTATTCAGAAGAATCCTAAACAGATTAAAAAGAGCATAGTCGCAAACAACGACTCGGAAGACGATGCGGTTATAATAGTAAACTATAAAAAGGAATCTGAGATATTTACCGATATAAAAGAATGTTTACGAGGCGAAAAGGATAAAACCGTTTTCATATTAAACAGAAAAAACGGAGCGTATCTAAAAAAAGAGCTATACGCCGTTGAAATTGAAAAACTTAAGGAAAAATTCAAACCGCAAAATATTACGATATTTAACGATACGATTCACGGAGTTAAAGGTCTTGAGGCGGATATAGTTTTTATCGTTCACGCCAATAAGCGCAATTTGCCTTCCGAAACCGCAAACGATTCCATACTCAATCTCGTATCCGATACTATAAACGAATATCCGTATGCCGAAGAAAGGCGTTTATATTATGTCGCCTTAACCAGAGCAAAAGAAAAAGTCATAATTTACGCAGACGAAAAATACGAGTCGCCATTTCTAAACGAATAGTCTTATTTATCCGCGAACTACCATTCCTTTTGGACGAATAATTATATCGGCAATGTTGGTTTAATTTTTGTATTGACAAGGATTTGTTAAAATGATACTAATATAAGAAGAAGTCAAATTGATTGCCTATGCAGCCATTCCTTTCGGACGGAGAATTATATCGGCAATGTTGGTTGAATTTTTGTATTGACAAAGGTTTATTAAAATGATATTTATTAAATTACAATACATTTTCGGTGTTTTTATGATGACTCGCATAACTCACACAATTGCAGGCTTAACCGTTGCAACCGCTTATATCGGTATGGCAGGAAATCATACTTATCTTAGCGCTATCCCTGTTCTATTGGCTGGAGCTATAGGCGGAACATTGCCGGATATTGATTATCATCTTGGCGATGCGAGAAAAACCAATACCATATGGAAACATCGCGGTATTGGTCATACTTTGCTGTTTCTTGCGTTATGTATCGCGGGTTTCGTCTATGTGGGCAAATACGCGCATTATAATCTTAATCAGGAGATGATGGTTTTTAGCCTTGCATTTTTGTCCCATTTGATACTTGATAGTTTTACTATGGTAGGCGTTCCGTTCTTATATCCTCTCACTATCAAGGGTTTTTGTTTAAGGTTATTCAGGGTAGGCACTATTCAAGAATACGGACTGATCACGTTGCCGTTATTGGTATTTTTAGTTTTAACCGGCATACATATTTTTCCCTCATCGGATATTCAATATATTTTTCATAACCAATATTTTTGAGATTTTCGGGGGTTATTTTGGAACTTAAAAACAACGATTTAGATGGCATGTTAAATTCGGGCAATCCGAATATTATGATGAAAGAAAGGAAACAAAAACCCCTTTCTTTTATGGATGTCATAGATCAAGTTCAAAAGTGGAGGGCAATTGAACTTGAGGGTATAAAATTGCAACCAGACAGGTTTACTTACAAAGACAGGCTTGAATATATGAATGTCGGCATGAAACATGGAACGTTTGAACTGCTTTTTACTTTGTTGTTGTTTCCCCTGCTAGCGTTTATCGTACCCGATTATATTTATTTTTTTACAGGACATTCAATAGGGTTGTTTAAACAAATTCTTTTAATATCTATGGCACTGGTGCCTCTTATTATTTATTTAATGTTATGTCTTACGCTTGCGGGTCTTTATACGGGAAGAATAACTAAAGTAGCCATAATGTCTCTTCTTATGGGCAGGACGGCTATGATAGCTATGATAGGCGGTTTTTCTATTATGATATTTTATCTGCTTTATGAGTTGTCGGGTTTTACGCCGATAGGTCATTATTTCGTTACGTTTTTTTCTTGGCCGAGATTTATATTTAGAACTTTGCCCGTCCAAAGGGCTTATTACTCGTTGTTGTTCTATAAACTTATACGCCCGTCTTTTTTTGATTTAATGCTTAAAAGCGGTATAGTTTATGGAGTAAGTGCTCTTTTACCCTTATTCACAGTAGGTTGT
>JAKASO010000073.1 GCA_021818985.1 bacterium
GTACAAGACCGTTTTTTGCCAGAGATTGAAAAATCTTGGACATAAAAGAAGCGGGCGAATTTGTATTTTTAGCAATATCTTTTACAAAACATACAGTTCCTGCCGGCTTTTTTGCCATATATACCAGTCCCCGTATTGCATAATCGCTGGCTCTCGAAATATTCATATAAACACCTCAAAATAAAACTTACATAACATTATAAACCATTTAATGTGAAAAGGATATATAAATCCCCAAACCCTGCGGGTATTAAAAAAATGCCCTATAAAAATTAAGGGGGTTAATTTAATAATAAGGCACACAAAAAAGGTTAATAACTGCTTTCATCCATTTTAACCTTTAATCCAAACTTTTTATACGCATAAAACGCATATATCAAAACAAGCGGAAGTCCGATAATAGTCGCTATGAGCATTACAAAAAGCGTAAGGTGGTTCGATGCGGAATTATAAATATTAAGGCTGTATTCAGGATTTATGGACGACGGAACGATATCGGGAAATATCCCGACGGCTAAGCTAACAACCGCTCCAACTATTCCAAGCACAGAGTAAGCAAACGGCTTAATATCGCTTGATGATTTAGCCGATACGATAACGCCGATTCCGCCAATTATCATAATAACAGGAACAATATCCCCTATAATACCAAAGCTGTTGTTTGCAAGCCTTTGCGCAAATACCAAAGAGAGCAATAAAAATAATATTGTAAAGATAATATATGCGTAAGCAAATCTTGACGCAAAAACCCTTGCCCTCTTTTGAATCTCTCCCTCGGTTTTCATAATAAGATAAGTAGAACCGTGCATCAAAAACATCGATAGGGACAGAAGGCCTCCCGCCAGGCCAAAAATATTCAATAAGCTAAAAAGGGATTGATAATCTATGTGGTCTTTATTTAAAGGAACGCCCATTAAGATATTGGCTATTGCAACGCCCAGCAATAAAGAGATGCCGAGACCCGTAACGGTGATATCGGTATCCCAAAAATTTCTCCAACTCTTACTCTCCACCCTGCTTCTAAATTCAAAAGAAACCGCTCTGAATATTATCAGCCATACGACAAGCATAAATGCGAGATAAAATCCGCTAAAGACTGAAGCATAAACACGGGGGAAAGCCGCAAAAATCGCTCCGCCGCCTAATATCAACCAAACCTGATTCCCTTCCCAAACTGGGCCTATCGCGTTCATTACATATCTTCTTTCATCATCATTTTTGGATATAAATCTTAAAAGCCCGCCGACGCCGTAATCAAAACCGTCCATAACCGACCAGCCCAAAATTATAACCGCAATCAAAATGAACCACAATATGTTTAAGTTCATGACAGCACCTCCTTAGCTTTTGCGCCGGCCATGTTGCTTACCTCGCCGGCAAGTTCATCCTTCCCTTTTAGTCTTTCGTTTAGTTCCTTTTTAAACAGAAAAATAGCAAACGCGGCAAGGGTTATATATATCATCACAAACATAAACAAGGATAACCCCACTTCCAGTGCGCTGACATTGGGCGATACGGACTTTACGGTCGTAAGCAGTCCGTAAACGGTAAAGGGCTGCCGCCCTATCTCCGTCGTAAACCATCCAAGTTCTAATGCTATAAGCGGTAAAAATGTTGAAAACCAAAAAACTTTTAACATTTTTCGGCTGTCGTATAGTTTATTTTTTAGCAGAAGAAAAAGGGCTATAATCATCACCGCCGCAAAATAAAACCCTAAATACATCATAATATGAAACGACCAGAATACTATCCATACGGGCGGAAACATGGCCGGCGTCAACTTTAAACCATATTTATGATTGATATACTTTATCGATTCATTAAAACCCATAACTTTGGCAGCAGGATTCATGTAAGCCAGCATGCTTAACATACCGGGAATCCCGATTTGCGGTCCGTTAGACTCGGTTTTATTGTTCGGCAGGGCAAAAAGCGTTTCAGGGGCATATCTTTGGGAATGCCATTGCGCCTCCATCATCGCCAACTTGGTGGGCTGGTACTTAACTACTTCTCTTGCGCTTATGTCCCCCAACACGATTTGAAGACACGCGATTATCACACCCGCTATAACGGCTACTTTCAGGGCTTTTCTCATTACCATGTCTTTGCTGTTTTTAATTAAAAACCATGAAGCTATCCCCGCCATGAAAAATGCCGAATACTCACATGCGCCTGCAATTACATGGAGAAACTCCGATGGAAAATAGGGGTTAAAAACAACATGCCAGAAGTTTGTCATCTTAGGTATTCCGTTTGAACCAATTTTATAACCCCTTGGACTTTGCATCCATGAATTTGCCACAAGAATCCAGACACCCGATAAAGTAGAAGCAAAGGCTACGAATATCGTAGATACCCAGTGTGCCTTTGCTGAAAGCCTGTTCCACCCCAGCAGCATAACGCCGATAAAAATAGATTCCATAAAAAAGGCAAACAAGCCCTCTATGGCAAGAGGCGCCCCGAAAATTGCGCCGACAAAAGAAGCATATTGAGACCAGTTTGTCCCGAACTGAAACTCCAAAACTATTCCTGTCGCAACGCCGACAACAAAGTTAATTGCGAATAATTTTGCAAAAAAGCGCGTAATTCTTAGGTAATCTTGATTTTTCGAATAAACATAAATTCCCTCTGTGATAACAAGCAACACGCCAAGCCCAATGGTTAAGGGCGGGTAAAGAAAATGAAAAAAAGCCGTCATTCCAAACTGGAACCGTGCCAGAATTAAAGCTAAACTATCCATCATCCCTCCATATAAAATTAGATAGAAATTAAATATTGGCAAATTACTCTTGAATAATAATTATTTAAGAGTAATTATATCTTAATAGTAATAATTGCATATACGATTATATCTATACATATATTGCAAGTCAAGAAAAAATAAAATACGCCAAAACTCACATTATAAGGTGTTTAACATCTGCGCTAAATTTTCATATCTTTTTTTATTTTACCCCTAAATTAAAAAATATCAAATTTGTCTTAAATTGTCTTAAATTAAAACTTGACAACAGAAGAAAATTTTTATAATTTTGTGACATAAATCAATTTATTAATTTTAATTAAGATTTAAAATTAATACATAAAAGCCGACTTGCGAATCTTTAATTAAATAATTAATAATATAAATTGCGGGAGAATAAATGAAAACGATAAACGATATATTTTTAAATTACTTATCTTCGTTTAACGATACATTTAATAACGACGGACCGGTTAAATCTTTTTTAGAATCATGGCTTTGCCTTACTTTAGCTGCCCAGATAAACATCAACAAACATTCTTATAAAAACAAAAATGATAAGGATAAATTCGAGTTTTTATTCAAGGACTATAAAAATAA
>JAKASO010000006.1 GCA_021818985.1 bacterium
TACAAACATCGCCGTAAAATCTCTTCCTTCGGAACCTTGCGGTTAGCGAAGGAGCGGATATAAGGCGCAAGGGTTTTTCTGTTCCGGCAATACGATGGTGTTCTATATTAGTAAAGATTAATAAAGCAGAAATGTTTGCGGTGAAAAAATTGATATAAAATTTTGTATATGATACAATTTTTCCATGATATTTTCTAAAGCCGATACTCATATCCATTCGAGTTACAGCGATGGGTTAAGCTCTCCGGAGGAAATAGTGGAGGCTGCCTCAGGGAAGCTTCGTGTAATTGCCGTTACGGATCACAACAGGATAAAAGGTGCTTTTAAAGCAAAAGAGTATGCTTTAAAGCATGATTATCTTGGAGTGGATGTGATAATAGGAGAGGAAATCTCGACCAAAAACGGTCATATCGTAGGCTTATTTTTAGAAAAAAAGATACTTCCGGGTAAAAGCGCCGTTAACACAATTAATGAAATTCATAATCAGGGAGGGATTGCAATTGCTGCCCACCCGTATTATATCGTTTCTTACTCTGAAAAGGGTTATAAACCTATAAGAAAGCTTTTGAATATATTGGATTTCGATGCAATAGAAGTCATTAGCAATTCAAGCTCTTTTGCTATTTTGCCCAATGCTCTTGCCTCTTTTGCCAATGTTTCTGTCGGACTTCCTTCTTTGGGCGTCAGCGATGCCCATACAAAAGAATTTATAGGAAAAGGTTTTACTAGGTTTGCAGGAGTATCCGCAGTTGATTTTAAAAAACAGATCAAGGAAAAAAAGATCACCGCACATTTTAACCGCTATTCTCTTTCCGAGTTAAAAATCCAAACCGTACAAGCATTTAAATTGTTTTATCTATATTTTTCCGGCAGTAAAAACGAGGTATAATTTTCCTACTCATAGAATTTAGCCGCCTTTAAGGGCACTATTATTTACTTGGTTTAATTTTTATCATTAACTGTTTATCCGCAAGGAGGATTAAAACTTTTTATTGATTTAGCATTTAATATTTAATATGATTAAAATAAAATGCCTTATCTTTATAAAACATAATTAAAACATAATTATGGTTCGGCTTTTAGAGTTTCGATGTCAAAAGTTTAATTAAGCATTAATTAAGCGTTATGGAGAAAATAATAAAATGTCGAGGGTTGCGATTTTAGGTGCTGGGGTTTCGGGTCATACGGCTGCAAGCTTTCTAAAAAAATTTTTAGGCAAAAAACACGAGGTCGTTGTTATATCGCCAAACGGCAAATGGAATTGGATTCCGTCTAATATTTGGGTTGGCGTGGGTGCGAAGCAACCCGAAGATGTTACATTCGAACTTGCCCCAGTATATAAGAAAGCAGGAATCGAATTTAAACAGGCGAAGGCTCTTGGCATATATCCGGAAGGCGACTTGCAAAACAATAAACCTTTCGTAAGCGTCGAATACACGAATGAAGAAAAGACAGGCGTTGCAGAAAAGGTTTATTACGATTATTTAATAAATGCAACCGGGCCAAAACTTAATTTTGCCGCAACCGAAGGTCTAGGTCCCGATAAAAACTCTTTATCTGTCTGCACGGTATCCCATGCAACACAAACCTGCGGCGAACTTAAAAAAATGATTCAAGATATGAAAAAGGGGAAAGAAAAAAGATTCGTGATAGGTACGGGGCACGGGATGGCTACATGTCAGGGCGCTGCATTCGAATACATGATGAATGTAAATGAAACATTAGTAAAAGCGGGGGTAAGAGATAAAGCAAAACTTACATGGATTTCCAATGAATTTGAAATGGGTGATTTTGGAATGGGCGGAATAAGTATTAAAAGAGGGGGCTATATTACAAGCAGCAAAATTTTTACGGAATCTTTATTTGCCGAAAAAGAAATCTCATGGATAACTAAAGCGCACATCGTAAAAGTAGAACCGGAAAAAATTCACTATGAAACATTAAACGGCGATTTTAAAGAACTTGATTTCGACTTTGCCATGCTGCTTCCTCCTTTCACCGGTGCAGGTTTAAAAGCTTACGACAAAAAAGGCGAAGATATTACCTCAAGCCTGTTTGCTCCAAACGGCTTTATGAAAGTGGATGCCAACTACGCTACAAAGCCTTACGAAGAGTGGAAATCCGAGGATTGGCCTAAAACACTGCAAAACCAGATTTATAAAAATATATTTGCGATAGGTATTGCTTTTGCGCCTCCTCATGCTATAAGCAAACCTATGAAAAGCCCTAACGGCACCCCGATATTTCCGGCTCCTCCCAGAACAGGAACGCCTTCCGCTATGATGGGCAAAACCGTTGCGCTCAGTATAGCTGGCATGATCAAAAAAGGGGACGACAAACCTGTTTACACTGCCTCTATGGCTGAAAAGGGGGCTCCTTGCTTTGTATCTATAGGAACTGGATTTTTTTCGGGAATGGCTGCATCTATGGCGGTGTACCCCGTGGTTCCAGATTTTAAACGTTTTCCCGATTACGGAAGAAACATCAGTTTGACATTTGGCGAGGTCGGACTGGCGGGACACTGGATAAAAACTATGCTTCATTATATGTTTTTATATAAGGCAAAATTAAAACCGGGATGGTTTTTTATACCTGAATAAAAATTTAAAATTTATTTAATAATCTAATAAGAATTAAATAAGAATTAAAAAGGAAGGTGAAAATATAAAAATGGAAAATAGCCAAAAGTCGTATGAACAGGAATATTTCTCACCAAAACCCACTAAATTTACAAAATTCTTAAGGAGATTTTTCATTTGGCAGATAATAAGATTTATTGTTATAAATGTGAAGATGACCGCAATGCTATTAAAATCGCACGCTGGTCATTCATAAACATACTAAACTTAAGCCTTATTGCCGTTTTTATATTTTTGCCGCAGCTCTTTAAGATAACATTATTGGCCGTTTATAGCTTTTTCTACCCCCTTATCGAAAATAATCCGGTATAATTTTCGTAAGCGGATAACCTCCTTAATTAGCGTTATTGATGTTATCCGCTTGTTTTTTATTTTTAGTTAAGAAATAGACATTTTAAAAGATAATGACAGTTTTAATTAAGAAATAGACAAAATGAAAATTATTTTACAATAGACATTGTAATAATTAATAGCATAAGATATATTTAATCATTTGGTTTAATGTTCACAATTCCAATTTAAAAGGAATAAAATAAAATGATCGAGAACATTCTGCTTCTGATTGTTTCTATAATTGTATTTGTATATCTGATTTACGTGCTTTTATATCCGGATAAATTTTAATAACGAGAGATATATTTTTAAAATGCATCAATATCTCTCTCTCCCCATAAAAAAAGGGGGTTACGGAGATAATTATTTTCTGATGCGCGAATTAGAACAACAACTAAATTAAGAGAATAAAATAATGGTTTATTTTATCGTAGGTTTAATATCTATCGGTATTTTTTACTGGCTATTAGTATTTTTTGTCGATTATATAGATAAAATATAAGAATAAATGGTCTTTATTAATAACCGGCAATAAGAAAATAGGGAAAGAGGGAGCGATTTATGACCGTTACCGGTATTTTTCAAATGATAATCGTGCTTTCGATTATGGTTATTGCGGCTATTCCGCTAAGTAGATACCTCGCTCATGTTTTTAATGGAGAGAAGACTTTTTTTGACTGGTTATTCGACCCGGTTGAGGATTTAACGTTTAAGTTCTTGAATGTAAATAAAGAAGAAGAGACAGACTGGGTTAAGTATTTAAAGACCGGTCTAATTATCAACTTTTTAATGCTGATAATAGTCTATTTTATTTTAAAATTTCAAAACTATTTGCCTTTTAATCAGATGCACTATAAAGGACTTTCATGGGACCTTGATTTTAACACCGCGATAAGCTTTATAACCAATACGAACTGGCAAAATTATGGCGGGGAAGAAGCTTTATCCAATTTTTCTCAAATGGCTTTAGTCTTTCTGCAGTTTACCTCTGCTGCAACAGGACTTGTGTTTGCCGTCGCTTTCATAAGGGGGCTTGTGAGGCAGGAAGCAAAACATGTAGGGAATTTTTATCTAGATTATATCAAAAGCATTTACAGGCTTTTTATTCCTTTGGCTGTAATATTTGCAATAATTATGCTTTCGCAGGGTGCTCCGCAGACATTGACAATGCAAAAAAAGGTTACCAACATGACGGGGGTAAAGCAGACGCTTTCTGTCGGACCGGTTGCGTCCATGGTATCCATAGAAAATATCGGCACTAACGGGGGCGGTTTTTACGATGCAAATGCCGCCCAGCCGTATGAAAATCCTAATCCTTTTACTAACGCTTTAATTATCTTTATGATGGGAACGATCCCGATAGCGCTCTTTTTTATGTATGGGATAATGATTGGGAACAAAAAACATGCATGGACGCTGTTCGCGGTAGCCATGTCGCTTCTTCTCGTTTGTCTTGTCGTAGTTTATTCGCAGGAGGCACACGGCAACCCGTTTCTTGGCGGATTGGGCGTCAATATACAAGCGGGCAAGAACAATCCCGGCGGAAATATGGAAGGCAAGCAAGAACACATCGGCATTGCGCAAAGCTCGCTTTTTGCCGTTTCTACGACTGCATTTACCACTGGTAATGTTGACAGCGCCCACGACAGTTTTATGCCCCTTTCTGGCATGATTCTTATAAGCGAAATGATGCTTAATCTTATATTCGGTGGTAAAGGGGTCGGACTTCTAAATATGCTTACCATGGTGATAATCGGGGTGTTTATTGCCGGGCTTATGGTTGGGCGGACACCGGAATTTCTTGGAAAAAAAATAGAGGCAAAAGAGGTTAAACTTGCAACTCTTGCAATGTTTGCGCATGCCTTTATAATCCTTGTGCCTTTTGCAATAGCAATAGCGATACCGGCCGGACTTGCGGGCATATTTAATCCGGGACCGCATGGATTGAGCGAAGTTTTATATGCATATACCTCAACTGTCGCAAACAACGGGTCGGCATTTGCGGGGCTTAACGGCAATACGTTTTTTTATAATATTTCACTTGGACTTACGATATTTTTTGGAAGATATATTCCGATAATATGTCAGGTTGCAATAGCAGGGTCTTTAATTAAAAAGAAAAGCGTTCCAGAATCGGCAGGTACTTTTCCGGCTTACGGTCCTTTGTTCTATGCTGTTGTAATGGGAACTATACTCCTTGTCGGAGCGTTAACGTTTTTTCCGGCGCTGGCACTTGGACCTGTTGCGGAGCATTTTGCGATGGTGAAAGGACATCTGTTTTATTAGGTCTGTCAGGTTCTATTAAGTTTATTAGAATTTATTAAAAAAGGTTTATTTTTATGATAAAAGAATTAATAAAAATGATAAAATTAACACTTTTATTATATGTTATATGTTCGCTTGCATATACTTTTTTTATATGGGGCATCGGTAAAATAGCCTTTCCGTTTCAAGCCGGCGGCAGTATTGTGCATAGAAATTCAAAGCTAATCGGATCATTTCTGATAGGTGAGAAATTTATATCGCCTTATCTTTTTAACGGCAGGCCGTCGTATGCTGCTAAAGGCTATAACGGAACGAGGTCGAGTGGTTCGAATTATGCTCCGACCAACGGAAAATATATAAGCCGTGAAAAAAAGTTAATAAATAAATTTTTAGAGGAAAACCCGGCTGTTAAAAAAGGGCAGATTCCAGTTGATATAATAACCGGTTCTGGTTCTGGTCTCGGATCTTATATATCTGTTGCCGCGGCATTAATTCAAGTGCCCAGAATATCCTTACTCACCGGCATGTCTAAAAGCAAGCTGGACGGTCTTGTAAAAAAAACCGTCTCGGGAAGGCAGTTCGGTATTTTTGGAACTCCCGGGGTTAATACGGTCAGATTAAACTTAAAATTAGCCGCTATGCTTAAAAAGAAAAATAATAAACTGTTTAAAAAAGTTTTTCGGGGATTAACAGCTTAGTTTTCATTGAAAGAAAGAAAATTGAAAGAGGGAAATTTGAAATAAGGCAATAGAAGTTTATGGCAAAAAAAGTAGTTCTAATTTTCATTAAAATTTTATTAAAATTAAAAATTATTATAACGGGAAAGGAAATAACAGAATAGATTGCTATAGTCTAAGGTTCAATAAACAAAATGTCTCAAAAATCTTATTATGTCTCAGCATTTAATAAAAAGATAATATTGTCGGCTGTCCGCGATTCTTTTAAAAAGTTAAATCCAAAAATATTGGTAAAAAATCCGGTGATGTTTGTTGTTGAGATCGG
This sequence comes from bacterium, assembly GCA_021818985.1. Taxonomy (GTDB): domain Bacteria; phylum SZUA-79; class SZUA-79; order Acidulodesulfobacterales; family Acidulodesulfobacteraceae; genus JAKASO01. The sequence continues at coordinate 6,240 of JAKASO010000006.1, forward strand.
CGCGACCGTTACGATCATTCTTTTGATCAAAAACCTGTTTTTTCACAACTTTAAATTTATTTTTTTTACTTTTCAAATTACTATCTGGTTATGGTTTACCGTATTATTTGCCAATTTTGCCGAAAGTATTTCCGAAGGCAGAGGCAAGGCGCAAGCCGATAGTTTGAGGAAAACGAAAACCGAAGTTATCGCAAGACTGCTAAAAGTAAACGGGACAGAGGAAAAGATAAAGGCTTCGATGTTAAGAAAAGGGGATGTCGTAATAGCGGAAACAGGAGATACAATACCGGCCGACGGTGAAATTATAGAAGGAATAGCATCGGTGGATGAATCCGCAATTACCGGAGAATCTGCTCCTGTTATAAGGGAAAGCGGCGGGGATAGAAGCGCGGTAACGGGAGGAACTAAAGTTTTATCGGATAAGATTCTAATCAGAATAACATCGAATCCCGGCGAGGGTTTTATAGATAAAATGATATCGCTCGTCGAAGGTGCATCGCGCCAGAAAACGCCGAACGAAATCGCTTTAAATATTTTACTTGTCATACTAACCGCCTTATTTCTGGTGGTCGTTGTTACAATAGAACCGATGGCAGGATATTTTCATGGCTATATATCTCCGGTAATACTTGTGGCGCTACTTGTGTGCCTTATTCCCACCACTATAGGCGCCTTGCTTTCGGCTATCGGAATTTCTGGAATGGACAGGCTTGTTAAGCATAACGTAATTGCAATGTCCGGTAAAGCTGTTGAAGCTGCCGGCGATGTCAATACGCTTTTACTCGATAAAACCGGAACTTTGACGTTAGGCAATAGAATGGCTGTTAATTTTATTCCGGCTAAAGGAGTTGATGTAAAAGAGCTTGCAAATTATGCCCAGCTTTCTTCTTTAAGCGATGAAACGCCTGAGGGCAGATCCATCGTTGCCCTTGCCAAAGAATACGGCTTAAGGGGAAGGCATATTGATGAAAAGAATATTCAATTTACCCCTTTTTCCGCTATAACAAGGATGAGCGGAGTGGATATATTAGATAAAAAGGAATCTATAAGAAAAGGGGCTGTCGAAGCGGTGGCACAATTTGCAGAACAAAATAACGGGACTGTTGATAAAGATATCATAGAAAAGGCTGCAGTAATTTCGAAACAGGGGGGTACACCGCTTGCTGTTGCTATTAACGATAGGATACTTGGAATCATCCATTTAAAAGACGTTGTTAAGGGCGGTATTAAAGAGCGAATCAAAAGTTTAAGAAAGATAGGGATTAAAACCATAATGATAACCGGCGATAATCCATTAACCGCAAAAGCCATAGCGGATGAAGCCGGAGTTGACGAGTTTGTCGCCGAGGCGACCCCAGAAACAAAAATGTCCATTATTGAGAAGGAGCAGGCATTGGGAAAATTAATCGCAATGACTGGGGATGGGACGAATGATGCTCCGGCACTTGCGCAGGCCGATGTCGGTGTGGCCATGAATACCGGAACCATGCCTGCAAAAGAGGCAGGGAATATGATAGACCTTGATTCCAATCCGACTAAATTGATTGAAATAGTTGAAATAGGCAAACAGCTTTTGATAACCCGCGGTTCATTAACGACATTTTCCATTGCCAATGATGTTGCAAAATATTTTGCTATAATACCCGCCATGTTTGCGCCTGTTATTCCATGGCTTGCGCCGCTTAATATTATGGGACTGTCGTCTCCACAGTCGGCTATACTTTCAGCCGTAATATTCAATGCGATAATAATTATTATACTTATCCCTATTGCCTTGCGCGGGGTTAAGTACAGGCCTGCTTCAGCATCGTCAATTTTAACGAAAAATCTTCTTATTTATGGCGTCGGGGGAATCATAGCGCCGTTTATAGGGATAAAAATCATTGATGTTATTATAACTTATCTGCATTTGGTTTAATTTTAATTTAATTCTACCGCCTCGAAGTCCTAAAAATCCTTTTCCATACTATATCTATTATATCTACTATATCTATATGATGTAGATACCATGTTATATTTATAAAATATAAATGACAAAATATAAATGACATAAAATATAAATGCTGGATTCCGGCATGGTCATCGAGTAAATATTACTATCCTGCCTATAAAATAGGCATATATTGTTAATAAATTCATTCTGATTAATTTATAGACATACATATTTATATTGGTGATATATATAATATTTAATAAAATCAATAACTTTCAAATATGGCATTTTAATTGCATTAAACTTAAATAAAATTAAATAAAATAATTTCTAAAAAAATAAATTCTAAATTTTTATGTTTTTATATTTCATAGATATTCTCTTAAAGAGTAAAGAAAAATGTTTTAACAAATTTAAAAGCATGTTTAAAAACATTGGGTTCGTAATATTTATACCAAATATTATACCGGGAGATATTATGAATTTTAATTATTTAAAGTTAAAAAAATTAAAGCCCTTTTTATTAGCCGTGATCTTTACGGCATTTTTATTATGTCCTTATTTTTTCGCATTAAAATCTTATGCTGACAGCCCATCATCTCCAGGTTTACAGACGCGGATAAAAAGCCTTGAAATTAAATTAAAGAATCTTTCTAATGAAATTAAAGCCTTAAAAAAGGCAAAGAAAAAAAGTTCAAATTCTTATTTTTCAAATATTCAGCTGCTTGGCACTTTGGTAGCGTCTTATACCTACAACTTTGCGCAACCTCATGCTTATAGTGCTAATTATGGCGATAACTGGCAATCTGACGGCTTTGCGCTCAATCAGGCTGATGTTACTATAAGAAGATCGCCTGGTAGCGCATCTTACCCTTACGGCGTCGGTTTTCATATATCTTTTGATGCCGGTCAAAATATCCAGTTTTATGAGGCGTATTACGGCAACCCGTCTTATTTTACCACGCCGTTTTATCAGAGAAGACCTTTTGATGTAAGGCAGGCATATATAAATATAAACTTACCCGTCGGAAACGGGTTAGATATTCACATCGGTAAAGAAAAGAGTCTATTAGGCTGGGAAAGTTTTAATATGACAAGAAACTGGAATGACACGTATTCTTTATTGGATAACGCCGAACCTTCGACATATACGGGAATATTTTTTACATATAACTTTATTCCAAGTCTGCAAACGACCCTTGGTGTAGCAAATTCGCAAAATACCGTTGTGCCGGTAGATAATCTTCCGACGATCGAATTTAACGCGACATATACTCCGTTAAGCGTTATTACATTTAACGGCGGTTTTGTTTACGGGGCGAACAGCTATGTTGTTACCGGCAACAATACAATATATCAAGATAATATAAATAAAGGTTTTTATAGTTATATAAATGCGGTATATAGCCCCACACCCGACTGGTCATTCGTATTAGAACGCGATGCAGGTTTAAACGGTGGATTAAATCAAAACATATTAAATTCTAATGGGATAACCCCGGACCAAGTCGCATATCCTTCACCGCTTGTATTATCCACCATTTCAACTTATGATAAAGGTTATTTTAACGGAACGTCTTTTTATATTCACCATCAGCATAATTATTCAATCGGTCAGATTGCCGAGACATTAAGAAGCACTTTTGCGGTTGATTCTAACGGTTTATTTGAGCCGAGCGTAATTCCTGGACATTCATATACGTTTGTTGATGCTACTTTAACATTAGCTTACACTCCCTCATATAAGATGTTTAAGAATGTGCAATTCAGGTTAGAATTAGAAAATCAAAGGGCAAACCACTCTATCTACCCCGCCGGGACAAACAGCTTTCACAGGTCACAAAATACAATCAACTTTGCCGTGTTATACACTTTTTAAAATTAAAACTTTTAAATTTTAAAAAAATAAACGGCAAAAAGCTAAGTTATTTACATATTTTGTGCAACAACCCCAAAATAAAGATGGAATTTTCATATTATTCTTTATCCTTTATCTTTATCTTTTATCTCTCCTTTATAATTAAATAATTAATTCTAAACTTTGGATTTGGGACAACTCAATTAAAGATAAAGACAAGATAGGAGATGAAATATATTATAATATTATGATAAAATAATAATATAATATAATAAATAGTATGGAAATCCGTATAGCGTAGCGCCGTATAGCGCCTATATAGCTTCCATATACCTTACTTACTATATAACTTATAAAGATAAATAATTTTTAAAGTAAATAGGGGCATAATCTCTTTGAAAATAGAAGACAACAGACCATCTGCGAAGTCAATCCTTAATAAAATAAAATATTCTTCCAGCGATACAAATATATTCAGGGTATATCTCGGGGCGGCGCCAGGTACCGGTAAAACTTATATGATGCTTGAAGATGGGAATTATCTGTATGATCACGGCATAGACGTTGCGGTAGGTTTTGTTGAAACCCATGGAAGAAAGGAAACTGCGGATAAAATAGGAAAGCTTGAAATAGTCCAGAGAAAAAAGATTTATTACAAAGGGGCTGAATTTGAAGAACTTGATGCCGATGCCGTTATTGCAAGGCATCCCAACATTGCTTTAATAGACGAGCTTGCCCATAATAATATTCCAGGTTCTAAAAATCTAAAAAGGTATCAGGATACTATTGAAATATATAAAGCCGGCATCAATGTTTTTACCACATTAAATATATTTCATCTTAATTCCATTGCGGAAAAGGTGGAATCGGAACTCGGGATAAAAGTAAGCGAAAGGGTTCCGGATTATATATTAAATTATATTACTGAGATTATAAATGTTGATATTCCCGCAGGCGAACTGATTAAAAGGTTGAAATCCGGCAAAATCTATGCCTCCGATAAGATCGTACTTGCCCTTGAGAACTTCTTTAAACTTGAAAATCTCCTTGTTCTTAGAGAACTATCCTTAAGAACTATAGCTGACGACTTGAGTGTAAAATCAAGCGAGATAGGAAACCCCGAAGAAAAATTAGAATTAAAATCAAATGAAAGGGTTCTCGTCCTGATTAGCTCTAATCCCGATTCTGCAAGACTTGTCAGGATAGGTTCGAAATTGGCAGGGAGGCTTAATTTAAATCTTTTTGTTTTGCATATAAATTTAAAAAACAGGAATAAAACTAAAAGTGAAAATTATGATCAGAATCTTTCAAAGAATATTTCCGTGGCCGAAAATTTCGGCGCAGCCGTGTTCAGTTTTCAAGCGGACGATGTTGCAGCAGGAGTTATTGATTTTGTAAAAACCAATAATATTTCCCATATCGTTATTGGCGCCACTAATGAAAAAAACGGTTTTATGAGAGCATTTTTTCACAAAAGCATTGTAAATAAGCTTATTGATGCCTTGCCGGAGGTCTCGTTCCATGTCGTTCCAACAACATCCGCCAAAAAACAAACGAAATAGATTAAAATTAAAATATAGTTGTATACATTGAATATAGTATTTATATGGTATTTATGCACTGTTGGTGTTAATTGAAAATTTTCTTGCGGCAACTTTGAGTATTATTTGGTTATTTGTAGGTATTCTGCGAGGTCAAATTGACTGAAAAGAAGGGTAAGAATTATTACGATAAACTGCAAAATATAAACGGGGTCATAAAGGGGGTTGTTTATCAAAATGAAGGCAGCGGGTTTTCAATACTTAAAATTTTTGCCAATGGAAGGTCGCTTATTGCATCTGGTAATTTCTTCGATATGGCTGTGATGGATTCTAAAATTAAACTTACGGGGAAATTTGTTTATCATAAAAAGTATGGCTACCAATTTAATTTTACTGATTATGAAGTTTCCCTTGCCACAACAAAAACCGCAATCATAGACTATCTTTCATCAAGTATTTTTAAAGGTATAGGAAAAGCCCTTGCAAACGCAATATACGATAAATTTAAAGAAGAAACCTTAAATATAATGGATAATGTCCCTGAAAAGCTCAGAGATGTCAGGGGCATAGGCGATGTTAAAATGGATGTCATTCTTGAAGGCGTACGCTCAAGCGTTGCTTTGCGTAAGTCTATTATATTTTTTAAACCGTATCAGTTTACCGATTATCAAATCAAGGCTATTTATGATACATTTAAGGACAGGTCAATAAAAATAGCGCGGGAAAACCCTTATACTTTTACTGAAATAAAGGGTGTCGGTTTTAAAAAGGCTGATGTCATGGCTGAGAAATTAGGAGTTTCAAGAGACGATCCAAACAGGATTAAAGAAGCTGTAAAGTATTTGATAAGTGAAATATGCGCAGATAAAGGACATACCTTCGTATATTTTAAGGATATTAAAAACGGTATAAAAGATATCATACAGGAAAAGGAGATAGATGATGAGACTTTAAAAAAATATATTTTGGCTCTTTCGTCTGAAAAGAAAATCATAATGGAATTGGCATCATCGGCATTGCCTTCTGCACCGATATCTTCTTCTGCGCCGATATCGCCGGCTTTGTATCCGCCCTTAAGTAATAATGTTATTCCTCTAAATATTGCTTTTTCTTCGGAAAATGCTGATTTAAATGAACTATCCGATGCCGGTATTAATGATATTAATATGCTTAAAATATATCTTCCCCCTTTTTACTATTCTGAGTTAAGGATCGCAAAGGAACTTAAAAGGTTGTGGGAAAGCAAGAAGGAGAAAACGCCGCCGGATGATAAAGAAATAGAAGCCGGCATAGCGCTTACGGAAGAACAAAAAAAGGCCGTTTTAAATGCTTTAAAGTATAAGATATCTATTATTTCCGGCGGTCCTGGAACCGGAAAATCAACGATAATAAAAGTTATATGCGATATGTACCCCGATAAAAACATCGCTCTTACTTCTCTTTCAGGAAAGGCTGCCCAGAGGCTTGCAGATATAATATACGGTAGAAATGGAAATAAAGATATTAATTTACGCCATATCTCCACCATACATAGGCTATTAAAGGCGACGATAAACAGGGAAACAAGGGAATCGTATTTTACATATAACGAAAATAACAGATTACCTTATGATCTTATAATAGTGGATGAGATGAGCATGGTTGATGTGATAATATTTTCCAACCTTCTGAAGGCATTAAATGATGAGGCGAGGCTTGTGCTCGTTGGCGATGTTAACCAGCTTCCTTCTGTTAATCCGGGGGATGTCTTAAGAGATCTGATATATTCTGACAGAAATAAGCCGGCCGTAGCCGGCATAATTTTTCCCGTTACCTTTTTGACTAAGGTTTTCAGGCAAAATGAAGGGGGTTTAATAAATATTAACGCCCATAATTTATTAAATAATAAAAAATTTAGTACTTATTATGATAACTATAAGGATAAGAAAAGGGCAAGCGAATTTATTATTAAATACAAAAAGGACTATGATGAAAAAGAAACAGGCAAAGTGGCTCTTTTAAATGATTTTGTTGATTTTGTGAAGCGCATAAAATTAAAAAGATTGAATTCAGGTAATTACGATGTCGAACGGTCCGAAATTTCCGATTCCAGTGAGAGGGGAAAGATAATATTAGAGGCTGAACCCCCGTGGAAGAAAAACTATTTCAATGATATACAGGTATTGACCCCTGTAAAAAGGGGCGATCTGGGATATTTTAAACTAAACGAGATATTGCAGGATATTTTTAACCCTGTTAATCCCGTTAGACAAGTTGATCAAGGCGATACTTATAATCTGCTTAGAAACTCTGCGGAGAGAATTTATTCAGAGTCCGATGTTTTTATATGCAACGGCATTCAGTTCAGGATTAACGACCGTGTTATTCAGAAAAAAAATAATTACGATCTCGATGTTTTTAACGGCGATTCCGGTTATATAACAAAAATTGACTATACAAATAAGACTTTAAGTGTCGGCTTCCTAAATTTTTCTTATGTAAGTTCAAAAGATGAAATAAACAAAAGTGAAATATTAAGTAAAGACAGCGTCAAGACAATAGAATATAATTTTCTGGATGTATATGACAATTTGTCGCTTGCTTATGCGCTATCCATCCATAAATCGCAGGGAAGCGAATTTGATAATGTAATAATTATTTTTCATCAATCGCATTATATGATGCTTAAAAAAGATCTTTTATATACAGCAATAACAAGGGGTAAAAAAAATGTCGTTATCTTCGGAACATATAAGGCATTTTCTATCGCAGCCCATTCAGAAGAAGAAATAAGGAATTCGGGGTTAAACGAAAGGCTTAAGGAAGTTTTTAAAGATTATAAAGCATAAATAAAGGAAGGGATTACTGTATTTTACGCTGGATTTTTTTGGCAAACTTTGCTTTTGCCAACTATACCAACTGGCGGAGAGAGAGGGATTCGAACCCTCGGTACATCTTTTATGGACGTACATTCGCTTAGCAGGCGAACGCCTTCGACCAACTCGGCCATCTCTCCATAATAGTTAATGGTTAATGTAATTATAACAAAAAAAATTAAAAAAACAAAAGAATTTTGTTACTTTAATTCTTGTATAATATCGCACATTTCTTTATACAAATACTTTTATACAAAGATTAAGATAAATACCTTGCCGGAAATAAAAAAGGCGGCCATATTATAATTTAGTATTAATAAAAAGAGAGGGAAGATTTTAAAGAAATTTTTACAGGAAGATCGTATCTTCTTTGTAGCCGGTTTTAAGAAAAAGAAGCATATAATCTTTAACGTGGCGCGTGATTAAGAAATTGTTTTTAACATGTTCTTTGCCGTTTTTTCCTAAATTAGCGGCATACCCGGGGTTTTGAAGAAGCTGTTTTACATAAAATGCCGTTCCTTCGATTGTTCTTGAAAGAAGACCGGAATATTTGTGCGTTATTTGAAGCGGTATTCCTCCGACTGCCGAAGCGACGACGGGTTTCCCTTTCCATAAGCTTTCCGATACGGTAAGGCCGAAACCTTCTTTTAACGATTTTTGAACTATGACTGTGGATGCTCTTTGGATAGCGTTTATTTCGATATTGCTGGTTGGGGGCAGATTTAAGATATGAATATCTTTGTCCCCATTTGCCTTTTCGATTACTTCCCGGTAAACTTGAGAGCTTTCGGGGTCGTCATTGGCAGTACCGCCGGCAAGGATAAGCTGACAGGCGATATATTTTTTCACAAGCCTGTAAACGTCAATAACGCCTAAAGGGTCTTTCAGCCTGTCAAATCTCGATATTTGGGTCATCGTCTTTTTTTCCGGGTCTATTCCAAATTTTTCAATAATATTTAATATTTCATCTTTTTCAAGTTCTTTATTTTTTTCCGATAGCGGATCAATTGAAGGAGATATTAAAACCTGAGGTATTTTAAGCTTTTTTGAGAAAAGCGGCGAAGAAAAAACGGACATGTCATACATTTCTATAAATTTTTTAAGAAAATTAAGTATTTTAAGGTTTGCGGAACTAATGTCTATATGGCATCTCCATATAAATTTTTTTTCTTCCATGCCGGGCATTTTTTTAGCTTTAATAAGTCCAATGGGCTGAGGATCGTGAATAAAAATTACATTGCCGTTTAAAACTATTTCTTTTAAGTTGTCATCGGTAATTTTAAGGAAGTGGTCTAATTCTTCATCAGAGATGCTTACATCTATACCATGAAGCGAATTATGAATCTTTTTTGTTATTTCAAAAAATTTCTCCCCCCCCTTTATAAGATCCCATCTTGCATCAACATTAAGTTCTTTTAGTAGCGGGATTATTCTACTTAGTATTTCTGCCACGCCGCCGCCGACTGACGTCGAATTGATATTTTGGATAATCTTTCCTTCTAAATGCGCCGCAATAGTTCTAAGTTCGTTAATTGTTTCAGCACCGACTACTTCCGAATAATCGTTAATAGAATTCATTTTTTAAATTATTTTTTGAAGTATTGTTCTATTAATTGGGTAACGGCATTTTTCAATTCATACATCGTATATGTATAAGGATCTATGTTGTCTATTTTAGCTGCAAGCTCAGGAAGATTAAGTTCGTTTGCTATCCACATCGAAAAATCATTCGTTCTCGTTTTTAATCTGAAAGAAGCCTCAAAAAAGTGAAAATATAACGAATAGACGCTTATATTTTTTAAAATATCCAGAAATTCCGAAAGGGAATAAGCATATTTTTCCGTATTAAGTATAAATGTAATAGCCTTCATAAAATTAAACCTCGATTGGATATCCACGCGCTTTAAACCTTTGTTTTTTGCAAGAAACTTTTCAAGGCGTTTTATCATTTCACTCTTGAAATCATTGATATTTTCAAAGCTGTATAAATCAATGCTTGCTATTTCTTCTCCAAGCAGTTCTTCCCCAAGGATATTAGTGATCCAGAAAGCAAAATCGTTTGGCGGTGCAGGTGATATATAGTGATGTTGAAGCAGGAAATGGTGTGTATGATAGTATATTATATTTTCATCGGCCGATTTAATGCCTTTAATGAGTTCCTTCAGGTTAAGGGCATACATACCGGTAAGTTCCGGAAGGGTCAATTTTACAAAAAATTTAAAAGGATGCCTTGCGGTTCTGTCTTCCATCGAAATTTTATTTATTTATGCCATATCTAAAGATCTGAAATAAATGGCTCCAAAAGGGAATATATTGGGGTTTTTTGTATTTTGCGTATTATTATATGCTATAAAATTTGCTAAAGTCAAATATAAATATTATTATACCCAAAATTGCTGCATAATTTTAAATTTTGAAAAGGTGGTATACTTATAATATAAATATAAATATAATTGAGTTGTAATATTACGGTTGTTTGTTGCGGGCACTGTTTTAAATAGATTAGGCAGAAAAAAGCGGAGCAATAAATATCAATCCAATTTTATCGGAGGGTTATATATGCGCAAAAATAGTAAAGAAAATATTAAAAACATAAAAATATAAAAACATATGTTCACAATATTATATATTATTACATAGTATAGCTATAGTATAGCGAACATTATATGGAGAGGTTGTTATGATAAAGCGCGAATTTTCCAGAGTAAAGAGGCAGCAGGCTGATGACTTAACGGATCCTTATAAAACCGCCCTTGAATACAAGGAACTATCGGTTTGCAGGAGATGCCGCAGTATATATCATGATAAAAGATGGTCTATTGATGAGAAGCTTTATAAGTCTTTATTGAAAGATGCGGGGAAGGTTAATTATACGCTTTGCCCCGCATGCCAAAAAATTCAAACCGGTTATGTGGAGGGCGTGGTTGAGCTTGAAGGCGATTTTTTGTTTAAACACAAAGAAGATATTCTTAATTTAATTAACAATACGGAAAAAAGGGCAAATTATATAGATCCTCTTGAGAAGATTATCAAAATTGACATAGATGATCAAAATGAAAAGATAATCTTAACTACGACAAGCGAAAATCTCGCCCAGAGGATTGGAAAAAATCTGGAAAAAGCATATAAAGGCAGCGTCGAATATTCTTTTTCGAAGGAAGACAGAATGGCAAGGGTTTACTGGGTTAGATAAAACAAAACATTTTGCCTTCCGAAAAGACCGTATTTTGACGATAATGAAAAATATAAAAATATAATAAAATAAATAAGTTGCGAGAAATTAGCCGTTATGTTTGCAAACAGGATGGAAGCGGGCAGGTTATTAGCCGAAAAATTATTGAAGTATAAAAAAGAAAAGCCAGTGGTTATTGGGCTTGTGCGAGGAGGCATTCCTGTAGCCTATGAGATTGCTAAGCTGCTTGAATCCCCTTTGGACGTTGCCCTCGTAAAAAAACTTGGCGCCCCGTTTCAGGAAGAACTGGCTATTGGAGCCATAGTTGACGGAAAAACTCCTCAGGTTTTTTTAAATGACGAGATTATAAGCCATATTGATATACCGAAAGAATATATCAATAGGATTACCAAAGAAAAGCTTGAAGAGATCAGGTTAAGGGAAAAGATATACAGAAGGGGCGAAGACAGGGTGAGCGTTAGAGACAGGGTGGTTGTGGTTGTTGATGATGGCATAGCGACAGGGGCTTCAATGAAGGTGGTTTTAAAGGCATTAAGATTAGAAAAGCCGAAAAAAATAGTTGTTGCAGCTCCGGTTGCTCCTCCTGATACTATAAGCTTATTAGAACGGGATGCAGATGAAATTATCGTCCTTTTGACGCCCGGAGATTTTTATGCAGTAGGGGCGTTTTATAAAGACTTTAGCCAGACCAGTGATGAAGAAGTTATTTCGCTTCTTGGTAAAGTTAAATTAAAATCAAGTTGATACGCACCCCTTAAACCCCTTAAATCTTTTTAAATAGCGGCAGGTCAAACTAAGCTGTTTTATTGCCCTCGTCTCGCCGGTTCTATTGCCGTTTAATTCTTATGGCAACAATAAGGGGAATTGCTTATTAATAATAACCGTTAATAACCGGCTTCAACATTTTTGTTTAAAATATTTAGTTTATTTGTATTTGTTTGGTGGGAACTTTTGTGACTTATATCAATTTTAATCCAATGGCAAAGTGATAAACTTAAAATATGCAAAACGAAAAAATTATTTAACGAAAAATTGAGGCGATAATTAAAATGGTCACGGAAAATGATATATTAGATAGGTTAAGAAATATAATTGATCCGGAACTTGAGGTCAACATAGTAGATTTGGGGCTTATATATAATATCAACATTAATCCCGAAGAACGCAGAGTTGATATTAATATGACTTTAACCGCGGAGGGCTGCCCATTGAGTAATGTCATAAAATTTGAGGTCGAAGAGGTGTTAAAGGGATTGGAAGGGATTGATGAAGCAACCGTCAATATAGTCTGGCAGCCTAAATGGGATCAGTCTATGATAAAACTGGAAGCCTTAAAAAAACTTTCAAGGCATTGAAATATATTAAATATATTTATTAAGGAAAGAAAATAAAATGAGCGCTGCGAACACTACCGACAGCTCGATTAATATAGCATTAAGACATATTAAGACCGCGGCGGTCTTTTTACCTGTATTTTTTTATCTGATGTTCATGGATGCAGGCAGTTTTCAGGCATATTTTTTTATGAATACCGTAATAATTTCCCTTACCCATGTATTTACTTTAGGTTTTATTCTGATGGTGATTATGGGGGCGTCATATATGCTTTTACCTGTTGCCCTTGGTGTTAAAATAGCATATGAAAAGCTTTTTTTTCCGGTATATTATGCTTTTACCGGTTCTTTAGTGATATTTGTTACGGGGATGCACTTTTTTAGTCCGGTATTCATCGCTTTAGGCGGATCGCTATTGTTTATATCCATCGGAACATATAATATCAACATATTATTTAGCTTAAAAAAGGTTAAAAAATGGGATTATACGAGCCTTGCAATATTATTTGCCTATATATATCTTGCAATTGGGATTTTAATAGGATTATACATGTCGCTTTTGTTCTATTTTAATATAGGGGGGCAATATATCTTCTATTTCCTGATAGATCATATTTACATAATGTTTATCGGCTTTGTTCTTATGCTTTTTACTGGGATTTTCTATCGCCTGCTGCCGATGTTTTATATGACGAAAACGCCCCCAAGATATCTATGGCTGACGGATTTTATTTTACTTAACGCCGGTGTTGCAGCCGTGATCCTGTCCTCTTTTTTTGCAAGGGGAGTTTTATTCGATGCTGGCTCCGCATTCCTCTGCACCGGTATACTGATATTTAGCGGTATATTTTTTTATCTGATGGCTGCCAGAATAAAGAAAAAGCTTGATATAACCACTTTTTATCTTTATGCAGGGTTTTTTTATCTGATCTTAAGCGTTTTAGCAGGTATTTTAATATTGGGTCTTTTTTCCAGAACTATTACGCAAAATTACGGCATTTATTATTCTTTTGGATTTGTAGGGCTGTTCGGTTTTATTGGTATGGCGATAATAGGATTTTTGCATAAGATATTCCCCTTTTTGATCAGCTTAAAACAGTTTGAAAAGATGAAAAAAGGAGCTTATGCGGGGCTTTTCAGGAATATGCGCGAAAAGTATCTGCAGTTTGTTGATCTTATCTTATTTGTAACCGGCGTTCTGGCAGGTGCTTATTCCTTGCTGGAACTCGATATCATTTTAATAAAAATTACAGCAGCCGTCCTCTTCTTTGCCTCCCTGCTTCTTTTCTTTAATCTTCTTTCTATGGAAAGAAAGTAAAAAAAGTAAATAAGGCCATTCTTTTTACTTCCATATCTTAATTGAGTATAGGTCGTTTTTGATTTCTTTCGTCAAAAATTTATAACCGGAATCCTTTAGTCTTGGATATAAGTGGATCGGCTTTCTTTCATGGGTTATGGATAAAGCTTTTCTGTCCTCCATTGTTTCCAGTATTTCGAATATTTTAAGTAACGGCTGCGGAGGTTCCAATCCTCTTACGTCAAGTTTTATTTCGCTGCAGTGGGCAAGTTTTTTTAAATCTTCGTCATTGAAATTATTCTCTTCATCCTGGTCTTGCGTGCCGTTTCTGGATTTTTTCTCGTATTGAGGCAAGTTTTTATCCCTGAAGAATAAAATTTCGAAGCCCGCGGATACATGTTTTGTAATATGTTCGAAACCCTTATTTTTTAACACCGAATATAAAGGAAAGGGCTCAAAACTATTTGTCAGTTCGAGTGCTTCATCTTCTTTTAAGGCGTTTATGGCGTCCATTATTTTCCCAAAGGGGTCAGCGCCATTTTTAATATCTTCCCTGACATCTAATTTTATTTTTTTTAATTCGTTAGTTTTTAGGTCAGTTTTTAGCATTTTTTATTTCTCCTTAATAATCTATGAATAATAATCCTATGGCAATTAATTTATTTATGTTTGGCAATTTATGTTGAATTTTTTTGTATGGCAATTTATCGTTTTCATTGTTTTAAATCAGGTTTTATTTAATAGTTCTCATCTTTTCCATTATCTCGTTTTTTTCGGCGCCTGTTAAGTGCATGTCCGCCATCATAAATAAGATATTATTCTCTTTATCTATGTGTTCGGATAAAAGGCCGATAAGAGATCTTCCGGAGGTTACCGCGATATTATGGTTGTTCTTGTCCGGATATTCAGAAATGGATAGTTTAAAATCCTTTGCGAGCCGCCTCGATTGTTCATGCTCTATTAACATTACATGTATTGGCCCCGTTTCTGATCCAATATAGTTTCCTAAAACAGGGAAAAGGGCATTTTCTTCTTTTTTAAAATGCACTTCCAAATCTTTATCTATGAAATTCGTAATTTCGGTTAGCTGACTTATTAAATTTTTACGCAATGAATCCGAAGTTGATTCCCCGATTTTTTTTAGGTAGCCGTCAAGATTATTTAAGACGCCTTTTACGACTTCGTGATCGCTTCTTAAAGCCTTTATAGGATCAAGTATGTCTTCCATAATAAATTACCCCGCCTCCCTTAATTTAGAATTATCGCCAGATACATTCAAAGTTTAAAATTTTATTTTATAAGATAATGATTAATAATTATTGATTATTGATGCAATTTTTTAATTTCAAGAGATTTAGATTTAATAATGTATTAATTATATATCTTAATTAAAATTTTATCATATAAAAAATAAATAACAGTGATAAAAATCACAAAGACAAAATTATTTATTCAGGTATAATTGACGATACCGGTTTTAGATGTTATACTCAAAAAAATGTTTTTGTTTTTGTATTTGCAATCTGTAAAAGAAAAGGCAAAGGCAAAGAGGAGGAGGAGACGGTATGGCAGAAGTTCAAGGATGCGAGCTTCCCGAAGATATTTACTATGATATCGAAAAAGATACATGGGCGAAACCCTTAGGAGATAACATTATAATGCTCGGCATGACCGATGTTGCCCAGACCCAGGCTGGCAAGATTCTCCATGTTACATTTAAGAAAATAGGCTCATTAGTTCAAAGAAGGGGAAATACCGCTACCATCGAAAGCGGAAAATGGGTTGGACCTATTCCATCCCCGGTTGCAGGCGAGATTGTCGAAGTAAACGAAGCCCTTTTAAAAGACCCCCTGCTTTTAAACATTTCTCCTTATAAAGACGCATGGGTAACAAAAGTCAAAGCTGCCAGTTTAGATGATCTTAAATATCTCGTTACAGGCAAAGAAGCGGTTGAAAAATACAGGGAAAAGATCATAAAACTGCAGATTCAATGTATGAGATGTTCAAATCAGTAAAAATGCCGGAAGAACGTAGTGCTAAACCACAAATCAGACACAATGTTATTTTACTAGTATCAAAGTGGTGCGAAGAATGTGTTCCCGCTGATAAAGTCTGGAGAAAATTGTTAGAAGAACGAAGGGATTTTACATATAAATCTTTAGATGTTGCGGAAGCCGAAGGAAGAAGGCTTTCAATAGATCTGTACATTAGAAGCGTTCCTTCCACTATTATTGATGGAAAACTCTCTTATGTGGGAATACCCTCCAAAGAAGATGCAGGCGCATTATTAAATTGATATTAGTATTGATTTAGAAGTAAAGATTATAATAAGCCGGCTATAAAACATTGCACAAAAAAATGGTATATTTATATAATTTACACGGCAATTTTCACCAAGTTTATCCGCAGTCGGAGTATCCGCAATCGAGACAAACTGTGCATCCTTCCAAATGTTTAAGGTTAGATCCGGCACAGGAGGGACAGGCGCCCCTTTGTTGATTATTATAACTTTCTTTTTTGGCGGAATCCGGTGCTACCGGCGATAATCCCGCTTTATGTTTAACAGCCGGTTTTTTAACCGATTTGGCGGTTTTGGATGCTGACGTTACCAGCGCTATACCAGTGTCATCCGTTTCTGGCTTTAATGCGGAAGTTTCTTTAATGCTTTTTTCAAGCGCTTTTCCTATCGCATCCGCGCAGGAATATATTATATTATCGCCAAAGCCGTGAGGTATATTGCATCTTATTCCTTTTAGCTGATTTATTATTTCTTCGGCGCTTATTCCTGATCTAAGAGCAAGGCTTACCATTCTGCCGGTGGATTCTGTCTGACTTTGGGCACACCCGCCCGATTTTCCAATAGAATTAAAGATTTCAAACGGTTTTCCGTATTCGTCGTTATTGATTGTTACATACAAGGGTCCGCATCCGGTTATCATTTTTATGGTTATACCGTGGATGATATCGGGCCTTTTTCTCGGTTCTATCGCTACGTGATTTTTTGATTCGGATGTGGTTAATACCTGCTGCCTTGAGCCGTCCCTGTAAACGGTTATACCTTTAAGATTAAGCCTATAAGCCAGCATATATACCTCTTTAATATCTTCTTTAGCGGCAGAGTTCGGGAAATTAACAGTTTTACTAACCGCATTGTCGGTATATTTTTGGAAGGCCGCTTGAGTTAAAACATGCCATTTGGGCGTTATATCATGAGAGGTAACGAAAATTTTACTCAAATATTCAAAAGTTTCCGGCGTTAAAAGCCCTTGAGGAAGGTTTTCATAATTGCCAAGATTGCCGTTCTTTACTATGTGGTTTATAAGTTTTTTGGAATAAATCCCTAATTTTTCAAGCGTCTTTTTAAAATTTTTGTCCGTTTCGGTCAGTGTTTGATTATCTAAGACATGTCTTTCATAAGCAAGGGCAAATAATGGTTCAATGCCGCTCGATGCGCTTCCTATAATACTTATAGTGCCGGTGGGAGCTATGGTTGTGGTAGTAGCATTTCTCATTGTTTTATAGTCCTTCTCTTTCCAAATGGAGACGTTAAAATTTGGGAAGTTTCCACGCGATTTACCTAATTCCGCAGATTTTACCTTTGATTCTTCGTTTATGAATTGCATTATCTTTTCGGAAATACCCAATGCAGCTTCGCTGTTATAGGGTATCTCTAATTTTATAAGCGCATCCGCATACCCCATAACCCCCAGTCCAATTTTTCTGTTTGCAAGAGTCATCTGGCGTATTTTTTCGATTGGATAAAGGTTTTTATCGATGACGTTGTCTAAGAAATGAACAGCCGTATGGACCGTTTTTTTGAGTGCTTCGAAGTCTATAAGATCAAGGTAATAAGGCAAGATGCCATCCGGCTTTTCATTAAGAAGTCTTTTTAACGCTTTTTTAAGATTAAGCCCGTTTCTTTTAATTTTATCTTCTTTTATAAATTTTCCTAAGTTAATAGACCCTAAATTACAGGATTCGTAAGCTACTAACGGCTGTTCGCCGCAATCCAATACCGGAAAACCATTTGCGATAAAAGTATAAGTTGAAGGTTCCGTTAAATCATAAACAGTTTCTTTTCCCGCATATTCAATCTTTTCAAGTATATCATAGAATTTTTCTTTATGAACAATTTGATTTTTAACGATATTTTTTAAAATTTCTTGCTTATCTTTTTGCATAAAACCGATTTGCTCAAAAAATCTTAATTTAGATTCTCCAAAAATACCTATTTCATATAAAATTTCATCTGTATCGTAATATTTTTTATTGCTATGAGCCGTGGTGTATTTAAAAAATTTTTTTCTTGGTTTTCTGGAATAATTAATAATCGCACTTTTTATTCCAAGATTAATCAACAGTATTTGGATATCTTTTAACAATTTTATGCTTTTAGATGATAAAACTATGGAAGTATTGTCCGCTTGTTTATGTTTTCTAATGGTTCCACCGGAAGAAAATATCCCCTGTAAAAAACCGGTTACGGCTTCTTTTGTGGCGGTAAAAATAGTATAAGGAACCTCTTTTTCCCCAGCTTTTACAGGTTTTATGCCTAGTTTTTTAAAAAAATCTGTAAAAAATTTGCTGTGATACGAAAGATGATAAACCATTTCCGACCTTTTAATTTCTTTTATATCTTTTCCGTACATGTTGTTTATAACAGGTTTTAAATATTGAAGAACATCCATATCGTTTTTTTCAAATGTAAATCCTACTCTTCCATTTTTTTGGTCCAAAATTAACCACCCGTCACCTGTAAGCCAGCCTAATACTTGTCCTAACTCTTTTGACCATTTATCGGGCAGGTTTAATTTGTAAGTTTTTTCATTTTTTCCGGGATAATTATTTTCCACTTTGAACGGAAGTTCGGATTTATTAGAAAAGCTGCCTATTCCGGATTGAATCAGAATTTCATTGCCGGCCGCAATGTCTTTTAGTTTTTTCCAGCCGTCCGTTGTTAAAAATCTATGGTCGTAGGTAGCTTTTATTTCATATCCGGATTTGGTTATAATTTTTGCAACATCTTTTTCTCCATTATTATAAACAGCGGTTATGGGATTTAAATGAACCCCGTTTTTATTTTCGCTTATATCAGGAGTATCAAAAACCAATTCGCCATTTACAACCTGTTTGCCTGCAATAACCCTGTTATCTGTAAAAATTTTAACCCCGCCATTTTTATATTTATTATACATTTCGTCTATCCTTAACAGTCCATATTCGGTTGAGACATAGGAATCGCCGGTTATGCACGGATTAGTCGCTTCTATTTTTTCACCTAAAGGAACCGGATTAAGTTTATTTATCCTGTCAATGAAAATTATACCTGGTTCCCCGCTCGACCATGCCATTTCAACTATGAGGTCGAAAACTTCCTTAGCGTTCAGGTATTTTACAATCTCATTGTTTCTTGGGTTGATAAGGGGATAATCTTCATTTTTTAAGACTTTTTTCATAAAGTCTTCAGTTAAAGCAACGGAGATGTTGAAATTATTGAGTTTGGTGGTATTTTTTTTTGAGGTGATAAATTCGATGATATCCGGATGGTCAATGTTAAGTATTCCCATATTAGCCCCTCTTCTTGTGCCGCCCTGTTTAATTGCCTCCGTAGCGCTGTTAAATACCTGCATAAATGGAATTGGACCGCTTGAGACGCCTTTTGTCGAGTGCACGGCATCATTTTTTGGCCTGAGATTTGAAAACGAAAAGCCCGTTCCTCCGCCGCTTTGGTGAATAAGAGCTGTATTTTTGATAGTTTCAAAGATTGATGACATTGAATCTTCAATCGGAAGAACGAAACATGCCGAGAGCTGCTGCAGAGGTCTTCCTGCATTCATAAGCGTAGGCGAATTTGGCAAGAAACGAAGGCTTGTCATTTCTTCAAAGAAAATAGAAGCAAGCTGTTTGCTCTCATTTTTATTTTTACCGTATAACAGGTCTGCTTCAGCAATATTTTGTGCAACCCTTTCAAACATTCCTGTAATTGTTTCTACTGTTTCACCCTTTGCATTTTTGGCTAAATATCTTTTTTTTAAAACGGTTATGCCGTTTTGGGAAAAATTTTTTATAAGCGGATCCTTTTCGAGGTTTGTTGTTTTCATTTTTTTATCCTTATATAATAATATAAATATAATAACATAATAATAACAATATATAGAGTTATTTTAAATTTAACTACAATATATTGTAATAATTTTTTATTGTCAAGCTATTTTTATTCTGATTTATCAATAATTATTGTAAACTATTATAGAAATAAGCTATAATTCTATAATTAAAGATTAGTTAAATTAAAATAAAATCAAAATTAAATTAAATTTATTAAGAAAAGGTCGTTACATATATTATGCATTCATGGAGATGTATCGTTTGCGGCTATATTTACTACGGCGAAAAACTGCCTGCCGAATGTCCCGAGTGCGGTGCGGACAGCACTCAGTTTGAGATGCTTCCGGATGACGATATACGTGTTTAACGTTTCTAATTTTGTCTTATGATAGATCTTACGATAGAATAGATATGATAGGTCATATAACATTACTATCTCATATTTTAAGTACAAACATAGTAGTCAAGCTTGTTCTTTTGATACTGCTGTTCTTTTCCCTTACTTCCTGGGCGATAATTTTTTACAAATTTCGTTATCTTAATAAGGCTAAAAAAGAAAATAAAGAATTTCTGGATATTTTCTGGGATTCAAAAAAACTTGATTATGTTTTTTCCGCTGCAAAAAGCTTTAATTACAGTCCGATAGCATTTATGTTTAAAGCCGCATACAAAGAACTTGTAAATATCAAGAAATCTTCCGGCAATCCGCAAACGCGGCTTATTCCAGAAGAATATAATAATAATAATGCGAAAGAGAATAATTTACATCCGATCGAGAGGGTATTGAAACAATCCCAGATAACTGCTATTGCCAAACTTGAAATGTCTTTGCCTTTTCTTGCCACGACCGGCTCTACATCGCCTTTTATAGGATTGTTCGGAACTGTATGGGGGATAATGACCTCTTTCGAAAGTATTCAGAAAGCAGGCACTGCGGGACTTGCGGTAGTTGCACCGGGTATAGCCGATTCCCTGATTGCTACCGCTGCCGGACTTTTTGCGGCGATCCCTGCTGTTATAGCCTATAATTATTATACTAATAAAGTGCGGGTTCTGGTTAACGAGACGGACGACTTTGCTTATGAGTTTATATCTATAGTTGAAAGACAGATATTAAAGAAATAATATTATGTTTATACCTAAAAATGAAAAGGATGACAAAAGCGCTTTTAGCTTCGGCTATAAATTTATGTCAGAAATAAATATAACCCCTTTTGTTGATGTAATGCTTGTTTTATTGGTTATTTTCATGGTTACCGCGCCAATACTTGTGCATGGAATAAAAGTTCACCTTCCTTCCGCCGCCGCCCATGCCATTAATGCCCCCAAAAGAACGATCGTTGTTTCCGTAACATCTTCAAAAGTGGTTTACATAAATACAATGAGGATAAGTCTTGCCAGTCTTACCAAAAAATTAACGGCTATATACAGATACAGGCATAATAAACAGATATTTCTTAAAGCGGATTCATCAGTCCCTTATGGTTTCGTGATAAGGGTAATGGCGGCGGTCAAGGCGGCAGGTATTGGCAAGATCGGAATAGTTACGTCTAATCCTAAATTCAAACTGATTAAGTAGTACTGATTTTAAATCTTGTTGCTTATTTAATTTAATGATGTTTAATGAAAATTTGGCAAAGGCAAAAGGAATCGGGCCATATTATTTAATCTCTATTTTATTTCATATTGCTTTGATAACGGCGGTAATTTATTTTTCTCTTCGTTTTAAGCCGCAGATTCAATCGTTAGGCTCTCGTGTAGTTGTCAGTATCGTAAGCCGTGTTCCCGGCCCTCCTGTTTCGGTGAAGTCTTTAATACGTCCACATCCTGCTCCGCCCGTAAAAAAAGTCGTTAAAAGAGTACCGACACCTCATCCTGTAATGCACAAAGCCGTAATCCCTGTTATAAAATCGCCATCTTCGATGGTATATCCTAAAAAGATCCGTCCGAAGCAGACATCTCGTTTGCACGTTAAGCAGAAACCGATAAAATTTCAGCCGGCTCCTCTCGAAACTGTAAATCCTAATGTGTATGCAAGTTTGCATAACAAGATAACCCTAAATAATGCATACGGTAAAGTTCAGCAGTCTATAATTGCCGGCAATATTCATAAATTTCAGAGTTATAGCGGTAAATTACTTGCCATAATCGAATCGAATTTCAACATTCCATTGAAGAAATATTTACATTTCAAATCCGTTGTCGGTTTTCGGATCTCTAAGACTGGAAAGATATATGACATAAGATTAATAAGACCTTCCGGAAGTGGTTATTTTGATTCCCAATCCATCGAGGCTGTTAAATCGTCAAGTCCGCTGCCTCCTCCTCCAAAGGGTTTTATGAGTTTTTTGAATTCTAAAAACGACGAACAGGGAGTTTTAGTAAATTTTAATCCTAAAGAAATTTTAAAAAACAGATAAGTTTTAAGTTTAATACAGCCGGCAATATAGCCGTACCCAAGACGCTTTATCGAATAATATTTCAATAATAAATATAATAAATAATTTAAATATATAAAGAAATATATAAAGATAAAAATATAAATATATAAGAGGTAAAATAACAAAATGAGCCGGTTTATCAGCGTATCATCATTATTATTTTTAATTTTATGCGCGTTTTTAAGCATTTTTTTAATTCTACCAGCTAAAGCAAATGCCAAAATCTACATAAATATCTATCAGGCACAGATAAAAAAAATAAGGGTTGCGGTTCCGGATATTAAAAATCTTACAAAGTATAACCAGCATTCATCTATAGCAGGCAAGTTTGCAAGAATAATCCGGCATGATCTATCGGTTATAGGGTATTTTCATATCGTAAATCCGGTTTCTTATCTCGAAGATCCGCAAACGGCTCCAATAAAAGTTTCTAAAGTTAACTTTTCCGACTGGAGCCTGTTAAATACTCAATATTTAATAAATGGGGAGTATAAAATAAAAAACGGGAAGATTAAAATTAAAGCCAACCTCATAAGCGTTTATTCCCAGAGGCTACTTTTAACCGAAACACTTAAAGGAGGCATTTCCAGTTACAGGTATCTTGCCAATAAGCTTGCCGACAATGTTTTGCAATTTCTTACAGGCGTTAAAGGTCCTTTTACTACAAAAGTATTTTTTGTGGGTGAAAAAAATGGGGTTAAGAATATATTTGCTATGGATTTCGGAGGGCACAGGGTTAAAAAAATCACCGATAATAGTTCTATAAATATATTTCCATATCCATCTCCCGATGGCAAAAAGGTCGCTTATATATCTTTTAAAGACGGCAATCCCGCCGTATTTATAAAAGATCTTAAAACCGGCAATACCGTTAAACTAAATCTTCCTGGTCCGGCGGATTATGTTGCATGGTCTCCGACCGGGAAAAAGCTTGCTCTATCCTTAACCCCCAATCGTTACAGTACCGAAATATATACCGCAAATCCAAACGGCACAGGTTTAATAAGGTTGACCGATACGGATGGGATAAATATTTCTCCTTCATTTTCTCCTAACGGCAATAGGATAGCTTTTGTATCTAACATATCCGGCGGTCCTCAGATATACATAATGAATTCGGACGGCAGCGACCAGCATAGAATTACCTTTAACGGCAGTTATTATAATACTAATCCGGCATGGTCACCCAACGGAAAAAAGATTGTCTTTACATCTTTTATAAACGGGACACTCCAGGTATGCGTCATAAATCCCGACGGTTCCAGTGAAAGGCTGCTGACGGACACTCCGTACAGCGCGCAAGATCCTTCATGGACAAGGGGTTCAAAGATCATTTCATTTAATACCGAGATAGCGGGAAGACAAGAATTGTATTTGATAGACCTTAACGAAAGCGGAATGATGCGTCTTATGCCGCATTTATTTCCGGAAATGCGCAATTATTCCAACCCCGTCTGGACGCTTAAATCGGTTTATTAAGATACGTTGAAGATTAAGGTAATTTGGGTAATTGGTTCACATTGATTTTATCCCGGCTTTATGTTATTGTCTTTTTAAGATACATAATTTAAAATATATAATATTATTAATAATTACAATAATTATTTTATTATTGATATTATTATTGATAAATAATTATAAGATTTGCTTTTGTACGAAGGTTCGTTTCATATCCATAACTTATTAATAGTTTATTTTAATAGTTTATTTTAATATCTTTAATACGAATACGGGGATTTTGTTATGATATTTAATAACAATAAGAAATATGCGGGATTCATTTTTTTGGCTGTTTTATTAGTAATGGTTTTTTCTTTTTTACTTGCCGGATGCGCCGAAATGGAACCCGATACTATTCATCACCTTAAGATTTCGGTTAGAAAGCTGAATAAAAAAGTTGCAAGATTATCGCAGAACAGTTCCGCTATCCGGCAATTACAATTAAACCTTGCAAATCAGGGTGTTAAAATATCGGGCTTAAATTCCAAACTTAACGAACTTCTTGGGAAATATGAAGAAGTTTCTCATAATTTAAAATTACTTGAAAAAGAATTTAAGGATTATAGGTTATACGTGAATAAGAAACTTCTTGCATTATCAAAGGTGCAAGGAATACCGCCGGCAACACCACTACCCGCGCCCGCGATAAAATTAAAAAAACACGCTATTTCCAAAGTTCCGGCAAAAATAAGCAAAAAAAAACTGGCCATGAATCGGGAGCTTAAAATGTACGCGGCAGCCGGGTCTTTATATAAAAAAGGATTTTATCCTAAAGCCGTGGATGCTTTTGACAAATTTTTAAGCAAATATCCGCAATCTAAATATACTCCGGATGCCGTCTATTTTAAGGCAGTTTCCAATTACAAGCTTAAGAAATATCCAGTTGCCATTTTAGAATTTCATAAGTTTACAAGGCTTTATAAAAAAAATAAGCATGTTCCCATGGCTATATATTTACAAGGATTAGGGTTCTTAAAATTGTCCGATCCAAGCGATGCTTCTATTTTGTTCAGGCAGATCGTATCCAAGTATTCATCTTCCGATGCCGCCAAGCTTGCGAAAGCTGCCTTGCAAAAACTATCTAAAGCTAAATAGCCAAATAGGCAATGGAAGGTTCTTTAACCTGCACTCTTGCAATAGAATCCAGCTGTGATGATCTTTCCTGTGCGGTTCTCTCTAATGACGGAGCCGATGACGGAAACGGGATCAAAATACTTTCAAATATTGTTTATTCTCAGGATTATATTCATAGCGCTTATGGAGGCGTTGTGCCGGAGCTGGCTTCAAGAAACCATATAAAGACGTCTATTCCGGTTTTGCGTGCTGCTTTATCTAAAGCCGGCATAAAACTTAGAGATATTGATTTTATTTCGGCTACGGCGGGGCCAGGGCTTGCGGGATCTTTACTTGTCGGTCTTATGACTGCCAAAACTTTATCTTATGCGCTAAAGAAACCTTTTGCCAGAATAAATCATATCGAGGGACATATATTTAGCCCGTTTTTAGAAACGCAAGAGGAATTTCCTTTTATAGCCCTTGTAATATCGGGGGGACATTCGCATATCTACATTGTTAAATCCCATACCAGCATATTGCTTTTAGGTAAAACAAGGGATGATGCCTGCGGAGAGGCTTTTGACAAGATATCGAATTATTTGAATTACGGCTATCCCGGGGGAAGGATTGTTGACGAAATGGCAGGAAAAGGGGATAAAAAAGCATTCAATTTCTCTCTTCCCATGAAACATTCCGGCAATCTTGACTTTAGCTTTAGCGGGCTTAAAACCCAGGCAATAAATATCATAAATAAACTTGGAGGTCCAGGAAAATTAAAAGAGGAAACAGTTTATAATTTGTTTGCATCATACAGAGAAGCTATAGCTGGAATACTTTTAAAAAAAGTTCTCTCTGCCTGTAAAATAACCGGTGTAAAAACAATTGTAGTATCCGGAGGCGTTTCTGCCAATTCGCGTATAAGAAGCCTTTTTAACGAGATTTTGCCGGAAAATGGAATAAAACCTGTCTTTCCGTCTCAGGGACTTTCTACGGATAATGCGGCTATGATTGGTTATGTTGGCTTTTTTAAAGATAAGATAGATCCGGTTAAGGATAAAGAAGGGTTTTGTAATATAAATGCTGATCCGTCATGGGAATTATGATGCGCAGATCATACCGGCAGGCAGCTTTAAAATAAATGAAATAAATGAAAAAAGTAAAATACGGGCAGAATTTTCTTGTAAATAAGGAAATAGCTCAAAAAATAGTTGATTCATGTAATTTTTCGGCCGGCGATAATATTCTTGAGATCGGTTCTGGAGAAGGCATTTTAACGGAATTAATAGGCGGCAAAACGAAGAGCCTTACCATTTTGGAGATAGATCCATTTTACATTTCTTATCTTAAAGGAAAATTGTCCATCGGCAAAAATTTATCTAAGGCCGGTATAAATAAAATAAATTTTGTAAACATAGACGCTCTGAAATTCGATTTTATTAATTTTGCCGGATCCTTAAACTCTAAGCTCAGGGTTATTTCAAACCTGCCGTATGAAATATCCAGCCCCATTATGGAAAAATTTATAAAAGAAAAGGGTGTTTTCAGCGACCTTACCCTTATGTTCCAGAAAGAGTTTGCGCAAAGGATCTCCGCTAAAGAAAATGATCCGCAAAGAGGCGCTTTAAGCGTAATTGTTCAGGCTAATTTTGATACGAACTGCCTTTTTGACGTTTCTAAAACTGAATTTAATCCGATGCCGGATGTTGATTCTTCCGTACTGAGACTTATACCAAAACTTTCATCGGATTGTGATCTTATATGGGCGCAGTCATCCCCCTTTTTTAACTATTTTGTTCATCAGATATTTAAGTTCAGAAGGAAAATGCTCAAAAATTCAATATATTCAAGTTTTTTAAGTATTCCTCCGGATGCGAAAGAAAAGGTATTTAAAGAAGCGGGGATAGACCTGGCAAGAAGACCGCAAACACTTAGCGTTACCGAATTTATAATGGTTGCAAAAAGTTATAACGATTATCTTGGCATGAAGGTATAAGGTTTACGAAGCATATTTGAAATCTATAAAATAAGTAATTTTTTGCAAAAAGTAATAGAATTATTAAAAAAATGCAGGATTGAAATGGAAAAGTATATAGTTGTCCTTGATCTCGGAACTACCGGCAACAGGGCTATCGTCTTTGACAGGAAGGGTCGCGTAACCGCCAAATCCTATTATGAATTTCCTCAAATATATCCAAAGCCCGGCTGGGTTGAAGAAAACCCGGTAGATATATTAAATACGGCTGTTAAAGCTTTAAACGATGTAATTATGCATGTTGGCGCCGAAAATATCCTGTCCATGGGCATTACAAATCAGAGAGAAACTGTGGTCCTGTGGAATAAAAATACAGGGAAACCTGTATATAACGCTATAGTATGGCAATGCCGAAGGACGAAGCAGATGTGCGACGATCTTAGGCGGCACCGGGATTTTATTAAAAAAAAGACTGGATTGTTTTTAGATCCGTATTTTTCAGCCACGAAAATTAAATGGCTCATTGATAATGTTTCAGGCGTTAAGGACGATATTAGAAAAGGGGATGTTATTTTTGGAACCGTAGATTCCTGGATTTTATGGAACTTAACGGCAAGAAAAGTCCATGCGACCGAAGTAACCAACGCTTCAAGAACACTTTTGTTGAATATAAAAACACTGAAATACGATCCTGATCTGCTCGATATTTTTGACATTCCAGACAATATCCTTCCTGAAGTGAAAAATAGCGATGCGCTCTTTGGTCTCACCGATAAAAACATTACCGGTAAAGAAATACCGGTTACGGCTATTCTCGGTGACCAGCAGGCTTCCCTTTTTGCACATGGAGGGTTTAACACGGGTGTAATTAAAAATACCTACGGAACGGGGCTTTTTGTAATGACGCAATCCGGCGAGGAATTGATAGCTTCGGATAAATTAATTAGCACTGTGGCGTGGATGCTTAACGGCAGAACTTATTATGCTCTTGAAGGCGGTGTTTTTGCCGGTGGCGCAGTAATTCAGTGGTTGCGTGACGGGCTAAAACTAATAAAGTCGCCGGATGAAACAGCGTTAAGGGCTAATGTCGTTAAATCAAATGAAGGGGTATATTTTGTTCCCGCGCTTTCCGGTTTAGGAGCGCCATACTGGGATCCGGATGCAAGGGGTCTTATTATCGGCATTACCGGGGGGACCACCGCAGATCATATAATCAGGGCGGCTTTAGAATCTATGTGCTATTCAACAAAGGATATCATATATGAATTTGAGTCATTAATGGGCTCAGGTCATAAATTAAGGGTTGACGGGAAGGCAAGCGAAAACGATTTTTTAATGCAATTTCAGGCCGATATTCTTAATATGACGGTCGAAAAGCCTGCCATAACGGAGATGACGGCTTACGGCGTTGCCGGTATGGCCGGTATTTCCGCAGGTTTCTGGACGATAGACGAGTTTTTGGACCTGCTTAAGATAGAAAAAAACTATATTCCTTCTATTGATGAAAAAACGAGAGATAAATATTATAACCGCTGGCAAAAAGCCGTTAGAAGGGCTTTTAAGTGGACGAATTAGCGCATGATACCAAAAATTACTGCCGGCAATTTTGGGCGATATATCCGTATTTATTTTTAAATAACAATAGTATATAATCTTATTCATATATTATATAGTAAATAAATTAATAATATTTTAACAAATTTAAAAACATATATTCACGATACTTATTTATATTTAATTTATGGTGAATATTATATCAGGGGGTAGAATGGGTAAATTAATTCTGTTGATTTTAGCCGTCTTTTTTAGTATTAGCGCAGTATCTTCCACTGCATTTGCAGTGGGAAGTTTGTCTGGCAATGCGCCGGCGGCCACGGCACTATTCCAATACAAAAAAGGTCTTGGGGCGATGCACGGAAAGTATTACTATACGGCGCTGCAGCATTTTCAAAAGGCCATTATAATAAATCCGCATTTTGCGCGGGCTTGGGCACTTATGGGGGTAGCTCTGCATAAGCTCGGTTTTCCGTCTTTAGCAATAGTAAGTATGCAAAAAGCTATAAAATACAACCCTAAACTGTTATGGGCAAAAAATGATTTGAAACGGTATATTTCTTCTCCGCGCCGCTAATCCTCAAATAAATGAAACGGGATTTCAGGGATTTTGTTCTTTCCGATGAATTTAGGAACATTTTAAATGCCAAAGAATTAAACCGTTTGGATATCGCTTTTATAGGGTTTTACGGTTCAAGAAATTACGGCATAAGCAGCGATGGAAGCGACTATGATTTTTTCGCAGCCTATTATCCAGAGTTTAAGGATTTCTTTAATCATAAGTTTGAAAGGTTTTCCGAACTTACTGAAAGGTATGATTACTTTATAACCCCGGTTCACGACTATGTGCATCATGCAATGAGGGGTAATGTTAAGTTTATAGAACCTTTGATGTGTTCGAGTATTTTTTTTATTGAAAAAGACGAAGAAGGAAAAATTAACATAACCGATTTTTCGAAGAGGCGCTTAAAATATTTTAACCTCCTTAAAAATTATATACTTAATAATTATGAAATAAACTTTAATGCCGCTATTGGACTATCGAACAATAAAAAACTCAATATTGTTCAAAACAGGTACACTTCCGCCACTCTTTGCTATAAAGAGATATACGACTTTGACATTAAAGAAGCAATAAACTCTTTCAGAACGATGTATCTGATCGAAAACTACGTTAAAAATAGAAACTTCGATTTTATGGTCAAAGATAATTATGTGTATAAAGATTTTGAAGCTTTTTTGACCGGAATAAAAAATAAAAAGATAAGTAAAGAAGATTTTTTAATCAGATACGAAGAAAAGATGAGTGGGCTTTTAAAACTAAAAGACGAAGTTAAATTTAGGTCTTTAGAAGCAAAAAGTATTCTTTTATCGTTAAAAGAACAAATAAAAGAAAGCCTTATTGAAGAGTGTAAGTATTTTGCATGCGGTTATAAGCCGGAATAAGAGCGGAGGGTGGTTAAAAATGTGCCGTCTGCTAAGGTTTACGGCGTTCGATGTTTGTCCAGTGCCTGCAAATGTTATTCTGTCCGCACCAAAAATATATTGTCTATAAGCCTTACTCCTGACAATCTGACGGCTGAAAGAAGAATATCCCCGTTTTCTGTCGCCTTTTTTTCATAAGCCAGTTCTTTATCCATAATCTTGACATAATCAATATGAAACCCGTTTTTTATTAGTTCTAAGGTTGTAAAAAGCGTCAATTTTTCTGCCGATATCTCTCCCGAATTAAATAAAGAGGCGGTATTGGACAATATTTTATAGAAATTGCAGGCGTGTTTCCTGTCTTTTTCATTTAGATACAGGTTCCTTGAACTTAGGGCAAGGCCGCCTGTATCCCTAACCGTCGGCACCGGCACTATTTTTATGTCAGGATAATAATCTTCCGCCATTTTTTTGATCATAATATACTGCTGGTAGTCTTTTAGCCCGAAAAAGGCAAAGCTGGGGTTTATTGCCGAAAAAAGCTTCATTATTATTGTAAGGACGCCCTGGAAATGTCCCGGCCTGAATAAACCGCAAAGGATGTTTGAAAGATAAGGATTAACGACGAACGTGGCGGTTTCGGCTGTTATATTTTCTAAAGGAATAAAAAGAATATCCGCTTTAAGCTCTTCCAAGAATTTTATATCCCCATCATTATCCCGTGGATATGTGTCGTAGTCTTCGCCTTTGCCGAACTGCAAAGGATTGACGTATATTGAAACTATCGCCTTTCCGTATTTTAAAGCTTCTTTTATAAGTGCTGCATGACCTTCATGAAGTTTGCCCATTGTCGGAATGAACGATATTTTTTCACCAGCTTTTTTTAACTCTTTGTTTAAAGCTTTAATCTCTTCAATTTTGTTGACAATTTTCATTAAATTAATTGAACCGTCCAAATCTTGCGCATTTAAATAAAGCGCTTATGAACGCGGTCTGACCCCTCCTTCTTCTGATTTTCTAATTAATAAAATTTTTACCGTTATTACCGTAACCGTACCTAGTAGTTAGCCGAAGCATTTCAGTTTTGCACGCTTTTGAGCGTAGGGCAATCTATTGTTTAAAATTCTTTCCCGCCTGTTAAAACCTGCAAGATGTCATTATTGTCAAACGATAAAATGTTATCGTATATATTATTTTCGCAAAGCATCAATCCCCGCGGTATTCTAAAAATAACAATATCCGCTAAAGCCCCTTTTTTTAAAGTTGCCGTAACCGGCGGCATATTTAATACTTTTGCGCCATTTACCGTGGCAATATGGAACAGTTCTCTTGCCGTTACATTGCGGTGGATTTTTTTTGCGTATTTTAATTCATCGAGCATACTTAAAGAACTGTTTGAATAAAGGCTGTCCGTTCCAAGCGATACGTTTATTCCATTATCTAAAAGCTTTCTTAAAGGGAGAACCCTTGATTTGAAAAAAGCGTTGCTCCTCGGGCAATGGATAACACTTACTCCCGATCTTTTTATAATTTCTATATCCTTACTGGCTATATAGTTGGCATGGATAATAGATGTCCGGGGAGTCAATATTCCGAGCGAATCTAAATATGCGATCGGGGAACGAAAGGTTTCAAAAGGTTTTGAAAATTTCCTTAAATTAAGGTTTGTCAATAGATTTTCTGAAATATCCCCTGTTCCTTGCGATATAAATTGGGTTTCTGCTTCGCTTTCGGAGGCATGGATCGTTATATCGAGCCGCCATTTTTTATTTTTCTTTACTATTTTTTTAAAAAGCTCTTTTGAAACCGAATAGACCGAGTGCGCCGAGATGCCGAAAGAAAATCCGCCGTAAGGGGCGGTCTTTAATTTTAATAAAAAGTTTTGCGCTTTTTCAAATTCTTCTATTTTTATATCGGATAAAGAAGGATCGAGCCCCCTGATTTCAATAAAACCCTTAATCCTTGGGATATGCGTAGACACTAACGCGCCGTTAAGCCCCCCTTGCGATATATATTGCATGCCGTCCTGATTGATAGATGCGGATGATAACGCATCGTTAAGGTTTTCAAGAGAAATTATATCGCATATTGAGGTAGTCCCCCCTGCGGTTAGTTCACGAAAAGCCTTTTTTCTTAAAATAGCCGTATTTTTCTTACCTGCGGCTTTTCTCAGTTCGATTAAAGAAAGCACCCATTCGGAAAATATGCGGGGGGTATCGTTTTTTACTTCTATGGTAAGATCGGTATGGGTATGGGTATTGATAAAACCCGGAATTATCAGAAGGTCTTTACAGGCGCTGCCGTGTTCTTTATCAATAGAAAGTATTTTGCCGCTGGTTTTATCAATGAGCAAGCTTGCATTTTCTATAAAAGGTCCGGTATCGTTCGTTAAAATATATCTTGCGCGGATTTTCTTCAGCCGGTTGTTATTTAACGACATTGGAAATATGGTTTTTATCATCCACATAAACAATGGCCGGTTTTGCCGTACTTGCTTCTTTTTCATCAAAAAGCGCAAACGAAGCTATGATAATGACGTCATTTATCTGAACAAGACGCGAAGCGGCGCCGTTAACAATAATACTGCCCGAATTTTTAGGCGCTGGTATCGCATATGTTTCAAAACGTTTACCGTTGTTAATATTCCAGATATTAACCTTTTCATAAGGCAGAATATTTGCTTCTATCATTAGTTGCTCGTCTATCAAAACAGACCCTTCGTAATTGAGATTGGCATCTGTTATCCGAGCCCTGTGAATCTTGGATTTAAGTAAAAATTTTAGCATAAGTCAGAATATTATAAATATTAAGATGTTTTGAAATTTTTTGAAAGTTAAAAGACAATTAAAAAACACCGGGATTGTTTTTGAAGCCGTAGATGATAAAATCTTTAAATTGACTTTTAAGATATTTAAATATCCCATATAACATTAAGTAATTTAAATAAGGTATTAAAAATAAAATAGCAATACCGTCGGTAACAAAGCCGGGTATAAGAAAAAAAAGTCCTGCAATGTAATAAGATATTATTTTGAGTAAGCTTTTTGATAGCGGCATCCCGTTTACGTAATCCGTTAAAGTGTTCTTGGACGCATTTATCTTGACCCTCTTTGTTATTAAATAACCGGCTGCGCTAAACACAATCAGTAACAGCGCTGAATAAAAAAAGCCTATCCTGAATGAAACTTCCACAAATACGAAAATTTCAATGAATAAATAAACTAATAGAGCCAAAAATATTTTAGGAAACACTCCCATAATTAACAAATATTATATATATACTTTATTATTTATATATTATATATATATTTATAACAGATGTCAAAGTTTGCAGCAGACTCTAATTCCGGACGAACACGAAGAAAGGGAGGAGTGTTAATCCAGAAAATAAAATTTCTACTAGCAATTTTAGGACTTTTTAATTATTGACAATTTGGTTATTTTATGGAATATAATAAGTATGTTTAATATGGTAACCTAAATTAATAAAAAGATAAAAAGAATGGAGGGGCAGCTATGTTTAAAAATCTTTCTTTAAAATGGAAATTTACTTTAATCATGCTTGTAGTTGGTTTTTTTGCCAACCTTACCGTGGCTATCGGCGCTTTATATTTTATCCAGGGTTTTAAGAAAAAAGAATTAATGCGTGAGGCAAACATTGTGCTGGTTGCCGAAAAAGCTGCCAGGGATTATACCTCCCAGTCATTAAGGCCGGCTGTTTTGAAAGCGGTGCCTAAAAAATTTGTGATACAGGGAGAATCTGCAACATTTGTTGCTATGGGCATAGCTAAGAGAATAAGGAAGTTTCTGCCTGACTATATTTTTGCGGAACCCACTTTAAATCCATTAAACTTGGAAAACTTAGCAACCCCTTTTGAAAGAACTGTGATATCAAAATTTAAGGCCAATCCGCAGATCAAATCAATAACCGGTTTTCATAAGTCCTACTTTTACGTTATGAAACCTGTTATTGCGCAGAAGGGTTGTATGATATGTCACGGAACCCTTAGCGAAATTCCTCCGAATATTAAAACCGCCCTTTTTACAAGATACGGCGATACCCCGGGTCATATTCACGGATTTAACTGGAAGGTCGGTCATGTTGTAGGCACTATTAGCGTTTTTGTGCCGACAAAATATATTAACGAAGCAGCTATTAAAAATACGATAATTATTGCCATCGCGATTTTTGGTTTGCCGTTCATAGCTCTTTTAATAGCGCTTTATTTTATAAACAAGGCTATCATAAAACCGATCCATAAAATGACGAATTTAGCCGAAGATGTATCTATGGGCAAATCCACAGCAGATTTTGATATTTCTTCTAATGATGAAATCGGCGCTCTTGCCAAATCATTTAATCGCCTTAAACGGAGCTATCTTAAAGCGATTGAAATGCTTACTCATAAAGGCAGTGATAAAGATAAAGAAAAATAACGGTTTAATATAATTGGCTTGAGATATTATATATAATAATTATATATAATATAATATAAGGTTCAAGAAATATTTAATAATGGTAAAGAAGTAAAAAAAATAAAAGGAGGCGACTATTTTTGAGCAGCGATATCGTTATTATTTTAAGTGATAAGGTTAAAATCATTGCCAATTCAGAAAAGAAAAAGGCGGCGTTCTTAAAGATATCGGATAAAACAAAGCGCAAGGCAAGGATCGAATCCTTATATAAAAAGGCTAACGAAGATTCCAAGGAATTTAACAAAAGAAAACTTCTTGCTACATTTAATCCGGTTATTGGCGGTTTTATATCTTTAAACGGGGATATTTGCGGCTCTGATAAAAATAATCTGATCAGCCTTGCCGGCGAATTTTTTAATTCGCTCGATAAATATTTTGGGATCAAAGTATTTAATTATATGCTTTACGATATCGATAAATTTTCAAAATTTTTTCAATGGGAGGCGCTAAATTACAGTTTTTCCACTCATAAAGTAATCAGGGGCAATTATATTAAAAGCAGGGTTAAAGAATTAAATGGGCTGGCAGAAAAAATATTTTCCAGATATGAAACGCATGGAGCCGGCATAAACTGGACTGTAAACGATATTGAAAGTGCAAGCGGACAAACCGCCGTTAAGAAAAAGATTACAGGAGAATCAGAGGAAGAGGTGCTTAAACCATTTAAACCGGATATTTGGCGCAATATCCAAACCGAGGTTAATCTTATATCTGCTGCATGGAGTTTATTAAGTCCAAAAGGCATTACCCCGGTGCTTGAACCCGGTATGCCGGCAGAAGTCAATAATGCGAGCTGGATCAGAATCTATTTTCAAAAGCCGCAGGTTCGCCAGATAACATGGAGACTTAGGCACAATCCTGAAATGAAAAGTGTAAAGCCTCTTGTTAGGGTGTATGCTGATGAAACTATGTTATGGTATGAGACTTTAAGCTTATTAACTGGAAGCAAATATATTATTTTTCCTGAAAAATTAGAGCTATCGAGGACATGGGCAGAGATAGGTTATATTACAGATTCCGGAGAATTCATTTTTGTTGCAAGAACGCCTGTATGGCCGCCTGACTGTTTGTTTAAACCGTCCCCAAATAAAAGCGCTCCGAGAAAAATACCAAAAAAACTATCTTTAATGGGAGCAACTGAAAGCTTCAAAGCTGGAGGAATTATACCTGGAAGTTTACAGGGAAGCTTATAAATCAATTTCTTACAATTTCTGTTTCTTTGATTATAAAATATAAAATATTACGGATTATATGGATCATAAGAGATAAAGAGAGGTAAAGTGTATTTAATGGAAGCAAAAAAAGCAAAATGGGTCCCTGTCCTGCATTGCCATCTTCCATTCGTAAAACATCCGGAGATGGCCAAGTATCTTGAAGAAGAGTGGTATTTTGAGGCCGTATCCGAAACATATTTGCCGCTTTTGGAGGTTTTTGACGGGCTTGAAAGCGATAATGTAGATTATCATTTGACAATGTCATTAACGCCCACGCTTTTAAGTATGATGGCCGACGATTTTTTATCGGAAAGGCTGCAAAATTATATTAATGCCCGTTTAAAAGTGCTCGATGAGGAAGCATACAGAACCCAGGGAGACCCCGATTTTCATCCTGTTACCCTTTTTTACCGCAAAAGATTTCAGAGATGGGCGGATAAATTAAAAGATGGCGGCGGTAAATATGTTATAAACGAGTTTGTAAAGCATTATAAAAACGGACATATAGATATTATTACATCTGCTGCTACGCATGGTTTTTTAATTTTTATGGTGGGCGAACCTGAAGCGATAACAGCCCAGATAAAAGCTGGCATTGAGACCCATGAGAAGCTTTTAGGGATAAAACCTTCAGGAATGTGGTTGCCGGAGTGCGGCTATACAAATGGTTTTGACGCCATTTTAAACAGGCAGGGATTGTTTTATACCTTTTTGGACCAACACGGCATCGAAGCAGCTAACCCCGAACCGCCTAATGGATGTTTTTCTCCCATTGTTACACCCTTTGATGTTGTTGCATTTGGCAGAGATCCGGAGAGTTCGCGGCAAGTATGGTCGGCTCGTGAAGGATACCCGGGAACGCCTGTTTATAGGGAATTTTACAGGGACGTCGGCTTCGACCTTGACCTTCCTCATTTAACGCCCCTTAAACACGGGAGCATAAAGACATTTACAGGTCTGAAATATTATGCGATAACCGGCGATGGAACGTATAAAGAAGCTTATCGCCCCGGCGCTGCCAGAAGAATGGCGCATGAACATGCCGGACAGTTTGTCTATCACAGGGCGCTGCAGGGAGATTATCTTAAA
This sequence comes from bacterium, assembly GCA_021818985.1. Classification (GTDB taxonomy): domain Bacteria; phylum SZUA-79; class SZUA-79; order Acidulodesulfobacterales; family Acidulodesulfobacteraceae; genus JAKASO01. The sequence continues at coordinate 43,086 of JAKASO010000006.1, forward strand.
GAAAAATTGGGTGAATCTCCGGTGATCGTGTCCATGTATGATGCGGAGCTCTTCGGACACTGGTGGTTTGAAGGTCCATGGTGGTTAGAGGCTGTTTTCAGGCGAATGAACGAAAACCCTTCCGTTGAAGCCGTTACGGCTAAAACTGTGGCAACTCAGACTATTACGGAATTAAACCAGGGCAATAAAGCAGGCGGTAAAAAGATTTGGAGAGCCCAGCCGTCTACTTCAACATGGGGAGGCGGCGGTTATTCCGAAGTATGGCTTAACGGAAAGAATGATGTGATCCAGCAATTTTTATCAGATATCGCGGCGGTACTTATTGATATTTGTAAAAACAGGTACAGTGAGGTAAAATATAAAAAAGTGTTGAACCAGTGCGCAAGAGAGCTTTTACTTGCCCAGTCAAGCGATTGGCCGTTTTTACTTTCTACCGGTCAGGCTGTTAGTTATGCAAAACGCAGGGTCAACGCACATCTTATAAGAGCGGAAAGATGCCTGTTGATGGCAATGGGAACTATACCTTTCGAAAAAAAATGGTTTGATGCTATTTCTTATAAAGATGATATATTTCCGTGGATTGATGCTTTGAGCCTGTATGGAAAAGATATATGTGAAAATGCCGGTATTGATGAAAATAAGGCGGTGGGGCATTAGGGGATAAAGAAATAAATGAATTTAGTACTATGGTGGCATATGCACCAGCCTGATTACAGAACGCCGGATGGGGATTTTATGCTTCCATGGGTTTATCTTCATGCCTTAAAAGACTATATTGATATGCCCTTAAATATTATGTCCGTTTCCGGCATGAAGGCAAATGTCAATATAACTCCGGTTTTGATTGATCAGTGGCAGGATTACAATTTAAAGATCGAACAAGCCCTTTCGGAATCCGATCGTAATAAATCCATAGAGTTATTGCCGAACCGCTTTTTAAAACCTTTATTAATGGATTCTTTCGATGTCGGCTGGCGCCGCTGGATGGCTAAGCATTACAGACAGTCTAATCCCGAAAGAATGATAGCAAGATTTGAGCACTATCAGAGCCTTGTCAATATTTCCTCCCAAAATTTTTCATTTAAATATCTTAACAATTCTTTTTACTCCGATCTTGCGGTGTGGTTTCATCTTGCATGGTGCGGCGAATGGATGAAAAAACACGATGATTTTATAAAATTTTTAATAAAAAAAGAGACCGCTTATACTCAAGAAGAAAAAAGGTCTTTTTTAAAAAGAATACTTAAGTGGCTTAAATACGGCTTAAGCCTTTACGGTCAGCCGGAGGTTAAAGGCGCTAACTTGCCTTTGTGGCCGCCTGAGTTTCCGTATCTGATCGAAAAAGAAACCTACCGCAAGCTTTTATCTAAAAATAAAGGCGAATATACCGTTACTCTTACGCCTTATTGTCATCCTATTTTACCCCTTCTTATTGACATACATTCTGGTGATATATCCGCCCAAATTTCTCAGGTCGAATATGAACCGCTTGATGTGGACGAATACCCAGAAGGATTTAAAAGCGCTAAAAAACATATCGAAAGGCTTAAATATTACTGGTGGGAAGAAAACTGGGGGGAAGCTTATAATAATAACCTTCGAAACCCATTTTCATTAGTAAAAGCAATCTGGCCAGCCGAAGGAGCAATTTCCGAAAAAACACTTGACATGTTCTCGGATGAAGGAATAGAAGTGTGCGCAAGCGGAGAAGAACTTCTTGCCATGTCTATGGGTGCAAATGTCCATGAATTTGTATCTTTTAAAGGTTGTGCGGTGATGCCGCTTTATCGCGTCTTTAGATGGAAAGAAACTCCCTTAAGGATTATCTTCAGGGATTCCGGTCTTTCCGATCTGATAGGTTTTACATATTCTAAATGGAGGGGCGACGATGCCGCAAACGATCTTGTAAACAAACTTCATTCTATTGATGATTTTGATAAAGATGCCTGCGTAGCTATCATACTGGATGGAGAAAATGCATGGGAACACTATTATGAGAACGGTTTTTATTTTTTAAGGGATCTTTATAGTTTAATTTCGTCCTCTTCCAAGATCAATCCATTATCGGTAAAAGACATTGCTGTAACCGAAAATTGTATAAATCTTGATAATATATATCCGGGTTCATGGGTTTACGGAAATCTTGCTATGTGGATCGGCGAAAAGCAGAAAAATGCCGCATGGATTTTGCTTGTAAATGCAAAAAAGATGTATATAAAATGGGTTAAAATAGCCGATAACGATGAAAAGATACTAAAAGTCGAAGAACAGATGCTTAAATGCGAGGCTTCCGACTGGTTCTGGTGGCTTGGTCCGAATAATCCCTTATATATTCAATCTCAGATCGAAAAGGTGTTCAGAAAACACTTAAAAAATCTTTATATTATGATGGGGATAGAACCCCCCTCAGCGCTGGATAATTCTTTAGCAACGTCTGATTTAACTTTTGCCGAATTGGGGGGGGCCATGAAAAGAGGCAGGAAATCATAATGATCAATTTTTTACTGGGTTTTCACTGTCATCAACCCGTGGGAAACTTTGAAAGCGTTTTTCAAGATATAAATGAAAAGTCATATCGTCCTCTTTTGAAGACAATGTCGCAATTTCCGGATTGTAAGTTTTGCTTGCATGTTTCCGGTATCCTTTTAGAATGGTGGAAGAAAAATGATCCGGGCCTCATCGACATTATTGCCGATGGCGTTCATAAAAGGAGCATCGAGCTTTTGGGCGGCGGCTATTATGAACCGGTACTGGCATCTATTCCTTATCGCGACCGCATTAGCCAGCTAACTATGTTGAATAAGGCTCTTAAAAAATATTTCGGGGTATATCCGAAAGGCGCATGGGTTACCGAAAGGATATGGCAGCCCGATCTTATTACGGCGTTATCCGAAGCCGGACTTAATTATGTTTTTCTCGACGATTTTCAATTTTTTCAAGCCGGCATCGGGAAAGACGAAATAGATAGTATCTTTATGACGGAATATAACGGAATATATCTCGATGTTTTTCCAATACACGAACGTTTAAGATATAAGCTTCCGTTTGCTAACCCGGAGGAATCCGTTCATGAAGTCCGGTATATGGGAGAGAACTTACCCGTGCTTTCCGTAATGGTAGATGACGGCGAAAAAATGGGTGGGTGGCCAGGCACATACGAGTGGGTGTATGGAAAAGACGGTCAACCTGGATGGCTGTTTAAGTTTTTAATGCTTATGGAAGATAGGTCGAATAATATCAGGATGGAACTCCCATCGAAGTTATTACATATAATTAAAGAAAGAAAGCCCGTATATTTGCCTTTTTCAAGTTACAGAGAAATGGGGGAGTGGACGCTTCCGGTTAGTAAACGGCTTAAATATAATGCCGTAAAAGATAAAAGTCCAGATGCACCTTTATGTGGCGGGATATGGCATAATTTTCTCATACGTTATCCGGAGGCAAACCTTATGCATAAAAGAATGCTTTATATTAGTAAAAGGCTTGAAAAACTTACCGGAGCGCAAAATTATAAACGGGCGGAGCTGGAACTTCTTAAATCTCAGGCAAACGATGCGTACTGGCATGGTGTTTTTGGCGGGATTTATCTTCCGCATTTAAGGAGGGCGCTGCAAAAAGCCATGATAGCTTCGTCGGTTTATATTGATAAGATCGTAAAAATAAAGGGTGGCGGAATAATTGAAAAAACGGATTTTGATATTGATGGGGAGGAAGAATATCAGTTGAGAAATAACTTCTGGCAAATTTTATATAAGCCTTCGACTATGGCGTTATTGGCATGGGATTACCTAAAGCCCGGCTTTCAACATGCGTTGGGCGACCTATTCTGCCTTCACGACGAATACGATATCGAAATACTGAAGAAAAAAATAAATGTCGAAAAAAATATTCAAGGCGTAAATAACGAAGAAAATATTCCGCATACTATTCACAATGAGGTTGAACTGCCTTCGCGGCTGAGCGAGAAAATCCTTAAAACTTACAAAAGGCTTTTGCCGTCTTTTCAGATGCTATGGAACGAAAAGCCATTAAATTACAGTCTTAAATCCGTTAGAAAAAGAAAAAAAAATCTTATAATAAGCTCTTCCGGTTTTTTAGACGAAGGCGCCGTTGTTTCAATGGATCTTTTTATAAGTAAGACGCTGAATTATTTTTTTAAACTTGAAAGCAAAAATGCGGGAAGATTGGATATTTTTTTCAGATTTTGCCTGCCGGGAGGAGCGGGTCCCTCCACATATATAAAAATAGATAACCTCGATGTTTTTGGTCTTTCGGATGAAATTCCGGATAAATGGATCGAAAAAGAGATCATAATCGCTGATTCTTACTGGGGATCATATTTAACATGTCTGATCGGTCCGATGATTTTATCCCCGTCTTTTGGTTACATTCCCGTAAATACCGTTTCTTTATCGGAAAGCGGTTATGAAAAGATCTTTCAGGGAGGAGAAATTAAGCTTTCGTGGGATATAAAAGAAGCAGGCATATACAAAATAGATCTTTCATGGCAAATAAAACAGTTTAAAATGGGTGGCGGAAGGTAAATGAAAAAGTTAAAAGACGATGTGTGGTTCGTGGCTGCCGAAATGGCTCCTTTAGTTAAGGTAGGGGGGCTTGGAGATGTGGTCGGCAGTCTTCCAAAGGAATTAATCAAATTCGGCATGAGCGTAAAGGTTGTTATTCCATCTTATAAGAGATTGCGTTTTTCAGATTTTATACAATTAGAAGAGCTGCTTCCCCCGGGTAAGGTAATGTTTGGAGAGATACCGTTTGATTTCGGCATTAGAAAGGCAAGGACTAAAAGTGGTATTCCACTCATTCTTGTAGAACAGGAGCATTTTTTTGGAAGGGACGATATATATGGTTCTCATGGTGGTGCCAGCGCATATAAAGATAATCTATGGAGATACTCACTTTTGGCGCACGCTTCGGTATATGCTATGAAAATGCTTGGAGCTCCGCGCATAGTTCATACTCACGATTGGTCTGGTGGCATCGTTCCCGCGGTTATCAGGCAAGTCTTTGGCGATGAGCCTAAGAGCCGTCCCGGGATCATTCTAACTATACATAATTTAGGCTATCAGGGGGTTTACCCCATAGACGATTTTTACGATATAGGGATAGATTACAGGTTTAATTCGTCTTTGGCATACGAACATTTTGGGACTTTTAACGCTCTTAAAGGCGGTATGCTTTTGAGCGATGTGGTAACGACCGTCAGCCCTACTTATGCGCGGGAGATTACCGGACAAGATATGGGTTTTGGTCTTGACGGGGAGTTAAGAAGAATTAGAGATAACGGCAGGCTTTATGGAATATTGAATGGGATAGACGAAGAATACTGGGATCCGTCAACCGATAAATTTCTGCCGGAGAGATTAAAAGGCAAACCGAAAGTAAAAGGCAAGGAAACTTATACTCTGCGCGATTACGGCAGGTGGAAAGAATTTAAGGAAAAGAATAAAACCGCCCTGTTTTCGGAAATTGGAGTTAAGCCGTCAAGTAACGGACAAGGAAGCCGTTTTCCTCTTCTGGGGGTCGTAAGCCGCTTAACGGAAGAAAAAGGAATAGATCTTTTTATTGATTCCCTGTTTAACTGGTGGGATTTTCCTTTTTGTGCGGTAATTCTTGGAAGTGGTAAGGACGTAATAGAAAAAAAGGCGGTTTACCTGTCAAATCAATTTAAAGACAGGGTTTATGTTAAAATTAACAGTTATGATGAGGCATTTGCCCATAAAATATACGCTGCAAGCGATGTATTTGTTATGCCTTCGAGAACCGAGCCGTGCGGCCTTTCCCAGATGATATCAATGAGGTACGGCGACGTGGTTATTGCCGGCAATACGGGCGGCCTTCATGATACAATAAGCGATATTACCATAGATGAAGAAAAAGCAAACGGCATTCTTATAAAACATATGGACATTAATGGTATCTTGTGGGCTATGCAAAAAATAAACAAACTTTTTCATAGCGGAGTTCATTGGAAGAGATTAGTTATAAATAGCGTTAATAAAGATTTTGACTGGAGTTTGCCGGCTTTAAAATATAAAGAATTATATGATAAAATTAAAAGCTAAAAACAAATATTTGTTTAGAAATACCGGAGGCCTTAATTAATCTATTATGAATTCTGCACTTCTTGCAAAAATCATTTCGATCTCCATTTCGAGCGTTGTTTTAATTATTTTATCATTAAAAAAGCCGAATTTAAGCGGTATTTTTGAAACCTTAAGTCTGTTCGGAATTTTTTTATTTGCCCTTTTTATCCCAATAAAAGACGGTCTTGCAATATTCGGAATGGTTTTTTCCATTATTTTTTTTGTTGCATACCGTATTGCAAAAAGGGATATAGCACTGCCAAAGACCCCATTTAATTTGCCTATAATTATATATGTGTTTTTTGTCATTTTTTCCTTTCTTTTTACATACAGCTTAAAAAACAGCATAAATCAAGGCGGTGAAGTAGTTTACTTTTTTGTGTTCTTTTTCCTCGTTTCTGAACTTATGAGTTCTAAACCAAGAATTAAATTCATGCTATATACGTTTACCTTTTCCGTATCCGTTGCAATTATATATGGTTTTTTGCAAGGGTTCTTAATAAATGCGGCCCATTCGGCCAACAGGGTGACCGGTCTTATAGGTAATTGGGACGGCTTTCCCGTTCAGGCATCTTACGGCATAATGCTTTTTCTGGCATTTTATATCCTTAGTTTTTCTGGTGTTAAACCTGCCGGTAAAACAGAAACTGCGCCTGCGGAGTACTTTTCCAAACTTAAAACCGGTAATTTTTTTGTGTTTTTAAGGTCAGCCGGTTTTTCATTGCTGATATTATTAGGGTTTGTTTCTATTATTTTTGCAAAATCAAGGTCTGCATGGATAGGACTTATTGCCGGAATTTTTACGATAATGTTCCTGAAATCTAAAAAGCTGTTTGTTTATACTCTAATAGCCGTTATTTTTATTAACGCTGCCAGTTTTTATACATCCGCAACATTTAGAAGCAGGGTTTTTGCGATGTTCAATCCAAAGGTATTGAATTGTGAGTCTGCAAGTCATGGCGATATCGAAAGCCATATTGCCCTGATCAAGTCCGCTGCAGCTGTATTTTTGCGTTTTCCGTTTACGGGCATCGGAGCAGGAGCTTTTTCTAGCTATTTTAATTCGCATAAAGATGTTCATTTTCCGTTTTATACAAACCGGAAAACAGGAAAGAAATACTACGATACTTATGACAACTGGCCCGAAAACGGGTATATGCAGACACTTTCGGAAACTGGGATTTTCAGTTTTATAGCGTTAATGTGGCTATTTTTTCTGGGCATAAAAGAGCCGTTTAGGTTATTTAAAAATTCTAAAGATAAATGGATAAGAAAAATCTCCGTAATGACTGCCGGTATAAGTTTAGTGTTTTATGGTTCTTTTTTAGGAATTTCCAATATGTCTAACAACGAGCTTACAGATCTATGGCTTTTTTTCCTTGCTATATTTGCTTCTGCGGTAAATTTACAAAAGAAATATTCTTTGGAAACGGTAATAAATAGAGATGGCAAATAAAACGTTTAAATGCTTTAAAGAATACAGCCGATTTTACTTTATGATATTATGATATTGCAAAAAAGCAAAATATTAGCCCAATATCTTTATATATTGGATATATTTTTCATTATTTTAGCCTTTTTTGTTGCCTATCTCACCGGCAGGATACTTGACCCCCTTTTTTTAGGACACGGGCTTTATCGGATTAACGATTATTTATGGCTTATTTTTCCGGTAGCCGTTATATGGTATATCCTTCTTTATCTATTTGGCATGCATAGCAATATTTCTAATATAGGCATAAAAAAAGAGGCCGTAAAAAGCTTTGAACTCACGGCAATTGCTATAATTCTTATATACGGCATGTTATTCATGTTTAAAATCACATACATTTCAAGACTTTTTATAGGATATTTTGCGGTTTACGGCTTTTCATTTCTTATTGTTTCTAATTATATTGGAAGGAATCTTGCCAGGAGATTTAAGCGGCGCGGCTATTCCTACAGGACGATACTCATTGTAAGCGATGACGGAAATTCTGGGAGAATAGAAAAGACGATTAAGGCTAATGAATATCTTGGGCTGAAAATTGCGGGCATAATGGAAAAAAATGGTATTGCCGATGTTCCCGATTTTGTCCTTAAAAACCCTGTTGACGAGGTGATATTTGATATTAACGGCGAAGATATCAATAAAATTAAAGACCTGACCCTTCTTCTCGAAGAAGAGGGGATCACCGTGAAGATACTAACCGATATTATTCCGTTTAAATATTCAAAAATAGCATTTGAAAGGGTAGGCGATCTGCCAATGCTTTCTTTTTATACCGCTCCCGAAGACGAGGTTCTTTTGGTCGTAAAAAGATTTATGGATATTATCGGTGCGACCATAGGTATCGTAATATTTTCAATTCCTGCGTTAATTATTGCAATTCTTATAAAAGCTTCGACTAAAGAGCCTGTTTTATATAAAAGTAAGAGGGTCGGTCTTCATGGACGGCTTTTTACGTTTTACAAGTTTACGACGATGGTCGAAAGTAGCAATGCATTGAGAGAAGAACTTATGAAAAAATATAGTTCAAGTGGGATAGAGTTGCGAATTAAAGATGATCCGAGGCTCACCTTTATAGGCAAAATATTAAGGAGGGCCAGCCTTAACGAGATACCACAGTTTTACAATGTTCTAAGGGGCGATATGAGTCTTGTCGGTCCTCGTCCGCCTATGCCCGACGAGGTTGCAAAATATACATTAAGCCAGAGAAGAAGACTGTCAATGAAGCCCGGAATAACCTGTTTGTGGCAGGTAAGCGGCAGAAACGAATTAAGTTTTGAGGACAAGGTTGCTTTAGATCTTAAATATATTGATAACTGGTCTTTAAAACTTGATTTTATAATACTCCTTAAAACTATACCGGCTGTTGTATTTGCAAAAGGCGCCATGTAAAAGTTTTTATTTACTTTTTTCGTTTTTTATACTAATATTATATTAAAATATTAAAAATCTATAACGCTTTTTGATTTAAAGAACGTTTTTCGCTTCTTTTTTTGTTTATTTATTTATTGTTCAATTTAAACTAATCTCAACGATTCCTTAGTAAATATTTAATTTTAATCTATTAACTTAATTGACTTACTTATATTAGGCTACTTATGTTATCAAACAGGAATATTAGGCAATATTAGTATTTAAGTGGGGGGAACTATGGGGTTAAGCCTTACGAACAAAATTTTACAATCTCATCTTATAAAGGGTAATCTTATGCCTGGCGAAGAGATTGCCGTTAAAATTGATAGAACGCTAACGCAGGATGCTACCGGCACGATGGCATATCTTCAATTTGAGGCTATTGGAATACCAAAGGTTAAAACCGATCTTTCAGTCAGTTATATAGATCACAATACTCTTCAAACCGGTTTTGAAAATGCCGATGACCATAAATTTCTTCAAACGGTTGCCGCTAAATACGGCATACTTTATTCAAAAGCCGGTAACGGCATCTGCCATCAGGTCAATTTAGAGAGGTTCGGAGTTCCGGGTAAGACGCTTCTCGGCTCAGACAGTCATACGCCGACGGCTGGAGGAGTGGCAATGATAGCCATAGGCGCAGGAGGTCTCGATGTTGCGGTTGCAATGGGAGGCGGATCCTTTTATATGCCGGCACCGAAGGTGATATTTGTCAGCCTTTCAGGAAAACTTCCGGAATGGGTTTCTGCGAAGGATATAATTCTGGAGCTTTTAAGAAGATTGACCGTTAAGGGTGGGGTGGGAAAGGTTTTTGAATACGGCGGCGAAGGGATTAGAAACCTTACTGTTCCGGAAAGAGCCGTTATTACTAATATGGGCGCCGAACTCGGAGCAACGACATCTATTTTTCCCAGTGACGAAAGAACCCTCGAGTTTTTAAAAGCTGAAGGCAGAGCGGACGATTACGCGCCTTTAAGTGCGGACGCGAATGCCGCATACGACGAAGTTATTGATATAAATCTTTCAACTTTAGAACCGATGGTGGCAAAGCCCCATATGCCCGATAATGTTGTTAAAGTCAAAGATCTTAAAGATACCAAAGTTGATCAGGTAGCTATAGGCAGCTGTACGAATTCGTCTTATGCCGATTTAATGACCGTAGCCGCTGTGCTTAAAGGGAAAAAAGTTCATCCGGATGTAAGCCTTGTAATATCACCCGGTTCAAAGCAGGTTTATGAAATGATAGCAAAAAACGGCGCTCTGGCAGAACTGATCTCTTCTGGAGCCAGAATTCTCGAAGCGACTTGCGGTCCCTGCATAGGTATGGGGCAGTCCCCAAAATCCGGGGCGGTTTCGTTAAGAACGTTTAACCGCAATTTTGAGGGTAGAAGCGGAACCAAAGATGCAGGTATTTATCTTGTATCTCCGCAAACGGCAGCAGCTTCGGCTTTAACCGGAACGATTACGGATCCGAGAACGCTGGGCAAAGCACCTGAAATTAAAATGCCGGAAAAGTTCCATATTGACGATTCGATGATCCTTTCACCCTCGACCGATCCAGATGGCGTGTCAGTTTACAGGGGTCCAAATATTAAACCACTTCCTGTTAAAGAAAAACTTCCTGAAACTATCAGCGGAAAGGTACTTCTCAAAGTTGGCGATAATATTACTACGGATCATATAATGCCTGCCGGTTCAAAGATCCTTCCGCTTCGTTCTAATATTCCGGCTATATCAAAATATGTTTTTGAATCCGTGGATCCTGCTTTTTCTGAAAGGGCTTTAAAAGAAAAGGGCGGATTTATTGTCGGCGGCGAAAACTACGGACAGGGTTCAAGCAGGGAGCATGCCGCTTTAGCGCCGATGTATCTCGGGGTAAAGGCGGTGATCGCCAAATCGTTTGCAAGAATACATTTTGCAAATTTGATAAATTTTGGTATTCTTCCTTTAATATTCGATAACCCGGCCGATTATGATAAAATAGCGCAGGGCGATGTTCTTGAAGCTTCTGTTATCCTTAAAGAATTAAACGAAAAAAAACCATTAACCTTTATCAATAAGACAAAGAACGAGGAATACAAAATTAAATATAATTTGACCGATCGCCAGATTAAAATAATAAAAGAAGGCGGACTTCTTAATGAAACCAAAAATTATGCTTAAATATTATTTTTGGTTGTTCAAAGGCGAAGTCCGAACACAATCAAAAGCCCTAATTAACAAAAAGATCTTCTATTTTCTATTTTAAAATTTAATGTTTTCGAACGAGTTTGACCTGAATATAAAAAAGGTTCTGATATCCTATAAAAAAGATTTGGCGCTTGCATATAAGGCGACGGTGGAAATAGGGGATCTGATAAACAGCCGGAATATAGATACCGTTATCAGACCGAGCATGAACATTGCCCCTGCCGATCTTGAAAATGTGGGACTTGTGGTTGTTCTGGGCGGAGACGGAACTCTTTTAATAACGATTGGCAAGATGTTTCCGCTCGAAGTTCCAGTGATCGGAATTGACTTCGGTAAGCTTGGATTTCTTGTAGAGATAGCCGATATTCAAAAATCAGCTGCAATTAAAGCATTTTTTGACGGTTCATTGGAATTTAGCCCAAGAATGGCTTTAGATGTTAAGGTGATTAGGAACGGTAAAAATATCGCCGGTTTTATCTCGCTTAACGAGGTTGTTATTGCAAGAGAAAAAAGCATACATGCAAGGGTGATAGACCTTAAGGTTTATTTTAACGATATATGGCTTATTGACCTGCCGGCAGACGGGCTTATTATAGCCACGCCTACTGGTTCGACGGCTTATTCGTTATCTGCCGGAGGCCCTATCGTCCATACCGATCTTGATGCAATGGTTATTACTCCGATATGCCCCCATACCCTTACAAATAGGCCTGTTATAGTAAGTCCCGACGGAACCATTAAAGTCATAATACCTCCTCAGGCAAGAGAGATATTCATATCCGTTGACGGCCGCGACGGCATTAAACTTTTAGACGGCGACAAAATAATAATTAAAAAACACCCTTCCAAATTTTATCTTGCAATGTCTTCAGAGCTAAATTACTGGGATATATTAAGAACAAAGCTGAAATGGTAAAAAGGCTTTATATTAAAAATTTTGCTACCGTTGAGCTTTTAACAATTGATTTTGGAGATAATCTGAACATACTTAGCGGCGAAACAGGAGCAGGTAAAAGCATTATTATCGAATCTATAAATTTTTTATTCGGAAAAACTAAAGGCGTAGATATTATAAGAAGCGGCGAAGAGGAAGCATATATAAGCTGTCTTTTCTCTATCGAAGATCAAGAAGCAATGAACACTGTAAATAGCATTATCGCGGCGGGTGGTCTTACGCCCGAGGATGATGGGATTCTGATCAAAAGGGTTGTGAACATCGCGGGGAAAAGCAGGTATTTTATAAACAACGAACCTGCAAATAAGATTGTCATTGGGAAAATAAGTGAATATTTGGTGAACATTTTTGGTCAAAATGATAAAAAATTTTTAATCTCGGAAGAAAGCCAACTTGCTCTTTTGGATGATTATGCCGGAAATAGCGAACTCCTGACAAAAATTAAGGAACTGTATAAAAATATAAACAGGCTAAAGTCCGAAAAAATAGATCTGGAAAACAAGGCAAGTAATATTTCGAGACTAAAGACGATCAATTCATATATTATTACGGATGTCGAAAGATTAAGCATCGCTTCGGATAAAGACGAAGAAAATATCAAAGAGGAGCTGACGGTATTAGAAAATATCAATAAAATAAAAGAATATATTTTAACCGCAAAAGATCTTATAGATAACGAAGAGACCGGCGCCTTAAAAAATTTGAATTCTGTTATAACCGGTTTGGAGAAGCTTGGAGGTATAGACCGCTATTTTAAAGATTCCGATGAACTGAAAAATGCCTGCAACGCAAAAATATTGCTTGAAGATATTTTAATATCGCTTGAAAAGCGCTCTTCCATCGAATTTGACGAAGAAAAATTGAACGCGTTAAAGACAAAGCTTGACCTGATAATATCCGTAGAAAGTAAATATAACTGCCGCAATCTTAAAGAACTTCTCGGCGCTTACGAACAAGCCAAGAACGAAATGGAAGGCATATCCGATTTAGATGAAAGGATAAAAGAGTTGTTGAAGCAGATAGAATATAAAATATCGGCTTACCTGAATATTGCCGCTCTATTAAATAAAAAAAGGATTGAGTCGGCCCTCCGCCTTGAAAAGGCAATTTCCGGCGAACTTCTTTATCTGGGGATTAAACCGGTTTTTAGGATAGATATCGCCGAACTTCTTTTTGAAAATGGGTTTTCCGATACCGGTCTTAACAGGTGTGCTTTTATATTTTCGGCAAACCCAGGGGAAAATCCTAAGCCTCTTTCCATGATTGCATCAGGCGGAGAGCTTTCAAGACTTAGCCTGTGTATGCTTAAAGTCGTTAACTCCGAGAAGAACGCAGGTTCATTGATATTTGATGAAATTGATGCAGGCATAGGCGGAGAAGTTGCCAATTATGTGGGGAATACATTAAAAAAAATATCGGAAAAAACTCAGGTTATCTGCATAACTCATCTTGCGCAGGTTGCTTCCTGTGCGCAGAAACATTTCTTGATCAGTAAGACTGTTAAAGGCGGCAGGACATTTACACTTGTGAAAGATTTAGATATAAAGGGAAGGATTTTGGAAATCGCAAGAATGCTTTCCGGAGACGAGACCACTGAAACTGCCGTGAACCACGCGAAAGAAATACTGCAAAGGAGAGGATTTATTGTATAATTCCGGAAAGGAACGGTTTGAAAAAAAGGGGACAGAACTTTATTATCCAACCAAGATCATAACCGAAGATGGAAAAGAAGTGATATTTAGAAAAGCCCTTATGTGCGATGTTAAAGGACTTTACGATCTTTTTTTCCTGTATTCAAAAGCAGGCGAGATGCTACCGAGGTCTATGAGCGATATATACGAACACTTAAGGGATTTTTACATAGCGGATATTAAAATAAATGAAACTAAAGAAAAATACGAAGTTATAGGGGCATGCGCATTAACCATAGTATGGGAAAATCTGGCCGAGATACGTTCATTAGCCGTTAAAAAACCTTATACCAGAAAAAAAATAGGCACGGAACTTGTAAAAAAATGCATTATAGAAGCCAAATTCTTTAAAATCAAAAAGATTTTTGCGCTTACTTACAAACCGCAATTTTTTGCCGTCCACGGTTTTAAGATTGTAGAAAAGTCTGAACTCCCGCATAAAATATGGAAAAGCTGTATAGACTGCGTTAAATTTCCCGATTGCGATGAAACTGCCGTGATGATAGAACTTTCTTAGTAGACAATCCATGTATTTTATGTTATAAATATGTTATAAATATATTATATTTATATATTTTATATATTTGTAAATAAATCAAGGAGGTATTAAAAATGTTTGATATTTTTGGAGAAAGAAGCCTGCAAGACGAAATACGGCATATTTCTCCTGAAGAAGCCGTTCATATTATTGAAAAAGATACAAACAACGATGTTATTGTATTAGATGTCAGGGAACCTCACGAGTTTAATGGAAATAACGGTCATATAAAAGATGCCCAGCTTGTTCCGCTAAGGTTTTTACCATTAAAAGCTAAAGAGCTTGAACATCATAAAGATAAAAAAATAATTGTCGTGTGCTGTAGTGGTAGAAGAAGTTATACAGCCTCTTCAATACTCAAAAGGCACGGTTTTAAGAATATATATAATTTAAAAGGCGGAATGATCTTATGGAAAAAATTAGGCCTTAAGTCACACAGCGAATAATTGACTTTTCGCCCATAAACTCCATAAATATACATGAATACAAAGGGTATGAATAAATTACGGCATAACGATTTTTATATTTTCGTGGTATCCGATTCTACCGGTGAAACTGCCGAAAAGGTAGCGAGGGCGGCTATTTCCCAGTTTTCGGTTTCCGATGTTCACTTAAAAAGATTTTTACAGGTTGATTCAGCCTTGAAGATAAGGGAGATAATTACCGAAGCCGCCCAGAAAAAAGCCATTGTCGTATTTACTTTGGTTAAGAACGAACTTAGGAATATAATGCTTGAGGAATCGAACAATTGCGGCGTCAGCAGTATTGATATAATCGGCCCTGTCCTTAATTCCATTTCAGCCATACTTCATAGCCAGCCGGAATATAAGCCCGGGCTTCTTCACAGAATAAACGACGAATATTTTAAAAGGGTGGATGCGCTGGAATTTGCCGTAAAGCATGATGACGGTCAAAGAATAGATGAAATAGCCGACACCGATGCTCTAGTGTTGGGAGTTTCGCGAACTTCCAAAACCCCTTTATGTTTATTTCTTGCTCAGAGGGGTTTTAAGGCTGCAAATATTCCAATAATAAACTCTCAAAAACTTGACGATATAGTTTATAACATTCCTAAGGAAAAGATATTTGGTCTGGTTTCCGATCCCTTTAGAGTTTCCAATTTAAGAAAAGAAAGGTTAAAGAGGATGGGCATACCATTTTCACCCGAATATACTTCTAAAGAAGCAATTCAGGAGGAGATCGAGCATTCCAGAAAGATATTCAATGAGATAGGAGCCCTCGTGATTGATGTTACGGATAAGTCTATCGAAGAAGTTGCGGCAGATATTATATCTCATATCAACAACAGATGAATACAAACGGATTAGAGGATCATTTATTTAATGGAATTTTCTGATGTAATATCCGTGATAGCCGGTTATTCGGCGAAAAATGGCGTAGAATACGAACTTTTTTTATTTAATGCAAGTATTTTAAAAATGGAAGCAGAAAATTCTGCTATTTCAAGTTATACAGAAGCGGTTTCAAGTGGATTTTCACTGCGGCTTAAAGATAAAAACAGGGTCAGCTTTTCTTATTGTTCCGGTTTAGAAGAAGAAAAAGTAACCGATGCTTTTCATAGGGCTTTAGATCTCGTTAAAGTAATGGAAGAAAATAATGACATCGTTTTTTCCGATAGGACCGTAACTCCGAAAATGCTGGAAGTAGATGAGAATTCTTTGGGTATTTACAGCAATAAATTCTTTCTAATTGGTAGCGAGCTTAAAAAAAAGAGCCTTTTTGAAATGGAAGAGGCTGCCTATTCCTTTGATAAAAGGATATTTAAAGTAGATAAGCCGTCCTATTCCGAAGTTTTGCTTTCAAAAAGACTTTTAAATTCAAATGGCGTTGATCTTTCGTCTAAAAAGACTCATTATGAAATATTTTTATCGGCTGCTTCGAAAAATAATGGCGAAAGCCAATCCGGATTTGATTTTGACAACGTAGCCGATTTTAGCTCGCTTAAATTTAAGAAGGTTGCCATGAATGCTGCAAAAAAAGCTACAGACCTGCTTGGCGCCAGAATCATAAAAAGCGGCAAATATAAAGTCCTGTTCGATAATATTACATCTTCGGAGATTCTTTCGATATTAACGCAATCTTTTTATTCCAGCAACGTTTATAAAAAAAAGTCGCTGGTAAGTAACAAAGTAGGCAAAAAAATATTTTCGGATAAGATCGGCATAATAGACGACGGTCTTTTGTACGGCGGTTATGGAACCGATGCATACGACGCTGAAGGAGTAAAGACAGGCAAAAAGGTTTTATGTTCCAAAGGGATTATAAATTCATTCCTTTATGATAATGAATATGCCGATAAATTTAAGTCAAGGTCTACCGGAAATTCGGTCAGACATTCCCATACGTTACCTCCTGAAGTAGGAGCTACCAATTTTTTTATCGAAAATGGCAAAGCAGATCTTTTCGATCTTTTTAAGCAGGCGGCGGACGGTTTGTATATTACCGAACTTATGGGTATCCATATGGCAAAGCCTTATACGGGTGAATTTTCACTCGGGGCTTCCGGATTTTACCTAAAAAACGGGGAGATCGTTTTTCCGGTGAAAGGGATTATTTTAAGCGGCAATCTCGTGGATCTTTTCAATAACGTAATAGAAATAGGCAATGACATCCGTTTTCTGGGCAATATCGGTTCTCCTTCTATTCTTTCCGAAAACATACAGGTATCCGGCGAATAATAATATAAATAAATATAATAATATAGAAATATAAAAAATATAAATAAAATAATATAAAATAATAATATAGAATAAAATAATATATATGGTAATGCAGATAGTTAAAAAAATATTTGGCAGCAGTAACCAGAGAGAACTTAAAAAATTAGAGCCTTTAGTTCAAAAAATAAATTCTCTTGAGCAAAAATACGCTGGGTTTACAGGTGATGAACTTAAAGGGATGACTTTTAAGTTTAAAGATATGCTTAAAGGCATGTCCGAAGGTGATCAGGATAAAAAATTAGAGGAATTACTGCCCGATGCTTTTGCTATCGGCAGGGAAGCCGCCAAAAGGGTTTTGAAAATGCGGCCATTCGACGTTCAACTTATCGGAGGCATGGTTCTTCATCAAGGCAAGATAGCCGAGATGGCAACGGGCGAAGGAAAAACTTTGGTGGCCGTTCTGCCTGTTTATCTTAATAGTTTTAAAGGAAAGGGCGTTCATGTTATAACGGTTAACGATTACCTTGCCAGAAGGGATTCCGAATGGATGGGCGGAGTGTATAATCTCCTTGGCCTGTCCGTTGGCGTTATTACTAACGAAGTAAGCGACGAGGATAGAAAAAAGGCATACCTGTGCGATGTTACTTATGGAACTAATAACGAATTTGGTTTTGATTACTTAAGGGATAATATGAAGTATTCTTTGGACGATTACGTTCAGAGATCATTGAATTATGCTATTGTGGACGAGGTGGATTCCGTTCTCATAGATGAGGCAAGGACGCCCTTAATAATATCTGGCGAGGCCGAAGAAACTACCGAACTTTATTATAAAGCCGATAAGGCGGTTAGATTTCTACAAAAAGATGTTGATTTTACGATTGACGAGAAATTAAAAACGGCAATACTCACGGAATCTGGAATAGAACAAATCGAAAAGCTGTTGAATGTCAAAAATCTTTACGATCCCCGCCATCTTGATATTCTGCATACCGCCAATCAAGCGCTTCGCGCCCATGCGTGTTATTTTAAAGACGTTGATTATGTCGTTAAAGATAATGAGGTAGTCATAGTTGACGAATTTACCGGCAGGATAATGACAGGCAGGCGCTATGGGGAGGGCCTCCATCAGGCGTTAGAAGCGAAAGAACACTTAAGCGTAGAGGGTGAGAACCAGACGCTTGCCACGATCACGTTCCAGAATTTTTTTAGGATGTATGGAAAGCTTGCAGGCATGACAGGGACAGCCGATACTGAAGCCGAGGAATTTAAAAAAATCTATAATCTTGATGTTGTTATTATTCCAACAAATAAACCCTTAATCAGGAAGGCTTATCCTGATATGGTATTTGCTACTGAAGCAGAAAAGTTTGCGACTGTTGCTGACGAAATTTCGGAACTTTATAAAAAAGGGCAGCCTATTTTAATAGGAACAGTTTCGATTGAAAAATCGGAAAAGCTCAGCGCTTTACTAAAAAAACGCGGCATTTCCCATTCTGTTTTAAATGCCAAAAACCATGCAAAAGAGGCTCAAATAATTGCAAATGCCGGCCGGAAGAACTCGGTTACGATATCTACAAATATGGCAGGAAGAGGAACGGATATAGTTCTCGGCGAAGGGGTGACCGAACTTGGAGGTCTTCATGTTATTGGCACGGAACGCCATGAGGCAAGGCGCATAGACAATCAGTTAAAAGGAAGGTCAGGCAGGCAGGGAGATATCGGTTCTTCCAGATTTTATGTGTCTTTAGAAGACGATCTTATGAGAATTTTTGGTTCCGAACGTCTTTCTCCTTTTTTGGAAAAGCTTGGGCTAAAGGATGGGCAGGCTATTGAGCATCGAATGATCTCCAAGGGAATTGAAAATGCCCAGAAAAAGGTTGAGGGACATAATTTCGATATAAGAAAGAATTTGATTGACTATGACAATATAATGAATAAACAGAGAGAAATAATTTATTCGTATAGAAGAAAAATCCTCCAGGCGAATGATATTTACGAAGAAATATTATATGACTTAAGATTCATTCTCGAAACTTATTTTGAAACGTATGTCCCGGTTAAATCCTATTCCGAAAACTGGGATATCGAGGGGCTTAAAGATATAATTAAAGTAAATCTTGGGATACCTGCCCTTAATCTTGATCTTAATCTCGGTAATGATAAAAACAATGCCAGCCCGAATCCAAAAAATATTGACAGAAACTCTTTTTTTGAAGAAGTATATTCTCAGGCTAAAGATAAGCTTGACAGCAAACTTGCTGGATTTCCGAAAGAAGAAGCCCTTAATATTGAAAAGGCATTATATCTGCAATCCATTGATAATCTTTGGAAAGATGCGCTGACCTCTTTAGAGGCATTAAAAGAAGGAATCGGCCTAAGGGGATATGCGCAACAAAATCCATTAATAGAATATCAAAAAGAGGCTTACGATCTTTTTATCAATATGCAGACAAGGATGAAAGAAGAATTTATTAATGCCATTATGTCTGTACGGATAGAAGAAGAGGAATTCTCTGCCGAAGATATTTTTGCAGGGGCGGGTGTTGCGGCGGGCAATATGGTCATGAGCCATGGCAACCTGCTTTTAGAAGGTAGTCAAGAAAAGCAAAAACCGTTGGTCAAGCCGAAAAAGATTGGAAGAAACGAACAGTGTCCGTGCGGCAGCGGGAAAAAATATAAAAATTGTCACGGGAAAAACTTATGATTATGGGTAATTATTTCTTTTCCGGCGTGGCTTCCGGTTTGAAAAAAGAAGGACAGCCCGACCTTGGACTGATCTTTTCCAATGCCCCTTTAAGGGCAAGTACCGTTTTCACCAAAAATAAGATAAAAGCCGCACCTGTCTTAGTATCCAGATCGAATTCAAAAAATATAATTAAAGCCGTTGTGGTAAATTCAGGCAATGCAAATGCGTGCAACGGGCAAGAAGGAGTTGCCGATGCCAAAAAAGTTGTTTCGTTTGTGGCAAAAACCTTAAATATCCCTAAAAAAAGCATTTTAGTATGTTCCACCGGCGTCATAGGCAGTCGTCTTAACGTATCGGCGATCGAAAATGCAATACCGGCATTAGTAAGATCTTTATCACAGGAAGGAGCAAGTGATTTTGCAAGGTCAATAATGACCACTGACACATTTCCAAAGATCGTTGTTAAGAATATTTCAATAAATAGCGTGAAATATAATATATTAGGGATTGCCAAAGGCTCCGGCATGATCATGCCGAATATGGCTACAATGCTTGCCTTCATTCTTACGGATTTACCTGTTAAAAAAACGGTTGCAGATCCGCTTTTCAAAAAATGCGTTGAGTTGTCTTTTAATTCCATTACTGTTGACGGTGCTACGTCCACCAATGACACCGCCATTTTTCTTTATCCTGATATTCAGGAAAATGTTAAGTCTTCATCAGGCAGTCTCTCCGGAAAAGACGATTTTAACTTTAACGGCATTCTAACGGATCGGGACACAGGTTACGATATATTGAAAGAATATTTATGTGAGGTCTGTTCCGACCTTGCAAGACTGATAATAGAGGATGGCGAAGGCGCAACTAAAATAGTCCAGGTAAGTGTATTAAATGCCTTTAATGAAAATGATGCTAAAACAGCCGCTTTTTGTGTGGCAAATTCCAATCTTGTTAAAACGGCGATAGCCGGAGAGGATATGAACTGGGGCAGAATAATGGCGGCGGTTGGAAACAGCAGGGCGCGGATAAAACCTAACGTGATTGATATTTATATTAATGGCGTTAAAATAGTTGATAACTCTGTTGCTTCAATGGATATAACCGCTGAAACCGAAAAAAGGCTTATGTCCATGAAGGAGATCGTTATTAAAATAGATCTGAAGCTCGGTAATGCTTCATTTGATGTTCTTACCTGTGATCTTACCAAGGAATACGTGGATATCAACGCTTTTTACAGGAGTTAAAAAGGGCGTTTCCTTTTTGATTTCTCAAAGAAGAAGGACCATATCATAATTTACTAAAGATAAGGTCTATGTTAGGATTAAGCGAGCCCCCTGTTTTTATTAAGATATTTTTATGAAAATCCCTGTTCTTTACTATCATAAAATAGACAATCCTGAAAAAAATGCAGTTTTGAAAGGTCTTTATGTTACGCCTTCGCAGTTCGAAATGCAGATGAAAATACTTAAATTTCTCGGTTTTTCTACAATAACGCCGGACGACCTTCTTTTTTTTCTTAAAGGGCATAAAATGCAGGTTAGAAAACCGGTTGTTATAACATTTGACGATGGTTACGAGAATAATTATATACATGCCTTTCCAATATTAAAAAGTTATGGTTTTACGGCTACGGTATTTATAAGTACCAGATTTATAGGCAGAAAAAATGCCGTTCTGGAGGAAAAAGGGAAAGAAAGCTGGCCCGAAGATTTTCTGGGTGAAAAAGAAATCCTGGAACTATCAGACTACGGTATTACGATCGGTTCTCACGGGCTTAACCACTATTTTCTCGATGAACTGGAAAAAAATGTCGTAGCAAAGGAGCTTATAGCCTCTAAAGCATACCTCGAAGGCTTTTTAAAAAAAAATGTTTGTTTTTTTTCGTATCCGTATGGAAGATATAACGCAAATGTTATGGAAGCCGTTAAAAATGCAGGGTATAAAGGAGCGTTTACAACCGGGCGCGGCAAGGTTGCGGCGTATGATAATGCTTTTGAACTAAAAAGGATACCGGTAAACGGTTATAATACAGTTTTTAATTTTCTTTATAAAATAATTTTCTTGCAATAATCGTCCAAAAATGTTAAAAAAATAACTTTAAGGTATTAATATATCCATTAACATGATGTATGTATATATGTATATATTAACTAATATTAACTAAAAAAATAATTAAACCGTATCTGCCTGCGCATTGTGCTTAATATTTTTGATATTTATTTATAAGGGCGGCAGAGAGAACAAAGCACAAAGGAGAAAAAATGGCATTTAATGTTACAATTAAACAGCTTTTAGAATCGGGGGTCCATTTCGGGCATCAAACAAAGAGATGGAATCCGAAGATGAAGCCTTACATTTACGGAGCAAGGAACGGGATCTACATTGTAGATCTTCAAAAATCGCTTCCTTACATTAAAAAAGCATACGAAAAAGTGGTAGAAATCATGCAAGGCGGCGGCAATATTCTGTTTATCGGGACAAAAAAGCAGGCGGGAGCGGTGGTTGCCGAAGAAGCGCTCAGGTGCAATATGCCTTATGTTACGGAAAGGTGGCTTGGCGGAATGCTGACGAATTTTTCTACCATTAAGCAATCTGTAAGCAGGCTTAATGACCTTGAAGCGCTTAAAAACTCGGAGGAATTTTTAAAATTTACTAAAAAAGAGATGGCAAGGATGGATAGGGAGATTAAAAAATTACAGCGGGCATTGGGCGGAATAAGACAGATTGAGAAGATCCCTGATAGTGTTTTTATAGTTGATACGCATCATGAGGTAATAGCCGCTAAAGAAGCTAACCGGCTCAATATTCCCGTTATCGGGATAGTTGATACTAATTCTGATCCGGAACTTGTTGATTATATTATTCCGGGCAATGACGATGCGGTTAGATCTATCAAATTGATTAGCGGTATTATAGCCGATGCCGTAATAGAAGGAAGATTAAATTACGAAGCGGCATTAAACAGGGCAAAACCATCTCCTTCGGAGACTGATATAACCGAAGATAACTTTACAGTCGCAAACGAACCTGTAGAAAATAACGGGGAAACACTTGTTGTTTCTAATGAAGACGGCCCTGATGCGGATGTTGCTATTTAACCGCAACTCATAATATACAATACAACGAGATTCGAAAAGGAGGATATAATTGGAAAAATCGTCAAGCATTGATGCGGTAATGGTTAAAACTTTACGGCAGATGACAGGAGTTGGTTTTGTAGATTGCAAAAATGCTCTTGTTGAAACAGGCGGGAATTTAGATAAAGCTGTTGAGGTCTTGAGAAAAAGAGGACTTGCAAAAGCTCAAAAAAAGGCTTTTCGTGAAACAAAGGAAGGGCTAGTTTACTCGTATATCCATGCCGGCGGAAGGATAGGTGTCCTAATCGAAATAAATTGCGAAACCGATTTTGTTGCAAGGACAGATGAATTTCACGAATTGGCAAAAAACATTGCTATGCATATAGCAGCAGCAAATCCGCTTTTTATTGAAAGAGAATTTGTTCCGGCCGAACTTACGGCGAAAGAAAAAGAGATATACAAAGACCAATTGGCCTCTATGGACAAGCCCCAAACAGTTAAAGAAAAAATAGTTGAAGGAAAATTGGAGAAATATTTTCAGGAGGTATGCCTGTTAGAACAGCCGTTTATAAAAGACCCGTCAAAGAATATTGCAACAGTAATTGATCAGGCTATAGCAAAGTTAGGTGAAAATATAGTGGTTAAAAGATATGTAAGGTACCAGCTTGGGGAATAACTTGGGGAATAAGATGAAAGAACTTCCATATAAAAGGATATTACTTAAGGTAAGCGGGGAAGCACTTTCAGGCGGGGAAAAGTGTGGCATAGATTCCGAAATTATCCATTTTGTTTCTCATGAAATAAGTTCGGTAGCCGATCTCGGTGTCGAAATTGCCGTTGTGATCGGTGGAGGCAATATTTTTAGGGGATTTAACTCTTATTCAAACGGCCTCGGCATCGAAAGATCCTCTGCCGATTATATGGGCATGCTTGCAACCGTCATCAATGCCCTTGCATTACAGGCAAGTCTTGAAGATATCGGGATTATATCAAGGGTTCAAACGGCTATAACCATGCAGCAGGTAGCTGAACCATATATAAGGCGAAGAGCCTTAAGGCATCTGGAAAAAAAAAGGGTGGTTATCTTTGCGGCGGGAACGGGCAATCCTTATTTTACTACCGATACGGCGGCATCTTTAAGGGCTATGGAGATTCACGCAAATGTCATACTTAAAGCGACAAGAATCAATGGGGTTTACGATATGGATCCGTTAGTCTATAAAAATGCTGTTAAATACTCAGAACTTTCTTATATAGACGTCCTTAGCAAGAATCTTAAAGTTATGGATTCTACGTCAATTTCCATGTGCATGGATAATAGTCTTCCTATTATTGTTTTTAACCTGCTTATTCCGGGAAATCTTTTAAGGGTTGTTAAAGGAGAGCCGATTGGAACAATCATCGGCAATATATAAGAAGTTAAAAATTGGCGGTTTAAATGAACGAAAACGAGTTTATTTCCGGATTAAAGATTGATATGGCCAAGACGGTCGAAAGCTATAAAAAGGAACTTTCGAGGTTAAGGACTGGCAGGGCGTCAAGCGCTTTGATAGAAAATGTAAATGTCGAATATTACGGGGCTGTTTCCCCGCTGATCAGGCTCGCCTCGGTATCCATAGCGGATAGCCGGACGCTTATAATACATCCGTGGGATGCGAGTTCTCTTGGCAATATCGAGAAAGCCATTCAAAAACATGATTCTTCGTTAAATCCCTCAAACGACGGGAAAAGTATCACTATAGTCACTCCTTCCCTTACCGAAGAAAGAAGAAAGGAAATTATAAAACAGATCGGTAAACTTTCTGAATCTATAAAACAGGAACTCAGAAATATAAGGCGCATTGCAAATGAAAAAATAAAAACATTGGAAAAAGAAAAAGAACTCTCGGAAGATGCTTCCTTTAAACTTCAGAAAAAGGTTCAGGAGACAACTGATAATTTTACCGAAGAAATAAATAAAATTACGCGAAATAAAGAAAAGGAAATTATGGAAGTTTGAAATATAAAAAATGCATAAAAAGATCGTCTTCAAAAATTTACCGAAACATCTTGCCGTTATAATGGACGGGAATGGCAGGTGGGCTAAAAATAGGAATTTAGAGAGGATCGAGGGTCATATTCAGGGTATCATGGCTTTAAAGAGACTGCTTAAATCTACTATGGAATTTGGCATAAAATATGTTACGGCTTTTGCTTTCTCATCGGAAAACTGGCAGAGATCGAAAAAAGAAGTAGATGCTTTAATGAACCTTTTGGAAAAATATATAAAATTAGAACTTCCCAACCTCATTAGAAATAAAATATGCCTGAAAGTTATAGGAAATATTGAAAAATTACCTGTTTCTACCAAAAAAATCCTGCAGGATGCCACTTATCAAACATCCCGCTTTAATGATTTTTTTTTGACGCTTGCCTTAAGCTACGGTTCCCGCGAAGAGATTCTTAGCGCCGCTATTCATATTGCCGAAGATTTTAAAAAAGGGATAATTAAAAATAAAAATGTGATTCAAGAAGGATTTTTTGCCTCATATCTCTACGGCGGGGACATTCCGAATCCCGACTTTCTTATAAGAACAAGCGGCGAAAAAAGAGTATCTAATTTTATGCTATGGCAGATCGCTTATACAGAAATATACTTTACCAAAACATTATGGCCGGATTTTGGTCGAAAACATTTAATAACCGCGCTTAAAAATTATGAAACAAGAGTCAGAAGATTTGGAAAGGCAGAGATTTAATATAATAAGATTCTTCGCGGGGATCAGTTTCGGCATTATTATTATACTATCTGTCCTTTTACTTAATAAACTGGGTTTTTTTTTTATTTGTGCAGTTTTAATAGTAATTTCGGTATATGAGCTTTTTTTTATTTATGATCTTAATGCTCCGGAACACTTTATCTTTCCTGCCGTTCTATCTGTAATAACCGCTTATGTTTATGTTTTTTTTGGAGGCCGTTTCCTAATCCCTGTTTTTTTTATATCTATTTTTTTAATTCTCTTAAAAGGTATCCTGTTTTTTGATAAAAAAAGCGGGCTTAGCTTCTTAATAGGCACCTTTGCTATTATATACGCCGGTTTTTTTTTATCATTCCTTTTAAAAATATTTGATTTGCCTGATGGCCGGCTTCTTCTTCTTCTTCTATTTGCTCTTGTATGGGCATCGGATATTTTTGCTTATTATGGCGGAAGGCATTTCGGCAGACATAAATTATATGAATCCTTAAGCCCGAAAAAGACCGTTGAAGGAGCTCTTTTCGGGTTTATCTTTGCGATTTTTACTGCGCTTATTTTTAAAGCTGTCGTGTTTGAACATAATAAATTGAATATCCTTTGGTATGTTTTTATTTGTGCAATTACCGTTATTGCAGGTATAATAGGAGATCTGGCGGAATCCCTTATAAAAAGAAGTGGCGGAAAGAAAGACTCCGGTCGTTTAATTCCGGGTCACGGCGGTATTCTCGACAGAATAGATAGTCTGATTCTTGCCGCTCCTTCATTTTATTTTCTCCTTTTATTTGTGCTGCAAAAAAAATAATCTGACGAGTTTATGAAAAATATATTTTTAGCAGGTTCTACCGGATCGATTGGACAAAATGCAATAAGCGTGGCGAGGCTTCATCCGGACTATCTAAACATCACGGCTATAGCCGCAGGACATTATTCTTTGGAACTGATCCGCCAGGTGATTGATTTAAAGCCGTTATACTGCGTAGTTGGTCCTGCCGAAGATTCCGTTAGAATAAAGGCTGAGCTGAGCACTTTTAAAAATATAAATACCGAGGTTCTTTGCGGTGAAGCCGGATTAAAAGAAGTCGCATCATCCGATAAAGTCAATGTGGTATTAAATGCCGTAAGCGGTTCTTCGGGGCTCATGCTATCTTATTGGGCGCTTCTTTTTTCAAAAGAACTTGCCCTGGCAAATAAAGAATCCCTTGTGATGGCAGGGGAAGTGCTTAGCCGGATGGCTATTCACTCATCCTGCCGGATTGTTCCCATTGATTCCGAACATTCCGCTATTTTTCAATGTTTGAACTGCGGGGTTAAAAAAGATGTCAAGAGATTAATACTGACCGCTTCTGGTGGGCCGTTCTTTAGAATGAATCTTAAGGATATGGACAAGATAACGAAAGAAATGGCTTTAAGCCATCCGAGGTGGAAAATGGGGAAAAAGATTTCGATAGATTCTTCCACTCTTGCCAATAAAGGGCTTGAGATCATCGAGGCACATTATTTGTTCGGCATCGGAGAAAAAAATATCGAAGTCTTGATCCACCCCGAAGCGGTGATCCATTCAATGGTGGAATACGTTGACGGCTCTATTATAGCTCAGCTTGCCGTAACCGATATGAAGGGTCCTATAGGTTATGCCCTGTCATATCCAGAAAGATTTGAAAATTTAATGGAAACTATCGATCTGGCAAAGGTCGGCAAGATAGAATTTTTTAAACCTGATTTTAAAAAGTTCCCATTCATCGGTCTTGCAAGGGATGCTTTAAGGATTAACAAAAGTATGCCCTGTGTTTTCAGTACTGCCAACGAATTTTTTGTGGAAAAATTTCTGGAAGGCAAGGTTAATTTTACCGGCATTGCCGTAAATGTCGAAAAAGTTATGTGCGCTCATTTGCCGTTCGAACTTAATGCGATCGAAGATGTTCTTGGAGCAAAAAAAATTGCACTCGAACTGTCCGCCAAAGTTCTTTAAATTCTAAATTAATCAACCTGTTTATTAAGATGGCTGGCTTCCTTAGTATTTTATTTCGACGGGAGTGTCTATTATTATTAGATCAATCAGTTTTAGAATGCCGTCTTTAAGGTATATGTATATATTTATCTTTTGTTTAACAAGAGAGTTTAAAAGATCGTGAACCGCAGGCATAGTTATTATATAATATATTTAATTTAATAATTTTTTGTGGCAATTTGTAGAAATTTATAGATAAGTGCATGTAATTGACAATAGTTATATAATAAATTTACACCTGGAGGCATTAATGATCGTTGAAAGTTACCTTGGTAAGTTTCCGAAGATCCATGAAACTGTTTATTTATGCGATAACATAGTTCTTGTAGGGGATGTTGAAATAGGAAAAAACTCAAGCGTCTGGTATGGAAGCGTTATACGCGGCGACGTCAATTACATACGCATAGGGAAAAGGACAAATATTCAGGATAACAGCGTTCTGCATGTCCTTCATCATACCGCCCCTTTAATAATAGGGGATAATGTAACTATAGGTCACAGCGTAAATCTGCACGGCTGCAATATCAGCGATAACTGCCTTATAGGCATCGGAGTTATAATTTTAACCGGTGCGGTAATAGGGAAAAATTGCCTTATAGCTGCCGGCACAGTTATCAGAGAAGGCTATGTCGTCCCAGACGGAAGCCTTGTTGCGGGTTTGCCTGGTGTGGTTAAAAGGCGGCTTTCCGAAGAAGAGCTGGGATATATCAGTTCTTCAGCACAAAATTATGTGGATTATGTAAAAAATTACAGGATGAAGAAGTAAATAATAAAGAAATAATAAATAATTAGATGAAAACATGCTTGCTTCGATTGATATAGGAACGAACACGATAAGATGTATTGTAGTTAATTCAAGAAATGATGTTTTACAGCCCTTGTTCGTTGATATGAAAATAATACGGCTTGGTGAAAATTTTAAAAACAGCGGGTTTATTACTGAAAATGCGATTAACAGGGTAATAAACGGGATAAAATCATATCTTAAAATAATCAAAGATTACGGGATAAATAAATCGGATATTGTTGTAACCGGAACAAGCGTTATGCGCGATGCCCCCAACGGAAAGAATGTAGCTGAAATAATAAAAAATGAAACGGGAATTGATGTCCACATTATCAGCGGCGAACAGGAGGCAGATATAACATTGTCCGGTATTTCATCATGCTTTGAAGATCTGGATGAATTTTATGCTATTGATATCGGTGGCGGCTCAACCGAATTTATGTATTACAGGAACGGCAGGTCCATCTGGAAACGCAGTCTTAATATGGGTGTTGTTCATCTGACAGAGGAGTATATCAAGTCTGATCCGGTATCGCAGGGCGATCTTTTAACTTTAGAAAAAATTATAAAAGATAATCTTTCAGTCCTTAAAAATGATTTGAATAAAGCTGGCATTTTAATAGAACCTTTAAGATTACTGGGAACTGCCGGCACTGTTTCAACTCTTGCAATGATAGATATGGGGATTATGAATTACGATCGTCTTAAGCTGCACGGCTATAAACTAAAAAAAGAAAATGTAAGAAAAATATACAAAATGTTTATTGACCTTAAGGTGCAGGACAGGATGAAGATAAAAGGGCTTGAAAAAGGCAGGGAAGATCTTGTTGTTAGCGGAACCGCCATTTGCCTTAAAAGTATGGAATTTTTTGGAGTGGAAAGCATAACCGTTTCTGAATGCGGCCTTCTTGAAGGACTTATCGGTTATAAGATTGGTCTATGATATAAAATATAATAAAAATAAGAGGCTAATGAGGGGTGAGAAATGAAAGAGATTATCAAGGAAGCTTTAAGTTTTGATGATGTTCTTTTGGTGCCGGGTTACTCTGATATACTTCCCAAAGACGTCAATCTTAAAACGAAATTTTCGAGAAATATCACGCTTAATATTCCACTTGTCAGCGCCGCAATGGATACGGTAACGGGGGCTAAGACAGCGATCGCTATTGCAAGGGAAGGGGGAATCGGCGTTCTTCATAAAAATATGAGCGTAGAGGAGCAAAAAACGGAAGTGGATAAAGTAAAAAAATCGGAAAGCGGTATGATAACGAGCCCTGTTACCGTTTCGCCGGAACAGCCTATTTCTTATGCCCTCGAACTTATGAAAAAATACATGATCTCCGGCGTGCCGGTTGTGGTCAAAACAAAACTCGTGGGAATATTAACGAACAGGGATCTCAGATTTGAGACAAATTTGAATGAAAAAATAGAAAAAGTCATGACAAAAAATAATCTTGTTACCGTTCCCATTGGGACTACGCTTGCCGAAGCAAAAAAAACGCTGCACGAAAGGAAGATCGAAAAACTTCTTGTCGTTGACGGAGAGTATAACCTTAAAGGCTTAATAACTATTAAAGACATAGAAAAGGTCAAAAAATATCCTAATTCCTGCAAGGATTCTTTGGGCAGGTTAAGGACGGCCGCTGCAGTAGGCATATCGAAAGACACGGAATCAAGAGTTGCAGGACTGCTTGAAACGGGCGTTGATGCCATTGTCATAGATACCGCTCACGGCTATTCAAAAGGTGTTATAGATATGATAAAATATATTAAGAGCCATTTTAAGTGTGAACTTGTTGCCGGAAATATAGCAACGGAAGATGCGGCGGAAGAACTTGTTAAAGCAGGCGTTGATTCCATTAAGGTAGGGATAGGTCCGGGATCTATTTGCACGACAAGGATCATTGCTGGCGTTGGCGTGCCCCAATTATCTGCAATAATGGATTGTGCGGCTGTTTACGAAAAATACGGCGTTCCGGTAATAGCCGACGGCGGGATCAAATTTTCGGGAGATATATGCAAGGCTATAGCCGCCGGAGCAAATTCCGTTATGATAGGCAACTTATTTGCCGGTACTGAGGAAAGCCCCGGTGAAACGATAATTTATCAGGGCAGAAGTTATAAGGTGTATAGGGGGATGGGTTCTCTGGGGGCAATGGTTAGTGGATCGAAAGACAGGTATTTTCAAGGACATCACACCGATGAAACGAAATTTGTTCCCGAAGGGATCGAAGGGAGGGTTCCTTACAGGGGTTCATTATCGGAGACAGTCCATCAACTTATTGGAGGTTTGCGTGCCGGTATGGGCTATTCCGGTGTCCATGGGATAGATGAACTCAGAACTAAAACCAAGTTTATGAAAATAACTTCTTCAGGCTTAAAAGAAAGCCATGTTCATGATGTCATAATTACAAGGGAAGCGCCTAATTACAGGCTTGATTGAAAAGAACGAGGAAGAGAAAAACGAAAAACTACAGGGATTTAAAAAAGATTTACTCCCTTTAAACTATTAATGGAAATAAATTCGTCAAAGGTACTAATAATTGATTTCGGTTCTCAATATACACAGCTTATTGCTAGAAAGATAAGGGAAAGTGGAGTATATTGCGAGATATATCCGTTTTCAACGCCGGTTAAAAAAATAAAAGATTTTGGTCCTTCCGCTTTAGTGCTTTCCGGCGGACCGTCTTCCGTTTATGATAAAAATGCCCCTTTGGTACCTAAAGAACTTTTTGATCTGAATATCCCTTTTTTGGGTATATGTTACGGAATGCAGCTTATGGCATACCTCTTTTCTGGTGCTGTCGAACCTGCAAAGAACAGGGAATATGGCCATTCAAAATTGCAGATTACTCATAACAGCAAACTTTTTGAAGGCTGTAATCCTGCTGCGGTATGGATGAGCCACGGAGATCTTATAGTTGTGCCTCCGCAAGGTTTTGTGGTTACGTCGGCAACCGAAAATTGCGCTGCTGCTTCATTTGAAAACGTTGAAAAGAAACTATACGGTCTTCAATTTCATCCTGAAGTTGCTCATACCGTTTGCGGCCGCAGGATACTTGAAAATTTTTTATTTGGAGTGGCCGGTTTTAAGAAAAATTGGAAAATATCTGATATTATAAAAGAGAAGATAAGTGATATTGAGCGGATGGTAAACGGAGGAAAGGTGGTATGCGCTTTATCGGGAGGGGTTGATT
The DNA here is from genome assembly GCA_021818985.1 of bacterium. Classification (GTDB taxonomy): domain Bacteria; phylum SZUA-79; class SZUA-79; order Acidulodesulfobacterales; family Acidulodesulfobacteraceae; genus JAKASO01. The sequence goes on from JAKASO010000006.1 coordinate 74,637, forward strand.
CGACAGTTGCTGCCGTGCTTGCTCATAAGGCTATCAATGGAAGATTGACGTGCATTTTTGTTGATAACGGCCTTTTAAGGGAAAATGAAGGGAATAATATACTTAAGTTTTACCGCGAAAATTTGCACTTAAAGGTTAAGTTCGTAAAAGCCGGAAAAGTATTTTTAAATTCTTTAAAGGGCGTAAAAAATCCTGAAAAAAAAAGAAAAATAATAGGCAAGCTTTTTATCAATATTTTTGAAAATGAAGCAAAAAAGATAAAAGGTGCGCGCTACCTTATTCAAGGAACTCTTTACCCTGATGTTATTGAATCTATACCGGTTTATGGTGCTTCAAGCGTTATCAAAAGTCATCACAATGTTGGCGGACTTCCAAAGAAATTAAATTTAAAATTAATTGAGCCCCTTAGAGAGCTGTTCAAGGATGAGGTTCGTAAAATAGGCAATAAATTAGACATCCCGTCTGAAATAATAGAAAGGCAGCCTTTTCCAGGTCCCGGACTTGCTGTCAGGATCATGGGCGATATAACTGCTGCAAGGCTGAATATTTTAAGGAAAGCCGATTTGATAGTTACGGATGAAATTAAAAAGAGCGGGCTTTATAATGATCTGTGGCAGTCATTTCCGGTTCTCGTGCCGGTTAAAACGGTCGGAGTTATGGGCGATAAGAGAAGTTACGAATCAGTAATCGCTTTAAGGGCTGTTAAATCCTCAGACGGAATGACTGCGGATTTTGCTGAAATAGATTATGATGTTTTAAGAAAAATATCTTCAAGAATAATATCGGAAATCAAGGGGGTAAACAGGGTAGTTTACGATATATCCTCTAAACCGCCCTCCACTATAGAATGGGAGTAAATGCATGAGCGCTCTGCACAGTTTTGTCCATCTTCATTTGCATTCGCAGTATAGCCTTTTAGATGGCGCAAATAAGATTGATGATATTATAACAAAATCAATTGAATTTGGTATGCCTGCGGTTGCCGTAACCGATCACGGTAATATGTTTGGAGCGGTTGAATTTTACAAAAAAGCTACGCATAAAGGCGTTAAACCTATAATAGGTTGCGAAGTTTATGTTGCTCCCGGTTCGAGATTTGCAAAAAACCAGAACGAAAAAAATTCATATCATCTTATCCTTCTTGCAATGAACGAAGGTGGCTATAAAAATCTGTGCAAGCTTATTTCCATGTCTTATATAGAAGGATTTTATTATAAGCCGAGGATAGATAAAGAGATCTTAAAGGAGTATAGCGGCGGATTAATTGCTTTAAGTTCCTGTCTTAAAGGTGAAATTCCGCGTCATATTTTATCCGGTAACGAGGATGAAGCCGTTAAAAGTATAAAGTGGTACTCGCAGGTTTTTGAAGGCGAACGGTTCTATCTTGAGGTTCAGGAAAACGGGTTACCGGAACAAAATAATGTAAATAAAACACTCTTGGAACTTGCAAAAAAATATTCGCTGCCCTTAGTGGCAACAAACGATTGTCACTATCTTATGAAAGACGATTATGAAGCGCATGATGTTCTTTTGTGCATTCAGACCGGCAAAACAGTTGAGGATCAAAACAGGATGAAATTTGCCTCAAAAGACCTATATTTTAAATCGGGAACGGAAATGGCGGCGGCATTTAAAAACTATCCCGATGAAATTATCGGTAATACTAATATAATAGCCCGGATATGCGATTTTAATTTTAAATTCGGACAATTCCATTTTCCCGGATATAAAAGCGATAAAAATGCCGGTAAAGATCAGGATCTCAATTTGGAAGAACTGTTCGAATTAGAAACAAAAAAAGGTTTTGAAGAAAGGTTTATAAAAAATCCCACAAAAGCGGCTAAAGAAAGCTATTTGTCAAAGCCTTCCGAATACTCAAGCCGGCTTGAAATGGAGATCGAAACTATTAAAAAATCTAAATATGCCGGTTACTTTTTAATAGTTTCCGATTTTATAAAGTATGCAAAAGAGCATAATATTCCGGTTGGTCCCGGAAGGGGTTCGGCTGCGGGAAGTTTAGTTGCATACTGCCTTAAGATTACCGATATAGATCCGATAAAATACGACCTTTTATTTGAAAGATTTCTTAATCCCGAAAGAATAAGTATGCCGGATATTGACAGCGATTTTTGTATCAATGGCAGGGATGAGGTAATAAGATATGTTGCAGAAAAATATGGAGAAAAGAATGTCTCGCAGATAATCACGTTTGGCACAATGCTTGCGAGGGCTGTCATAAGGGATACCGGCAGGGCGCTGAACATGCCTTACGGCGATGTTGACAGAATAGCTAAACTTGTACCGGACACCCTTAAAATAACATTAGACGAAGCCATAAAGGAAGAGCCGAAACTGCAGGAGCTTATCCGGACAGATCCAAAGGTAAAAAAACTGATCGGGATAGCTTTAAAACTCGAAGGACTTACAAGGCATGCTTCAACCCATGCGGCAGGAGTGGTTATAGCAAACAAGCCGCTTGACGAATATCTGCCATTATATAAAGGACCAAAAGAAACCGATGCGGTTACAACCCAATTCACTATGGAAGGGGTGGAAAAGATCGGTCTTATAAAATTTGATTTTCTCGGTCTTAAAACCCTTACCGTAATAAAAGAAGCAATAAGGCTCATAAACGAAAACAACCTCGGTTCCAATTTCGATATATATGATATTGATCTTAATGATGTTAAAACGTATAAACTTCTTTCAAACGGCGATACGACCGGCGTTTTTCAGCTTGAAAGCTCGGGTATGAAGGAACTTTTAATAAAAATAGCGCCTGCCTGTTTTGAAGACATAATTCCGCTTGTTGCGCTTTACAGGCCGGGACCTTTAGGTAGCGGAATGGTCGATGATTTTATAAAAGCAAAACACGGGCTTAAAAAGATAAAATATCTTCATCCGTTGTTAAAGGATATTCTACAGGAAACGTATGGGGTTATACTGTATCAAGAGCAGATAATGAGGATAGCTATAAGGCTTGCTAATTTTTCAATGGGTGATGCTGATGTGCTACGTAAAGGTGTCGGAAAGAAAAATGCCGAACTAATCGAGAAAATGCGCAATCAATTTATCGAGGGGTGCGAGAAAAATTCTATTCAGCGTTCTATTGCTGAAAAAATATTTTCTTTAATTACAAAATTCGGAGAATATGGATTTAATAAATCACATTCAACAGCTTATACCCTTGTTGCCTACATGACGGGTTACCTTAAGGCAAACTACAAAGACTATTTTATGGCAGCGCTTCTTTCAAGCGAAATGTCTAATGCCGATAAATTAGCTAAAATTATCGGCGAAGTGACGTCGCCCGCCAAAAATTTGGAACCCTGTAGTGTAACCCAGCCTTCCATTAATTCTTCTATGAAGGATTTTACGGTTTTCTATAAAGACGGTAAAAACGTCATCCAGGTTGGTCTTGCGGCGGTAAAAAATGTCGGCTATGCCGCCATCGAATCTATCCTTTCGATACGAAACGGAGGTCCATATAAAGATCTTCTTGATTTTTGCGCAAGAGTAGATACAAGAAAAGTAAATAAACGAACGATCGAAAGTTTAATTAAAAGCGGTGCTCTCGATATTAGCGCTCAATCCAGAAGCTGGATGCTCGATAATTTGGAGCAGGTAATGCAGGAAGCTTTGTCGGTGAGGGAAAAAAGAGATTCCGGCGAGTCTGAACTTCCTCTTTTTGGCTTTGACACCGCTTCCGATACCGCTTCCGATAAGCCGGCTACCTATGTTTCAGCTGTTTCGGAAAGATATAACGAAGGCGGCCGTAAAGTTTTAAACCATGTTAATAAAAAAGAAATACTTTCTTATGAAAAAGAAGCGCTCGGGTTTTATCTTTCAGGTCATCCGCTTGACGGCTATGAAGAAAAGATTAGGCTGATAACCGGAGATACGGTATCTTCCATAATTAAAGAAGGCATCTCCCTTGAAAAAGGAAATTCCTCCTTCCGGTCTTCCGGTTCACCGGGTAAGAAAGATTATATTAAGGAATGTATAAACGGCGGTCCTAACGCAAAAAATTTGAATGTTATATTATGCGGTATGATAAATCAATTAAAAGAACATAGAACAAGAAACGGCGAAAAGATGGCTTCTTTCATTTTAAGCGATGCAACTTCAAATATTCAGGTAGTTTTCTTTCCAAAAACCTATTCTAAATGCCATAATCTTTTCAAAACAGCCGAACCTGTTGTAATTACAGGTAAGCTCGATATTGCTTATAACAATATCGAAAAAAATACAAAGCCCGTAAATCATTATAAAAACAGCAATAATAACGATAATAATAATAATGACGGCAATGACGGCGAAGATAGCATTAATCGTCAGGAGATATACAGCAAAAACAATGAAAACCACAGCGACAATATACAATATTCGAGTGATTATGATTATAACATAAAGATAATAGGCGAAAGCGTTTCCTTTCTTGATAGTTATGCCGTTAAGCAAAAAAAGACCACCGTTTTTGATTATTGTACTATGGAATTTTCCGTTGCGGACTTTTCCGCAGATAGTTTTAAACCTTTTATATTAACCCTTAAAGATGCGCTTCTTAACTGCAAGGGCGCCTCAAAGGTATTAATAAAGATAAATTATATAGATAAGTGTATAGAGGTTGAACTAAATGATGACATTACCGTTGACATAGAGGCATTAAAAAGAACCACTATTGCGAAAACTGTCAGAATCACCTGAACGCTATTTTATTTTATGGTATAATTTAACCTTATTTTTTTCAATTTATCTTTATAAATAATAAATAAAATTAAAGTAAAACCTATGACATCAATATACCTTGATTTTGAAAAACCTATTGCGGAATTGGAAAAAAAAATCGAAGAATTAAAAACCTTTAATTTAGCTTTTAATCAGAATAATATTGCCAGTATTGACGATGAAATTAATAGTCTTGAGATAAAAAAAGAAAAAGTAATCCGCGAGGTCTTTAAGAACCTTACAAACTGGCAGATTATCCAGCTTTCGAGGCATCCGTTAAGGCCCTATACTTTAGATTACATTGAACTTATAACCGAAAATTTTATCGAGCTGCACGGAGACAGGCTTTTTATGGATGACAGATCTGTTATAGGCGGTTTTGCATTTATTAAGAAAAATAACGGTAATAAAAGATCGGGTTTTCAGAGTGTTCTTATTGTAGGGCATCAAAAGGGTAGAACCACGAAAGAGAAAATTTACAGAAATTTTGGCATGCCAAATCCGGAAGGTTATAGAAAAGCACAGAGGCTTTTTAAACTTGCAGAAAAGTATTCTATCCCTGTTATTACCTTTATTGATACCCCTGGCGCTTATCCCGGGCTTGGGGCCGAAGAAAGGGGACAATCGGAAGCCATAGCTAGTACTATATATACATTAAGTAATCTTAAGATTCCTGTTATTTCTATAGTTATCGGCGAAGGTGGAAGTGGGGGCGCTCTTGCATTTGGCGTTGCCAACAGGGTTTTTATGCTTGAATATTCAATATATTCCGTAATATCGCCGGAAGGATGTGCATCCATTCTTTATAAAGATGCGTCAAAAACCGAAAATGCAGCAAATACCCTTAAGCTTACGGCGAAAGATCTTTTTAATTACGGTATAATTGACGGGATAATACCTGAGCCGCTCGGCGGAGCCCATCGTGACAAAGTTAAAATCTCTCAAGAAATAAAATCAATAATACTCGATGCCGTTTCGGAGCTTAAAAACCTTGATCATGAAACCCTGCGAGCCGAAAGAATAAAAAAATTCCTTGTACTTGATAAATTTAACGATTAAAAAGTGTATCCTCTTTTGAAAAAGGAAGCTCCCCCTTTTTTTGATCCTTTTAATTTTTAATTAATGAAGGATAATATTAGAAGTTAATTCTCCAATAAAGATGCGAAAATCGTATCGTGATAAATCCTTTATGATACAGGGCACGTCCTCGTCAGCTGGAAAAAGCTGCATCACTGCCGGTTTTCTTAGATATTTCTCGAAAAAAGGGTTTTCCTGCTCCCCGTTTAAACCTCAAAATATGTCCCTGAATAGCTTTGTAACCGAAGACGGTTACGAGATCGCAAGATCTCAAGTTATGCAGGCGGAGGCTGCGAATAAAAAGCCGCTGAAGTTTATGAATCCTCTTCTTATAAAACCGTTAAGCGATGAGCGTATGCACCTTATTGTTAACGGCAAGTTTCATGGCAATATGAATTTTAAAGAATATAACGGCAAAAGGGACGAATTTATCGAAGTCGTTAAAAGTAGTTTTGAAAAACTGATGGATTATAATGAAATTGTCATAGTGGAGGGCGCCGGCAGCCCTGCAGAGATAAATCTTTATAACGTTGATATTGCAAATATGGGTTTTGCCGAACTTTACGGCGTTCCGGTCATTCTTGTCGCAGATATAGAAAGAGGCGGGGTTTTCGCCTCTGTTTTCGGAACTATAAAGTTATTGCCTCCAAGATGGAGAAGTCTTGTGAAGGGCTTTATAATTAATAAGTTTAGAGGCGACAGGTCAATTCTTGATCCCGGTATAGAAACTATCCGGAAAAGACTTAAAATCCCGTGTCTGGGCGTTATACCATACATTAAAGACCTTTATATCGTGGCCGAAGACAGTCTTAATTTTTTGGAGAACGAAAATTATAATTATAATAAAAATTATAATGTAAATAATCAAAAGACGGCTCTGCCTGATATTTTAAAAATAGGCATTGTCGCTTTAGGGCATATCTGCAACTTTAATGAATTTGACCCGCTTTTTTTGGATAAAAGGATTGATGCATCTTTTATTAAAGATATGCCCCAAAGTTTAGACGCCTTTGATATGATAATAATACCGGGGACAAAATCCACCATAAAAGATCTGGATATAATAAAAAGAACAGGCTTGTTTGAATTGCTTAGAGGCTATGCCGGTAATTCCGGCGGAACGCTTATGGGAATATGCGGCGGTTTTCAAATGATGGGAAAAGTAGTAAAAGATCCTTTGCATATCGAATCTAAAAAAAATCATTCGGAGGGTTTAAATTTTTTTGACGTAGAAACCATCCTGTGTAACGAAAAAACGCTTTTAAACGTAAAATATATGCTTAATCCGGAAACCTGTCTTAATTTTTATGATGCCGGGTCCGAAAATATTGCAGGAATAACGGTAAGCGGCTATGAGATACATAACGGCAGGACATTTTTTAATAAAGACTTCTATCCGGGCAGGTTAATCAATTTATTCAAAGCGCTTGACGGGAATATACCTAAAAATAGGAGGTGTTTAGAAGAAAATGAATACCTTAAAGAAAAGGGAGTGATATCGCAGGACGGGAAGAAGATCGGCACTTATGTTCATGGCCTTTTTGAAAATGACATATTTAAAGAGATTATTATAAATCACCTGTTATTCAAAAATCTTAAAGACAGAAAAAATAATCCGGTTTATAAAAAAAATATTGTGCACAGTGAAGGATATGCTTCATATAGCAAGTATAAAGACTATAATTACGACTTGCTGGCAGAATATATAGGCTCATATATAGAGATGGATCTTATAAACGATTTACTCAAAATTAATTAAAACTAATTAATTGAGAAAGTAAATTATTACCTGCCTGAGCATAAAGAAAAACCCGCTTTTCTTTGAATTAAAAAAGGATTAAAAAAAGCGGGTAATAAAATAAAAAACTTAAAATAAACTGACTCGCGGTTTCTACAACTGGAGCCTCTAAACTTCCTCCGTTTGATGCTTCAACGACAAGTTTTGCCTTAGCATTTTATTTACAGGATTATTCGCCAAACATAACTGGACTTGTCGTTACGGTTGTTTTCTTGCTAACGGCATTGGCACACCCGGTATTTTCAGTACCTTATGGTGCTTTAGTTACTGGCTTAGTTACCGGTTTAGTTACTACTTTTTTGGGTGCTGGCTTAGTTACTGGCTTAGTTACTGGTTTAGTTACTACTTTTTTGGGTGCTGGTTTGATTACCGGTTTTTTTGGAGCTTTTGCACATCCGGAAAATGCTAACGCAGAAACAACCATAAACATTGCAATGATTAGAACCGTAAGCTTTTTCAAATTTATTCACCTCCTTAATAGATTTAACCTATTTTATTTTCAGATATACCTTTTGTCAAGAAAAATTTATAATTAATTTAATTAATTATAAATTTCCATAACAATTAAGTAATACCATTTTTTAACAGATTTGTTAAATTGTCTTAATCTTTTGTTAAAATTTCTAAATGTTTCTTTTCCTTTTATGGGAGGGGGACAGAGAAAGGGCGAATGAAATGATGAACAGATTTGCTTTGCATATTATTACTCCTGATCTTAAAGGGGAAAATTGTTTTAAAGAGGTAATGGCGTTTGCGGAAATAGCGATAAAAAGCCGTTCAAGCGTTTTTCAGTTTAGAAATAAAACTATAACGGGAAAAGCTTTCTATTATTTTGCAATTGAATTAAAAAAGTTATTTAATTTATTTAATAACGATGTTGAAAATAGTTCCGTGCTTTTTATAGTGAATGACAGGGCGGATATAGCATATCTTGCAGGGGCTGATGGAGTGCACATTGGCGACGGCGACATTCCTTTGTCCAGCGTTAAAAAAATATTTCCGCGGCTTATCACGGGAGCGAGCGTTTCAAATCCGGACGAGGCTATTAAGGCGGAAAAAGAAGGGGCGGATTATGTTGGGGCGGGCCCGGTCTTTTCTACGCTTACAAAGACCGATGCAGGTGAGCCTATCGGGCTTGATATGCTTAAAAAGATATGCCATTCAGTTAAAATTCCTGTCGTTGCAATAGGCGGCATTAAAACAGGTAACCTTGCAAATGTTTTTCGTGCTGGCGCTAAAGGAGTTGCAATTATAACGGCGATATCGGAATCAAAAGATCCTTTATCATCAGCTATTGAGATGAGAAAGATTATTCAAAAACTTTCTAAAAAATGTTATTATTAAAACTAACGGAGGTATAAGGATTTGATCGAATTTGTGCATGTGTATAAATCTTATGACAAAAATTATATATTAAGAGATTTAACGTTTAATATTTACAAAGGAGAGTTTGTTTTTATCACGGGTCCTTCCGGAGCCGGCAAGACCACCACCCTTAAATTGCTTACAGCCATTGAAAAACCGACGCATGGAGTAGTAAATGTTTTTAGTATTGGAATATCCGATATCAAACCTAAAGATATCCCGTTTTTAAGACGAAAAATAGGTTTTGTATTTCAGGATTTTAAACTTTTGCCAAATAGGACCATTTTTCAAAACATTTCATTAAGCCTTGAAATATCGGGGATTTCAAGCACGGTTATTGCCAATAACGTAACAAATATACTAAAGGCGGTAGAATTATATACGAAAAAAGACGATTATCCATTAAGCCTGTCCGGCGGGGAGCAGCAAAGGGTTGCCATTGCTCGCGCACTTGTCCTAAACCCACCTGTCCTGATGGCGGATGAGCCGACGGGCAATTTAGACGATAATACCGCCGGGATTGTAATAGATATATTAAAGTCGTTCAATAACAAAGGCACCACGGTAATAGTGGCTACGCATGATAAAAGCCTTATTGACCTTGGAAGGGCACGTGTCATTGATATCACAAAAAATTAATTATTTAAATAATTATTTTAAGATCGCATTTTTGAATATAAGGTCTAACCTTGCCGGTAATTTTTTTGCCTTCCTCATTATGTCTTTTTCATTCTTTGTAATGCTTATTTTTACACTCTGTTATATCAATGTTTATAATTACATGCTGTCTTTTGAAAAGAATAACACCATGCTTATTTTTTTAAAAGACAGTGCCAATTATCATAATAATAATATCATCGTTAATGATTTATTGAAGAATATAAAAAAGCTTCACGGGGTTAAGAGTATAAAATATTACTCGTATAACTCCTCTTTAAGATTTCTTATTAAACATACCCCTAAGATTAGTCCGGTATTAAAAACAATAGATCCGCGCGATCTTCCTCCAGTTATCAAGATTCATTTTAACCCTGAGTATATAAGCAGGATCTATCTTTCAAATGTTTATTTTAGGGTTAAGTCTTTAAACGGCGTCCAGTTTGTCTATTACAGCAGATTATTGGCGGATAAGATCGGCGAATTCATATTTTTTACAAAAGTTATCGGGCTACTCATATTTTTATTCCTGTTCATATCTTCGATTTTTATATCATATAGCGCAATAAAACTTATAATCTTAAAAAAACAGGACGAGATCGAGATACTGAAGCTTGTCGGTGCGACAAACAGTTATATTAGAATCCCTATGTTTATAGAGGGTGTGATCGGCGCCGTTTTGTCATTTATTACCTCCATTATTCTCCTTTTTTTGTTATTTAAGATATTTATTTATTATCATTTTAACGGGTTTCTTTCTTATTTTAAGATTGAGGTGGTTTTTTTGAATGCTTTTGAAATCTTCGTTATATTTCTTATTGCGGTATTATCAGGTTTTTTGGGAACTTATTTTTCTTCAAGGAAATTTTTCTGAAATGAAAAACAGATCCGGTATAATTTCTAAAACCTTTTTATCGTTTTTCATATTTTTCACTTTTTTACTGCTCAATAATACGCCTGCTTGCAGTAAAACTGTTTATGGCAGCACTCATCTTGCAATGATCAGATTAAAAAAATATAAATCCGATCTGGAGGGGTTATTTAGAAATATTAATGAAACCGGCGCTCAAATACGCAGCCTGAACAAAAAGATAAGAAAGTCGCATATAAAAATAAGAGAGCTTGGAAAAAAGATCACAGGCTATGGAAAAATATTAAGACGGTTAGTTAGAAAAATATTGATTTTTCAAGAAGAAAGATCGTCAATCAGGCTGCAGCCTGTTAATAAAAGTATAAATTATATAATAGTGAGTTATGACCTGAAAAGTATATTAAGCCGCGAGGAACAAAAATTACGCAGATCAATAGCGCGAAAGAATAAATATCACATGTTGATGAATGCCTTAAACGGCCAAAAAAAAGGGCTCAAACATAAGATAAAATATCTCGAAACATCAAAAAAATCTTTAAGCAGGCTTGTTTTAAAGACTGAATATTACATTAAGTCTTTAAGAAAGAAAGAACAGAATAAAATGAGTAGATTTTTAAAGAGAAAAGTTATAAAATTAATTCATAAGATTAAAAAAGATAAAAATTAGATTTATTGTTTTAATTTTCTTCCTGTTTTAATGGGCGGATTAGCCGGCTGCTATGATTACACGATTGAAAGTTGGAAGCCAGTGACGGCAAAAATATCACTATACTATACTACTATACTAATAGACTAATAGAAAAGGAGGACGGCTCTCATTCCTTCCCTCCTGGGCAAGGTTTTATAAAGATATAAAGAGCCGGAATTTAAATGAAAATAGTTAAAAAAGAATTTAGCTTATTTGTTATTTTTATGAGTATTTTTATGAGCATGTTCGTTTTATATCCGCGATATGCGTATGCAAATGCGGCGGGTAAAAGCAAAACACCTGTTCTAAGCGGGCAAGCTATTAAAAATATAAGGCTTTTTTCAAAGGTTTATAGTTTAGTAAAAAAAAATTACGTTAAGACCGAAAATTCAAAAAAATTAATTTACGGCGCCATTAAAGGGATGATCGGCGCTCTCGATCCCCATACCTATTTTTTGACGCGCAGTGAATTTAAAGATTTACGGGAGGAAACTTCCGGAGAGTTCACAGGGATTGGCATAAAGATTTCGGTTAAAGACCGCCATATTGTTATTATATCCCCGATAGATGGAACCCCGGCGGCTAAAGCGGGGATTAAACCTGGGGATATCATAGAGAAAATCGGCAATGTTTCGACTTATAATATGAATGTTATGAAGGCGGTAAAACTCATGCGGGGAAAACCCGGCACATCGGTAGATCTTCTAATAATGCGCAAGGATTTTAAAAAGCCTGAACTTTTTGTGATCAAAAGGGCAAAGATAGTTCTTAAAAGCGTCAAATATATGATAATGCCGCATCATATTGGCTATGTGAGGATCTCGAGCTTTCAAACCCGCACTAACGGCGAGCTTTTAAGGGCGCTTAAAGAACTTAATGCTAAAGAAAACGGGCTTAAAGGTTTGATAGTAGATTTGAGAAATAATCCGGGAGGGCTTCTAAATTCCGCAGTCAAGGTTTGCAGCGATTTTATAAAAAACGGTGTCATAGTATATACCAAAGGAAGGATAAAATCACAGGATGTTAAATATTACGCTTCAGGAAAACATCTTCAGCCGGACTATCCTATGGTAGTGCTTGTTAATGCCGGAACGGCAAGCGCAGCTGAAATCACTGCCGGAAGCCTTCAGGCGCATAAAAGGGCGGTTGTTGTTGGGACAAAGACTTTTGGAAAGGGTTCCGTTCAAACTGTTTTTAATCTGCCGGAAGGTACCGGCATGGGGCTTACCACCGCTTTTTATTTTCTTCCCGACGGCGTATCTGTTCAGGATACCGGCGTTATTCCTAACTTCATAATTCATTCGTCAAAAGATTTCATTTTCGTAAAATCCCTTCCTAAATTAAGAGAGGTTGATCTCAGACATCATTTTAAAAATCCTGAAAGCCAAAAATTGAAAAAGAGCGATAAATTTAAAGCATTCCGGTCATTTTTTAAAAAAGACGATCAGCTCAGATTCGCTTACGAACTTTTAGAGAGCTGGGGCTACCTTAAAAACAGCGATATGGGCAATGTGAAGCATAACGTAGAGTAATTATCTAATTATCTTATCGAATGAAAAAAAACCGAAAAAAGAATAAGATTTACGGTATTTTTTTATTTATCTTTTTATTGATAGCCGTAGTCTTTGTTTTTATCTATTTCAATCTAAATATTTTTAAAATACCGAAAGAAAAAAGGCCGTTGGTTAAGCCTAAAACCATTAGCGCTAATAAGCTTAAGATACAATATTTTAAAGAACATCCCGTTCGCGCTACGGATATTTTTTTTAACGGTATACTTAAAAGTTTGAGTATTTCACGGAACAATATTATTGTTCAGGATATTAATATAGACATTAATATTCCTGCCGGAGATCCCGAAAATGTTAAAGAAATCAGGCTGGACTACAAAAAGTACAATGTTCTTATCTCAAAAAACCTCGATTTTAACTTCATAAAAAATATCATTAAGAGCGGGTTCGAAAAATATATTATCCCTTCGGGGACCAATATTCGTTATTTTATATATACGGTTAAAAATAACTGTTTTTGCGTTTATTTTTATCGTAAAAAAACCTTGTTCTTAAAAGCCGTCCTTTTAGTTAGAGGTAAAAATAATAGCGGGTTTAATTCTATACAAGGTTATGTGGATGCGCCTAAGATAGCTTTAGACATAGACGATGTCGGATATGACCCTTCATACATAGAAAAATTAGTTTCTTTAAAGATACCGGTCACTTTTGCGATATTTCCCGATGCACCTTTTTCAAAAAAGCTCGATATCTTTTTACATAAAGCTGGTTATGAAACCATAATACATATGCCTATGGAGTCAATATATCCAGACCTTAATCCAGGGGACGGTTCTCTTTATGTTACAATGAATAAAAAGGCTATAATCAAGAAGCTAAAAAAGGATCTCTCAAAACTGCCTTATATCACCGGCGCAAATAACCACGAGGGATCGTTATTTACATCTGACCAGAAAAAGATATGCGAAGTTGTCGGATTTTTAAAGAAAAAACAGCTTTTTTTTATGGACAGTCTTACCGATACTAAAAGTTTTGCGTATAGATGTTCGTTAGAGTTGGGCGAACCATCAATCCAAAGAGATGTTTTTTTGGACGATAAACCGTCTTTAAAATATATACGTGATCAGCTAAAGGTGGCAGAAAAGCTTTCGGCAAAATTTAAAAGGGTTGTCGTGATAGCTCATCCACGTCCAGATACCATTGAAGTATTAATAAAAAAATTACCTGCGATTAAAAAGGAAGGTTACAGATTTGTCCCTTTATGCGAGTTTTTAAGATAAATTTATGCATGATTTCATAGTTTATGGTTATGGTTAAAGTGGTTGTATATTATTTATAATTTGAGGCAAAAGCCTTGCGTTCCGCATATTAAAAATAAGCAAATAAATAATTATTGGATTATGTAAATGCGGCAAAAAGATACGGAAAACTATAAACAAGATTTTAAACATAAAGTTATTATAGCCCTTGATTTCGATAATATGCAAAGGGTAAGAAATATAATCAGAGAGCTTGAAGGCGAAGCCTATTTTTATAAGATAGGCATGGAGCTTTTCACGAGCTGCGGCCCTGAAGTAGTTAGAGAGATAAAAAACTCTGGATACGGGGTTTTTCTCGATCTTAAATTTTTGGATATTCCCAATACCGTATATAAAGCCGTCAGATCCGCTGCCGGGTTAGGAGCCGATATAATAAGCGTTCACGCCTTAGGCGGGATAGAAATGATGAATGCAGCTAAAAAAGCCGTTGATGAACATAGGAAGGAATCCGGCAAAAAAATAAGCCTGTTTGCCGTGACTATACTTACAAGCATGTCTTCTGATGGGTTAAAAGAAATAGGTTTTTGCGATAAGCCCGATGGAAAAAATAGCGGTAAAAAAAATATTAGCCGTAATATTGCCGGTAATAATGGTAATTATTATAATTATAATAATAAAGATAAAATTGATAACAGTAAGATAATGGTGGAAAGAGCGGTTTTGAAACTGGCAGGGCTTGCAAAAATGTGCGGGTTTGACGGGGTTGTTTGTTCTCCGGTTGAATCTGCGGCTATAAAATATACTTACGGAAATGAATTTCAAACAATAACTCCGGGTATCAGGTTAAGAGATTCCGGCAAAGAAATTTCCGGCAATGATCAAAAACGGATATCGTCCCCTTCAGCAGCTTTTGCGGCAAAAGCCGACTATATTGTTATCGGTAGGCCGATAACCCGCAGTGCCGACCCTCTTTTATCCTTAAAAAATGTTTATGAAGATATTAAAAATGCAATTAAACTTTAATTTTAGTTACGTTATTTTATGTTTACGCAACATATAACTATAATAACTATATAATAACTATGCGGCTTGTCATATATGGGACAAATACTATAAGAGAGGCTGTTCTATCGGGGAATTTATCCGCATGCATCTATATAAATGAGAAAAAACGGCGAAGCAGATTTATAAATAAAGATTTTACCCAGCTACTAAAAAGTAAAAATATTAAGATTTGCGTTAAAGATGATGCCTATTTTTTAAAAGAATTTGGCAGGGAGGCTTTTATCAAAGGCATTGCTGCTGTTTTAGACTACCGTGAAAAAGAGTTTGAAGAGATATTTGCATATACGACATATAATAAACCGGATACTGCAGATCTAAAAAAGAACCCCTTTTATCTGCTTCTTGACGGAGTTACGGATCCTCAGAATTTAGGATCCATAGCAAGAACCGCAAACTGCGCCGGTGTAAAAGCAATTTTAATTCCAAAGGCAAATTCAGTTTATATAACTTCGGCGGTAGCGAATGTTTCACAAGGGGCTATTTTTTATACCGATATAGTTCGCGTTGTGAATATAGCAAGGACCATCGATCTTTTGAAAAAGGCGGGCATCTGGGTAATAGGCCTTTCAAACGAAGCCGAAGAAGACATATATGGGGTGGATTATAATATTCCGCTTGCCATTGTGGTGGGTTCGGAAGGGAAAGGATTAAGAAGGCTTACCGGGGAAAAATGCGAGAAGATCGTAAAGATCCCTATGCTCGGTGAAATAAACTCCCTTAATGCGTCCGTCAGTTTCGGTATTATAGCATACGAAATATTAAGGCAAAGGGTCTTCAAAAAAGCTTGACAT
Organism: bacterium; assembly: GCA_021818985.1. Classification (GTDB taxonomy): domain Bacteria; phylum SZUA-79; class SZUA-79; order Acidulodesulfobacterales; family Acidulodesulfobacteraceae; genus JAKASO01. The sequence continues at coordinate 90,447 of JAKASO010000006.1, forward strand.
TATTATATCGGTATTATATACTTTAAAATGAGTTATTTATCTATGTGGTTAGATAAAAATTTAATTTAACGTTTTACAGTTTGTATTGTGTCCGGCTCAATGGGCATAATTCCACGGTAGGCGCAAACAATTTGTAAAAGAGTAAGGAGAGAGTGAATTATGAAACACCAAGGAAAAGTAAAATGGTTTAACGACAGCAAAGGTTTCGGATTTATTGAACAGGAAGACGGTCAAGATGTTTTCGTTCATTATTCCGCGATTACTCAGGATGGATTTAAAAGCTTGAGTGAAGGACAGAGAGTTGAATTTGAAGTCACTAACGGTGCCAAAGGTCCGCAAGCCATTAATGTAACAAAGATCTGATCAGATCTTTGTTATTCTTAAACGGTATATTGCATCATTCCTGCCGATAATGTAAATTAACGCTGTGAAACATTGCTTTTTAGTTATTAGGTTATATTTAGACGATTTCTAGATAGAAGAATAAAATATGCCGTATTTAAGTTTTTGCCCCAGTAAATAACATTTATTGGGGCTTTTTGTTTTTTACAAGTACGTAAACGCGGTATTAATTGCGGTAATAGTGGTAATAGGTAATAACGGAGGCTATATAATTGTTGCATCAAGAAACGATCAGGAATATTGCCGTTGTCGCTCATGTTGATCACGGTAAAACGACATTGATAGATAAAATGCTCAAGGAAAGCGCCAGCATTAGAGAAGGGGAAGCCATGCCGGAAAGGGCAAT
>JAKASO010000074.1 GCA_021818985.1 bacterium
CCCGCATAAAAATATTTTATAAAAAATTATTAGCAAATTCAAATATTTGTCATTTTTTTAAAAATTTATTAATTTTTTACCCAAAATTTTTCAGTATCTCAGAAAAAAGCGTATATATAAGGTATGAAAAAAGTAAATTTAGATAGAAAAGAGTTTGAAATATTCATAACGCAGAAAGTAGTTGAGCTGGCGGAAAGGTACAACAAAATACAATATCTAACACTTAGGGAAGCGGCGGGGGCGCTAAAGGTCAGTCAGCGGACGCTTACGCGCTTGGTGCAGGACGGCTATATAGATTGCTACAGAATTCCATCCAAAATGGGCGAAAAAAGAAATTATAGATTTAAGTTGAGCGACATAGAAGATTTTATGAATCAACAAAAAATTTTATGCACAAGTAATATCGTCAAAAACGCGTTTAAAACAAAAAATATAGATAGAAATAATATTAATAAAATGGTCAAAAATATTACTACTAAAAATAATTAATAGGAGATAAAAATGGAAACCATAAAAGAATTTATTGAATTTTATTATATTAGCGGCTTTGATTTACATCCACTATTGCCTAATTCTAAAGTTCCAAGCCGCAAAGATTGGAATAATTTAAAAAAACTGTCTAAAGAGCAAATATTATCTTTATATAAAGATAATATTACATCCGAACACAGCTATAATCTTGGCTTCAGACCTGGCAAGCGTAGCCTTGCCGTGTCGGACGGTGTCGAATATTGCGTTATTGTAGTTGACGTAGATATTAAAGGTAACGATAAACACATAGAAGGAATAGATCGTTCTAAATTATTCAAAAAAGAACCTTCTGAATATAACAAATACAAAGAAAGAGTCGCATTCGTAAGCGATTGGTTAGAAAAATTAAACCTTAACATAAATGTAATTACCGGCTCCGGCGGTTTTCATTCATATTTATTAATTAGAACAGATATTTATGAAACGCTGACTCTCAAAGCAAACCAGACTATTTATAAAAACGACGAACTCGGCATTGAAATTGAACTATTGGCAGATGGCAAAAATTGCGTTCTACCGCCGTCTAAGATTCCGTTGAACAATCACGATAGGGAATATAAATTAATAAACGACTCCTTTAATTTTATTGATGACCGTGGCCATGAAGTTATTAATTTGATTAAGTCAAGCCAAGAACAGGAACCTGTAATTTATCAAGAACCCGCGCAAGAACCCATTCATGAAATTGATGAAAACAATGATAATATTACCGCTTTAATTACCGAGCTGGCGAAAAACAAAACAAAATTAAACGGCTACGAGTTCGAGCTTAACCTTATCGGGTATTGTATAGACAAGGGATTAACGACTCTAATACCAGAACTGTTTAAAGTTTTTTACGGCAAGGGATACGACGCTAAAAGAACAAATACGCTACTTAAGCAAGCCCAGAACAAGCAAAATATACGGCATGCAGGCAGTTTCATAAAAATGTTGACGGACGCGGGACTTGACGGACTCGTTCTAAAATACTTAAAAACTAACACTCCTGTAAAGCGAGAATTTAAGACTATGGGGGTAGCATTAAAAAATATACATAATATATTAAGAACTAAGTTTAATCTGATGTTTCCGGCTGGAAAATTAAGTTTAGTAGTAGGCAACGGCTCAGTCGGGAAAACTTACATCGCGCTTTATATTGCTTTATTATTTGTAAAAACCAACCCAGGTAGGACTGTATTCCTCTTATTATGTGAGGATGACGAATATACTGTCCTCATGCGTATGCAAAGGTTAATCGAGGATTACCCCTTTTTGGACAGCGAATATAAGGACAATATACATTATATTTGCGACAGTGACGAAGAGATAATCAAAATAAATCGTTTTACGAAAGAACTTTATTATAACCCACAAAGCGGCATCAGAGAATTAATCCATGACCACGATGTTAATATTTTCGACCCACTCGCAAATCTGCTTCCCGGCGATGAAAACGATAATAACGTTGCCGCAGATTTTTGCAAGATAATGCGGTCTTTTATCGTGAATTCTGGCCGCAGTATTATTTTTTTACATCACGTGAACAAAGTAAGGGTTGAACAAATAAATCAAGATTCCATCCTCGCTAAAAAATTAAACTATGGCGAGGTAGCCGATAGAATAGACAAGGTAAGGGGCGCCAGCGCCTTTTACAATGCGGTTCGCTATTGCTTGTATGTCGAAAAATCTGGGGACAAAGACAGCAATACCGCCGTGTGCGCCTGCATAAAAAATAATTACGGCAGGGTAGGGTATATACCGCTAATACTAGATTTGCCCGAATTTAAGACAGACCAGGTAGAAAACATCAATCCTTATTTTTATAAAAACTCGGTTTAAATATATTTTATTATGAATAATAATTTGTTTGAATTAATAGACGATAATTTTCAAAGACAAGCCGACGCTCATGCCGATAACCTGCATCGCTCCTTGAAAAAAAAATGTGATGCAGGGGTAGAGCCTAACGATATATCAAGAATGTTGATCGTATTGCCGTATGCCGGTTTATTTACATCGAAGCAAAATATTGCGCTTGGCATAAATAGTCAAAACATCGTTGAATTTAAAAATAGCCAATTTGACTATGTTGTGTCGTTATCAGGGACTACTCTAACCGCCACCGACGAAACTGTTTTATTATTCCTAAACGAACTCGCGATTAAAAATAAAAGCCGGACATTCACTACGAATCTACTTAATATTGTTATGGGCTCGTTTTTCGTTAATTGCGGTTCTAATTTTATTTGCGCTAAAAATTCTTTAGATACTTTAAATACGGCGGTAATAGACACTTATTTTTCCGGCATAATTAAAGGTAAAAAAATCGGTAAAGGCTTCAAAGGACATATTATTGAAAATTATGAATACGAGAACAGGGAAATACGGACTGGCTATATTACTATAACGTTAAGCGAAAAATACTACCAAAGCCTTATCTGTAAGAAAAACCCTATTCGCCTTTTAAATCGTAGGAGCCGTGCGAAATGTAAAAGCAACGACCAAAAAAATGCCTATACGATACTTGCGGCGTGGAAATATGAAAAATTAAATATTGACAATCTTATGAATATTATTAAAACGGACAAGAGAAAAATTGACTTCATACGGCGTTGCCTAAATCCTT
>JAKASO010000075.1 GCA_021818985.1 bacterium
TCCGGTTGTAAGCTCATAAGCGTAATAAGGCGCACGCGGGGCTTTCCTAACCCAAGATACTGGGCTATCGAAAATTATAAGATATGTTCGGGCAACATTGCGAAAGTTAAAAATACCAATATGGCAGGCTGGGATAACTTGCCTAAAGGGATAAAACCTATTATAAATAACACGATAGCGCAGGCCCGTCAATACGGCAAGGCGGAGGCTAATTATTACGGCTACAGGATAATAGCAAAGACGGGGGCTTATATAGGGACGGTATTCGTGTATGTGCTGAACGGCATAAAGTTAGAGGCGATGATGAGGTTTTAGAATGTATAAAACATTAATTGGTTCAATAATTGGTTCAATAGTTGGTGTAATAGTTGGAGGATTTATTACCCTTTTCGTTAATTATAAAGTGCAAAAAAACCAATTTGAGCATGACAGAGAAGAGCATAATGATATTTACAGAAGCCTTTTGGACGCGCTTAGCGGGAACATGCAGGATATTGATGACAGACTTAAAAAAATTAAACAAAATTCAAAAGCTTTTGATAACAATTTCAAACAATATTTCGGATTTGAATATTTTGATACAGATATATTAAAAGCAGTTCTTTTTAAATTGATGGATGTAAAATTATTTCCTGAAAATAAAAATGTTTTTAATCGTGTTATGAAATTAATTAATAATTTACTATCCTTCAATGTTAGAATAAAACATTATGAAAATTTGCTCTTATCAGGGGAAAAGGATCCAGGTTCAAATAATTCATTACAGTCGAATAAACAAGAAATTTTGATGATAATTGATAATATCCTTGACTTTATTGAGTCTAATTATGGCCAAAGCAATTTTTCACTAATGAAAGATATTGAAAACATTAAAAATCAATTGACTTAAAACGTAAATATTTAACGATAAAGAAAAAACCGCGTTAGCATTTGTATTAAAAATATTATGAATGAATTAGAAAAATTGAAGGTGTAAAATGTTTAATAATATCAGTTCTCATCGCATATTTATTTTATATTCTTTTTTATCCTAAAACCTTATGGATTCACATGACTGTTGCAAACAAAATATGGGGAATAGATGCTAAAACTTAAAACGATAACCGATATAAATAAAGAAATAAGGGTTCTTGCCGAAAAGAACGTTTCCGATAAAAAGTTAACCATTTTTAGCGAAGGGATAGATAATCTCATAAAATCATTAAAAAATTCACAAAATAAAAGCGAAGAATCCATAAAAAGAGATATTGACACGATTCTTAAGAGTATTGGTTATAATACAATTATTGCAAAAGGCGATATTGATTTGGCGATAGAAAAAGACGATAAAACAGTCGTAATAATAGAAACAAAATCCTTAAAAAACCAAAATGATTTTATTATTAACGGCAATCTTAACTGTAAAGCCGTGTGGGAAACGGTGTCTTATTTTTTTGAAGAGCATTTAATCGAAAAAAATAACTATCTTAAACGTATAATTATTACTAATGGTTTTGAGTGGTATATTTTCGACGCGGCGGATTTTAAAAAGATATTTAACCCGCTCGAAGAAAAATATTACGAACATAAAAAACATAAATCAACCGATTCAAGTAAAAACCGTTTATATAAAGATATTAGAGAATACATATCGCATTTAGAAATATCCTCTAACGAAGAAATGTTATTTAAAAAGCTTAATATTGAGGATAAAAATAAATATATAAATGCCGTTTATTTCAATCTTAAACCCGCGGGAATATTTCATAATGGTTTAGATATAAAAGACTTATATTATATCTTTTCTCCCGATTATCTGCTAAAAGAATACAAAATAAGCAATTTACGCTTAAACGAAAGTTTTTATAGGGAACTGCTCTATATTTTAGGACTCAAAGAATTTAAAAAAGAAGGCAAAATATTAATAAGTGACGGCGATATAGAAAACAGTTTTTATTATAACTTAAAAAATAAGGGATATGAATTTGAAGATTCTTTAGAACTTATAATCGTATGGATTAACAGGATACTGTTTTTAAAACTATTAGAATCGCAAATTTGTTCTTTTAACGACGATAAATATAAATTTTTCAATACCGATAAGATAAAAAACTTTCAGGATTTAAACGATTTATTTTTCAACATACTCGCCAATACGAAGGAAAACAGGACAAGGAACGATTTTTCGCAAACGCTGGAATTTGTTCCTTATTTAAATAGTTCCTTATTTGAACAAAAAGATATAGAAAATAGGCTTATATCAATCGAAGGCATTAGAAACGACAAAGTAAAATATTATTCTAAAACCAAATTAACGGAAGATTTGAACAGGGCGGAAGGAGCAGAACTGCTAACGTATTTGCTTAACTTTTTAAACGCTTACGATATTAAAAGCGGAACGTCTTCAGATGAAAAGGTAATAAACCCCGCAGTATTAGGGCTTATATTCGAGAAAATAAATGGATATAAAGACGGAAGCCATTATACGCCTACCGTTATAACTTCTTATATGGCAAGGCAGTCCGTAGAAAAAGCGGTTATTAACAAGTTTAGAGAACACGGTTACGACGTAAACAAATTATCGGATATTTATAATAAAGATATAAATGACGCAAACGAAATAATAAATTCCATAAAAATTTGCGACCCCGCCGTCGGAAGCGGGCATTTTTTAGTATCGTCTCTTAACGAACTTATAAGAATTAAATATTATTTAGGGCTGATAATAGACGATAGTGGCAAAAATTTCAACAAAGACTTTAAAATCGTAGTAGAAGACGGCGAGTTAAATATTAAAAATGCCGACGATGGGACCGAATTTATATATAAAAATACAAGGACGGATAACTTGTCATATCAATTGCAAAAAGCCGTATTTAACCAGAAGAGGGAATTTATAGAGAACTCTCTATTCGGCGTCGATACTAATCTAAAATCGGTTGAAATTGGTCTAACCCCCATATTGTTGGAGTAAATTAAGACACTTTTTGATTATAATTTACCTTTATGTATAAGTTATCATAAAATACTAATGTTGTCAATATGTTTTTTGTGTTTTTATAACTTTTTTCAATTAAATTTTAGTACCCCCTGCCTATTAGTTTATTATAAACGGCAAGCCGCATGGTTCAAGGGCGGC
>JAKASO010000007.1 GCA_021818985.1 bacterium
TGAGGGGCAAGGGGGGTGATGAAAGTTGATTGCGATAAAAAACGTATTAAAAGGCAAAATAATAATAAAAAGGATATTATGACAAATTAAAAGTTAATTTCAATAGACAAATTAAAAGTTGACAACATAGAAATTATAAAAACTTGTTTTAAAACTATATATATTTTAAAAATATCGTAAAATTTAGGATTGACAATATTATGGGCAAATGTTATCTTTAAAACAATATAGAGATGAATACTAGTGGATTTTACATATCTGCAACCAAGAGAAATTCGGGAAAGACCAGTTTAGCTATCGCTATCTGCCGTTTATTAAAGCAAAAAAACTTCGATGTTCAGCCATTTAAAAAAGGCCCCGATTTTATTGATCCCATGTGGCTTAGCATTGCTTCGCAAAGAAACTGTTATAACTTGGATTTTTATTTCCTGTCTGGGAAAAAGATCGTCAAACATTTTATAAAAAACTCTATTGGGTCCGATATAAGTATCGTTGAAGGAAATCACGGCTTATATGATTCGACTGATCTTTACGGCAGAACCTCGAACGCTTCTTTAGCAAAACTTTTGGGTTTGCCAGTGATACTTGTTGTTGACGTTAGCGAGATGAATCGCAGCATCGTTCCGATGATCCTTGGATTTAAAGATTTTGATAAGGATTTAAGCTTAAATGGGCTCTTGTTAAATAAAGTCCATAGCAAAAGGCATGAAAAGAATCTTATAAAAGCTGTAGAATATTATACCGATATAAATGTGGTCGGCGCCGTTCCGAATGATTCTGAAATTTCTATTAAGCAGCGGCATCTTGGCCTCGTATCCACTCTTAACAAAGAAGAACTTGACGGATTGATTGACAAGATAGCCGGCAAGGTTTCCGGTTATATTGATATTCCGGCTATTCTTAAAATTTCAAATGTTTCTACCGGTAAAATTAAAATGGCTGGAAAAATAGACAAGCCGGTCAATTCACTTCTTGTTCCTGCTTCGGATAACTCGAACGCTGCCGGCAAACATGCAAGCGCGCCCGGTGCTATGTCGCTGCCTGCCGGTAACAACGGCATCTATAATATTAATATTAACGGTATTAATGATATTAACAATATTAATATTAATAACGGTAATATTTCTAATCGTAAAAAACGGTTAAAAATTGGCATTGCGTTTGACGGTGCATTTAATTTTTATTATAACGAAAATCTCGAGCAGCTAAAGGATCTGGGTGTCGAACTTGATATGTTCTCCCCCTTAAATGACCCTGTTTTACCGGAAGTTGACGCAGTTTACATTGGAGGAGGGTTTCCAGAGGTTTTTGCACAAGATCTTGAGGCAAACTATAACATTAGAAGAGATATAAAAGAAAAAGTTGAATACGGCCTGCCGGTGTATGCCGAGTGCGGCGGTCTTATGTATCTGTGCAGGAGCATTACATATGACGAAACAAAAAGCGCAATGGTCGGCATTATTGATGCGGACGTTAAATTAACTAAAAAACCTAAAGGTCATGGATATACCATGCTTAAGCCTTTAAATCACTTCGGTGCTTCATGGCAGTGGCATCAGAATATCAGGTCGTTAAAAGGGCATGAATTTCACCACTCTTTTTTGGATAATATGTCCAATATCAGTTTTGGTTTCGATGTTATAAGAGGTCACGGCGTCAATGGTTCAAATGACGGAATTATATGTAAAAATGTGCTTGCAAGTTTTACCCACGTTTATTCTAAAGCCTCTCCTTCATGGTTTAAAAAATGGGTTTCTTTTATAAAAAATCGCAATAAACTTTTTTTTCTTGACAATTTATAATTTGATAATTTAAAATTAAGCGAATATGCAAATATATGCAAATATAAAATAATGTTTTTTTTATTTGGATTTTATTTTTTATTAAGGAGGTATCTTTTTAATGAGCAAAAAATATCAAACGCCGCTTTTGGATGAGCTAAAAAAAGGCAAATGGCCCAGTTTTGTTACCGAAATTGAAAGAGCCGCAGAAAAAAGCGAGATGACCGATGATCTTTTAGGGCAGGTTGAACAGTCCTACAAGGAAAGAATGGGTCATTGGAAGCATGGGGGAATGGTGGGTGTTAAAGGCTACGGAGGTGGCATTGTTGGCAGGTTTTCGGATCTGCCGGAGAAATATCCGGGCGTAAAGGAATTTCATACGATAAGAATTAATCAGCCGTCAGGCTTTTTTTATACATCCGATATTCTGAGAAAGATAGTGGATATAGGGGATAAGCATGCCTCCAGCCTTTATAACTTTCATGGATCAACCGGCGATATTCAGATGCTTGGCGTAAAAACATCGGAACTTGAAACTATCTTTCAACAATTAGTGTCATTTGGATTTGATCTTGGAGGCAGCGGTTCCGCATTAAGAACGCCTTCATGCTGTGTCGGCATGGCAAGATGTGAATTTGCCAATTATGATGCCATGAATATTTGTTACAATATTACTCAGGCTTTTCAGGACGAGATGCACAGGCCGATCTTCAATTATAAATTTAAGTTCAAATTTTCCGGTTGCGGCAACGATTGCACTGCATCTATTGCAAGGGCAGACCTGTCCGTTATAGGAACATGGAAGGACAATATAAGAATAGACCAGGACATGGTGAAAGAATATGCAAAAAAGATGAATCTGCATAAATATGTTACCAGTAAATGTCCTACAAAATGTATGAGTTATGGCGAAACCGGTCTTAAGATTGACGATTCAAACTGTTCAAAATGTATGCATTGTATAAATGTAATGCCTAAAGCCTTGCGTCCTGGTGTTAAGGGAGGAGCGACTATCCTTCTCGGGTCAAAAGCACCTATGGTTTCCGGTCCCCGTCTTTCAATGGTTCTTGTCCCGTTTTACGATGTAGCTGAAGATGCCAAAAACGGATATCAATGGTTCAGGGATCTTATCGGAAAAATATGGGAATTCTGGGATGAATACGGCGTCAGCAGGGAGAGGGTAGGGGAATTGATCCAGAGAGTTGGTATAGGCAACTTTCTTGAGGCTATAGGACTTGAACCGCTTCCCGAAATGGTTTCTAGCCCAAGGGGAAACCCGTTTGTATTATATGAAGACTATGTGGAAGTGGATGGAGAGCAAGGATGAGAATCCTCCTTTAGGAATAAATAATAAATAAGGATAATAAATAGGAATATTTATTAAAGATAAAATAATAAAATAATAAAATAAAATAATAAATTATCATTAAAACATAATAACATTAATATAACATAATAATATATATAATATTTTATAACATATATAATTAATTATTTATACATATAGTTTATATACATAATTGCATTATCATATAAGTATATAAGGAGGTTTTTTATGCCTGATGTTTCCGGAACAAAAAGAATTACCGATGTCGGTCCTCATGATTATCATGACTTCTTGCATCCGGTTATTAAAAACAATTATGGAAAGTGGAAATATCACGAAATTTTAAGTCCTGCCCATATGGTCCATGTTTCAGAGGCCGGCGATAAGATTTACTCTGTCAGGGTCGGTTCTCCAAGACTTGTCAGCGGGTTTTTCATAAGGGATTTATGTGACCTTGCCGATAAATATACCGGGGGGTATCTTAGATTTACAACAAGAAATAATGTTGAGTTTTTGCTCGACAAAGAAGAAAATATAGAGCCGCTGATGAATGATATTAAAAAATTAAATCTTCCTTTAGGCGGCATAGGAAATGTCGTTGCAAATATTGTTCATACGCAGGGGTGGATACACTGCCATACAGCGGCTTCAGATGCGTCAGGAGTGACCAAAGCGCTTATGGACGACCTTTACGAATATTATATAGATGCCAAGCTGCCGGCAAAAGTGAGAATAGCTTTCGCATGCTGTCTCAATATGTGCGGGGCGGTTCACTGTTCGGATATTGCGGTGCTGGGCATACACAGAAGACCGCCGAAGTTGGTCCCGGACAAGATAATAAATCTCTGCGAAATTCCAAGCACCATAGCATCGTGTCCCACCAATGCGATCAGACCGGATACATATAACGGGAAGCCAAACGTGAAGCTTATCGAAGAGGCGTGCGTTTTCTGCGGCAACTGTTTTACGGTTTGTTCCGGCATGCCGATCTCTGATCCTTTGAACGACGGCGTATCTATATGGGTAGGAGGCAAGGTATCCAATGCCAGAACCAAACCTTCATTCTCAAAGCTTGCCGTGCCGTATCTGGAAAATGATCCGCCGCGCTGGCCAAAGGTTGTAGAAGCCGTTAAAACGATACTCGATGCTTACAAAAACGGTGCAGAGAAAGGGGAAAGGGTCGGAGAATGGATCGAAAGAATAGGCTGGCCCAAATTTTTTAATATTACGGGATTTAAATTTACAAAATATCATATTGATGATTTCAGACTGGGTGAGGCAACAATGAACTACTCCGCCCAGGTAAGACAATAGTATTTTTTTATGGTTTTATGATACGGAGGCTTAAAATGACGGATGAAACTAAGGCTCAATTAGAAGAAGCCATTGTTAATCTTATTAAGGAGTTTACAAATAGAAAAAGGTTTAAACCCGGTGATATAGTTAAGGAAATGGAGATGAAATTTTCGGCGAGTGGTATTACAAAAGACGATATTAAAATCGCCATTAGGGATCTTACCGATTCCGGCCGTTTGATCTATGGTTATGCCGGGGGAAGTTTTCTTTCGCTGCCGGAGTAAAGTAAGTAAACAGGTAATAAGTAACAATAAGTATAAAGTATAAATAAATCAAAAGCTGTTACACTAAAAACTTTTAATTTTAAAAGGTTATTAAACTGTTGTTAAATTAAAGGCTAAATTAAAGGCTATTAAATAATATTAAATAAACTAAGGAATATAGGTAAATAAAAAATGGCTGTTGAGATTAAAAAAATAAAAAGAGCAATCGGTGGCAGGCAGTTCGGGGTATCCAGCGTCATGGAGCAGTCTACCCTGCGCCCCAGCTATGTCGAAAAAAAGCCTCCCTGCATGGACAGTTGTCCTAGCAGCGAAAAAATAAGGGAGTATTTGCAGTATGTTGCCCAGGGTGAAGCATACGGCAGGGAGATAAACGAGTCAATAAAAGAGGGGTTTTATATACTTACTGATACAAATCCCCTTCCGGCGGTTATGGGACGGGTCTGTCCTCATCCATGCGAGACGTCATGCAACAGGGCGGTAAAAGACAAAGCCGTTGCAATAAATGCCGTTGAGATGTTTATCGGAGATTTCGGGATTGAAAATAAACTGCCGTTGAGAAAACTTACGGATGAAAAAAGGAAGGAAAAGATTGCCGTTGTCGGCAGCGGACCGGCAGGGTTAAGCTGTGCTTATCAGCTTGCAAGAAGGGGCTATAATATTACTATTTTTGAAAAGTTAGAAAAGGCGGGAGGCATGCTCCGTTACGGAATACCATATTTTCGCCTTCCCGAAAATGTTCTTGATGCGGAAATTGACAGGATAAGGGATCTTGGAGTTGAATTCGTATTTAATTCTCCCGTCGGAAAAGACCTGACACTTGAACGTCTCAAAAAAGAATTTGATGCGGTTTTTATCGGTATAGGGGCATATAACAATATAGCGCTTAACATAAATGAATCAAACCTGTCAAATGTTTTCAGCGGGATCGAGTTTTTAAAGCGTGTCAACAGTGGCGAGATGCCCGACCTTGGTCCGCATGTTATAGTTATCGGGGGAGGGGATTCCGCAATGGACTGTGCAAGAACAGCCCTCAGACTGCCGACGACGGAAAAAGTAACGGTCGTTTACAGAAGGGGCAGGGAACAGATGCCCGCAAATCCTGAAGAAGTTATTACCGCTGCCTCCGAAGGGGTTAGTTTTGAATTTATGGCCGCCCCGGTTAATGTCAATATAAACGAAAAGGGCGATAGAGCTTTATCCGTTGTTTTTCAGAAAACAAGGCTGAGCGAAAAAGATGCTTCGGGCAGGGCGCAGTTTATTATGGTGGAGACCGATCCCCGGTTTACTATCGAATGTTCGGCGCTGATAGCTTCTCTTGGGCAGAAGCCTGATTTTTCGGGTCTCGAAGATATAAGTAAAAATTTAAAGAGAGGGTATCTGAATATCAACGATAAAGGCTTGATAGACGAAGAAGAAAGTGTTTTTGCCGGAGGGGACGCAATAGGGTTCTGGCTTGTAACCCAGGCGATCGGTTCCGGAAATTCCGCCGCCTTTTCGATACATGAAAAATTAAGCGGCGAACCTGTGCCGGCGGATACAAGGCAGATCATAGACTATAAGGATATGCACTTGGAATTTTATGAACCGATGGAAAGGCAAGAAAGGCGGACAAGGAAAATAACCGAAGTAAAAAACGACTTTCAGCCGGCTGTTTATGGATTATCTGAAGAAGAATTTGTGTGGGAAGCCAAAAGATGCCTGAGTTGCGGCTTATGTTACGACTGTGGGAACTGTTTTATGTATTGCTCCAAGGGCTGCGTAAAAATGCTTCAAAAAGGACTACATTATGAATTTCATTTAGAAACATGCAACGGCTGCGCTAAATGCTTTGAAAGCTGTCCTTGCGGTTGTATCATAATGAGTTAAAATTAAGTTAAAAATTAAAGGGTTTTTTAATATTAATTACGTCAATTACGGAAGAGGAGGTTATAATTATTATGCCGTCTTTTGCATTTAATGGTAAGACAATTGAAACCGACGATGAAGGTTATCTGCAGATTCTTGACAACTGGAACAAAGAGATAGCCGAATATCTTGCCAAAGAGGAAGGAATTACGCTTACGGAAAAGCATTGGGAATTAATCGAATGGGTAAGGGACTATTTTTTTAAATTTCAGGTTGCTCCTGCGATTAAATCTCTTATAAAAGAAGTGGGAAAGCTTGAAAATTTACCTGATAAAAAGGAGGCGAATAAGTTCATTTATGAACTTTTTCCAGAAGGTCCCGCTAAGCAGCTTGCCAAAATAGCAGGTCTTCCAAAACCTACGGGTTGCGTATAATAAAATTTGGATGAGCAAGTATTTAAACTTTTTTCGCCACTTGCGCCTCTTTTTGCAAGAAAAGAGTGGAATATTTGCTTTGAATATTTGCTTTAAAAGTTTTGCTTTACAGCTTAAGACTTATTATTAAGACTTATTAAGAAGTGAAGAGGGTTAAATTATGTTTGATTTAAACTTCATAAGCGGCGTGTATGTTTTTTTAACTTATCTTGCGGGAGTTATTTTCATACTTGGCGTTGCACTGAGAATAGTCGTGTATGCCAGGACGCCGATGCCGGTAAAAATTCCCCTTACTCCTGCCCCCCTGACTCCGATGGGCGCTACCGGCAGGGTTGCAAGCGAGGTTTTATTATTTAAGAGTTTATACCGGGCAAATAAGCCTACGTGGGTTGCCGGATATATTTTTCATATTTCGTTTTTTCTGCTTATATTGCTGCATTTTGCGCGTCATTTCGTTTACCATCATCCGCTGCCTTCCTGGTATCAGCTCTTTGTTAATGTCGGCATAATTTGCGGTATCTTAATGGTTCTTTCATTATTTTACCTGCTTCTTCGCAGGATGATCGTTGACAGAGTGAGAATTATTTCCCTTTTTTCGGATTATTTAATACTTATTATTTTAATGATGATCGCTGTTGCAGGATTATCGTTGAATTTTTTTATCTCCGCCTCCGCTCTTACAAAGATTGACAACAGACTTGATCCGTTTATTACCGATATCGCCGCATTCCATCCTATAAATATTCCGAGTAACCCATATTTTCTCGTTCATTATTCATTGACCCTTTTACTTATTGCATATATACCCTTCAGCAAAGTGATGCATTTTGTGGGCATATTTTTCAGTCCTACCCGTTATATGACGGATAATCCGCAAGAAGAAAGATATTACAAGCCGGATGCCGAAGATTTAAGCCTTTGAGGAAGAAATAATAATAAAGATAAACAGGAGACAGAACAATGGCTAAAACAAAAGCAGCCTATAAAGTTCCCATATTGACAGGAGAGATCAAGATTCCTAAAGTTGTTTCGGGTATAAGCGCTTATGAAAAGATGTATCAGGGCGAAAAGGACGATATGGTTGCGCTCGGTTTTCCCGCATCGCTGGAAGAAGGTTGGGAAATTAAAGCAGTGGGGATCTTTAAGCAGCTTTTAAGCCACAATAAAGCTCTCAGGGATTACATGGATATCTGCGTCAGGTGCGGTGCATGCACCGATAAATGCCAGTTTTTTCTTGGTACGGGTGATTCAAATAACATGCCTGTTGGTAGGGCTGAATTAATGAGGAAGGTCTACAGGTACTATTTTACACCCGCAGGAAGCCTTTTTAAAGGTCTGGCTGACGCCGAGCCTTTTAGCGAGGAGATGCTTAAAAAGTGGTTTACTTACTACTATCAATGTTCGGAATGCAGGCGGTGTTCTTATTACTGTCCTTACGGGATAGATACGGCGGTGATAACGATGGCTGCGAGGGAAATTATGGACGGCATAGGTCTTGGACAAAAATATTCTACCGTTATAATACATAAGGTATTTAATACAGGGAACAATATCGGTATTCCGCAGGCTGCGCTCCGAAATACCCTTGATGACTTAGAAGAAGAAATAAATGAGGAAACCGGAAAAGATGTTAAAATACCTATGGACGTAGAAGGTGCAGAAGTTCTTTTAGTACCGCCTTCAGCCGATTTTTTTGCAATGCCCCATATGGAATCTCTTAAAGGATATGCAAAGGTATTTTATAAAGCAGGCGTCAGTTGGACGGTTTCTTCTTATGCATCAGAAGCCGCTAATTTTGGCATGTTCATCGGGAGTTACCGGAATACTAAAGAACTAAATAAACGGATATGGGATGAAGCAAGAAGGCTTAAAGTAAAGAGGGTTGTGGTAGGTGAATGCGGTCATGCCTGGAGGGCTATGTATAATTACAGCAATACGATGAACGGTCCGTTCGATTTTCTCGATAACAAATACAGGCAGCCGACCCATATCTGCGATTTTACGCTCGGGCTTATCAAAGACGGGGTTATTAAGGTGGATCCATCGGCAAACGATGATAAAATAATTACATATCATGATTCATGCAATATTGCGCGGGGATCAAGAATTGGCGAAATACCCGGAGGCCAGTTTACTATTCCGAGGGAACTTATAAAAGCGTGCGCGAATAATTTTTATGAATTAAGGAACGGAACTAATAAAGCGGAAACTTACTGCTGCGGTGCCGGCGGCGGAATACTGACCGATGAAGTAATGAATGTAAGAATTGCCGGTTCAATGGCCAAAATGCAAACTATCAAGGAGGTAATGGACAATAAAGGCGTGAATTTCCTTGCATTGATATGCGCAATTTGTAAGACCCAGTTTGCGAAAATGTATCAGTTATACGGTTTCGATGCGGAAATGGTGGGAGGTATTCACCAGCTTGTGAGTTCCGCTATAATTCTGTGATATTTAATATTTAATTTAATATCCGCAGTTTTTCCGCAATTTTTAAAACCGGTTAAATTTAAAATATTAAATTTAAAATATTAAATTTAAAATATTAAATTTAAAATATTAAATTTAAAACAAGGGAGGATTAATGAAATTCGGTATACTATTAAAGGAAAGTCCTTATAATTATCAGGCTTTCGACAGCGTTTATAATTTTGCCAATGCCGCACTGGAAATGGGTCATGAGATCATAGGCATATTCTTTTACGACGATGCCGTGTATGTAGGCAACAAATATTTGGAGCCACCTCAGGGTGAGAGAAACATAAAATCGTATATACACGCTCTAAAATCAAAAGGGGTTAGATTGGTTATTTGTGTTGCTGCCGGAAAAAGAAGGGGGCTGACGCAGAACACGGTAAGCGAATCCGCAGAGATATCCGGTCTAGGACAGCTTCTTGAACTGTCAATAGAATCCGACAGACTAATAACCTTTTAACCTTTTAAAATTTTTATTTAAGAAGAAGAGTATCTACAGGAGATTATCTAATGAAAGATCAAAAGGCAAAAATTATGTTTGTATGCAGGACCGCTCCTTACGGCACTATTTATGAGCAGGAAGCTATAGAAGCAATGATTATGTTCAGCTCATACGAACAGGACATCAGTGTTGCTTTTATCGGGGATGGGGTTTTTTCTTTAAAAAAAGGACAGGATCCTTCCTTAATAAATATCAAAAATTTTACTCAGACATATCTTGTTCTTAAAGACGATTTCGAAATTTCTCATTTATATGTCGAGAAAGAATCGCTTGAAGAAAGAGGGGTAAGAGAAGAAGATCTCCTTGCCGAGGTCGAAGTAATACCCAGAGCCGAGCTAAGAAACAAAATAGACGAGATGAAGGTTTTATTGCCGTTCTAATAAATATTAGCCTTTTAAAAATTACATCATAGACATACAATATAAAATAGACATATAAAATAAAAATATAAAAATATCGAGGTAAGGTAAAAATGCTTAACATAATAAAGAAATCCCCTTATGAATCGTCTGCTTTAAGTGATTGTCTTAAATATATAAAAAGCGGCGATGTTATTCTTTTTACTGAAGATGGAATTTATGCCGTAAAAAAAGAAGGAGCGTTTGGAAAACTTGTTTCCGATGCTTCGCAAACCTGTGCGGTATATTATCTGTTTCCTGATGCTGAAGCAAGAGGCATTAAAAGCGAAGAGGTAATTTCTTTGGCTAAACCAGTAGATTATAAAGGTTTTGTTGATCTTGTGGGCGATTCTTTAAAATCCATGACATGGTGATGGTTAAGGGTAAAAAAATAACCATTGACTTTTTTTATTCATAATATTATGGTATGAAGTTAAAGTTAGTAAATAAAATAATAAACAAAATATTCTAAATCATAAAAATTAACCAAAAAATTAATTATCGAACGGAGGAAATTATGGCATTGGTTAATCCTCACGGAAAAGAAAAAAAATTAAAACCCCTTCTATTATCTGGCAAAGAACTTCTAACAGAAAAGAAAAAAGCAGAAGTTCTTCCTAAAATTCAGATGACGTCCAGAGAAACCTCAGATCTCATTATGATGGGAATTGGTGCATTTACCCCGTTGGAAGGTTTTATGGGCAAAAATGATTGGAAAAGCGTCTGCGATAAATTTATCATGCAGGACGGGACTTTTTGGCCTATTCCAATAACCCTTTCGATATCCAAAAAAAATGCGGACGACATTAAAATAGGCGCCGAGGTTGCGTTGGTAGATGTGGAAACGTCTGAGATAATGGGTACTCTTAAGGTCAGCGAAAAGTATAGCATAGATAAGGCATACGAATGTCAGAAAATATTTAAAACCACCGATCTTGAACATCCGGGCGTTAAAAAGGTCATGGAACAGGCGGAAATCAATCTTGCCGGCAAGGTCAAGGTTCTAAGCGAAGGGAGCTATCCGGAGGAATTTAAAGGCGTATATATGCGTCCGGAGGAGACCAGAAAGATATTTAAAGAAAAGGGCTGGAATACGGTAGCCGCGCTTCAATTGCGTAACCCGATGCATAGATCCCATGAGTATCTTGCCAAAGTTGCAATAGAAGTTACCGACGGGGTTTTGATCCATCAATTGATCGGCAAGCTGAAGCCGGGCGATATTCCTGCAGAAGTCAGGGTTAAAGCGATAAATGTCTTAACGGAAAAATATTTTGTTAAAGATACGTCTATTCAGGCAGGTTATCCGATGGAAATGCGATATGCAGGTCCGAGAGAGGCTTTGCTGCATGCCGTATTCAGGCAAAATTATGGATGTTCCCATCTGATCGTGGGACGGGATCATGCTGGAGTGGGCGATTATTACGGGCCGTTCGATGCGCATAAAATATTTGATGAAATACCTAAGAACGCTCTTGAATTAAAACCTCTAAAGATGGACTGGACATTTTATTGCCATAAATGTGACGGAATGGCATCGAACCGGACATGTCCTCATCAGAAAGAAGACAGGCTTGTTTTGAGCGGAACGATGCTTAGAAAATTATTGTCGGAAGGAAAAGAAGTTCCGGACCATTTTTCAAGACCCGAAGTTCTTGAAATTTTAAAAGACTATTATAGCCATCTGTCTAAAGACGATAAAGTTGAAATAAAACTGCATAAATATGCTAAAGGATCGTAAAAACCTAAAAATATAAAAATATTCGCTTACGATAAATAATGTAAATAACGGATAATAAATAATTTGGATAATATGAATAATATATATAATATATAAATATTAAATTAATTTAATTGTATTAAATAATATGTGGAGGGATTAAGATGCCAAGTTTTGTTATTGCCGAAAAATGTGATGGTTGCAAGGGAAGGGATAAGACCGCTTGCCAGTATATCTGTCCTAACGATCTTATGGTTTTGAATAAGGAGACCATGAAGGCTTACAATCAGGAGCCGGACCAATGTTGGGAGTGTTATAATTGTGTCAAAATTTGTCCCCAATCTGCTATCGAGGTCAGACCGTATCAGGATTTTGCTCCTATGGGTTCTTCGATTATACCGCTTCGCGGTTCAGATTCCATAATGTGGACGATAAAGTTCAGAAATGGTAAGATAAAACGTTTTAAATATCCTACAAGAACTACTCCGGAAGGAGGAGTAGATCCATATCAGGGCGTACCGGAATCAAATCCTGCTAACCTTAAATCTGAAATGTTATGTAACGAAGCAGGAAAAACATTAACTGTTCCGCAAAAATGACAGGAATGCAGGCGTATTTAATTTATATTATGTATTATGTATATCGTATATAATGTATATATGAAATTTAATTATTAACATTAATAATTAACATTAATAAATAATAGAGAGGTCTAATCATGGTTGAACAGAGAAGTTCTATGACAGGTTCTATGATAAGCGCAGACGTATTAAATTCGTACAAAATCGAAGAAATAAGTACTGATTTGCTCATAGTCGGAGGCGGCATGGCAGGATGCGGCGCCGCATTTGAAGCTAAAAGATGGGCACCCAAAAATATGAAAATAACCCTTGTGGAGAAGGCGGCTATCGAAAGAAGCGGGGCTGTGGCCATGGGCTTATCCGCCATTAATACTTATCTTGGAGAAAATAAACCAGAAGATTATGTTAAGATGGTCACAAATGACCTTATGGGCATAACGAGAGAAGATCTTATTTACGATGTAGGAAGACACGTGGATGGTAGCGTGCATCTTTTTGAGAAATGGGGTCTTCCTATTTTCAAGGAGGACGAAGAAGACACAAGATCGCTTGAAGAAGGCGCCAAGCCGGTGAGAGCAGGTAAGTGGCAGATCATGATACATGGTGAATCATATAAAGTTATAGTTGCTGAAGCGGCAAGAAAAGCCTTAGGAGAAGAAAACATATATGAAAGGATATTTATTATTAGGCTGCTTACGGATGAAAAACACGAAAACAGGATAGCCGGCGCTATCGGTTTTAGCTTAAGAGAGGCTAAGATTTACATATTTAAGGCAAAGGCCGTACTGATTTCTTGTGGCGGCGCTGTAAATGTGTTCAGGCCGCGCTCTCAGGCTGAGGGTATGGGAAGGACATGGTATGCGCTCTGGAGTGCCGGTTCTACTTATTCTATGGCATTTGATGTGGGTGCGGAGATGACAACCATGGAAAACAGGTTTGTTCCTAACAGGTTTAAAGACGGTTACGGTCCCGTTGGCGCATGGTTTACGCTTTTTAAAGCAAGAGTGCTTAACGCTTATGGAGAAGATTACATGCAAAAATGGGAAAGTATAGTAAAGGATTATCCTCCTTATGGACTCGCTGCAGTGCCCGCGACATGCCTGTGGAATCATGCTATGCTAAAGGACTGGCTTGAAGGCAACGGTCCTTTCTATATGAATACAACTGGCGCTATGAAAAAACTATTCGAAACTTTGCCAGAAAAAAAGAAAAAAGCCCTCGAATCGGATGCATGGGAAGATTTTCTCGATATGACTTGCGCGCAGGCGGGAGTATGGGCGGCGATGGACATAGATCCTCGGGAAACTGATTCTGAAGTAATGCCTACCGAGCCTTATTTTCTTGGTTCGCATGCAGGAGCATGTGGAATGTGGGTTAGCGGCCCTCCTGATATAGCGCCGAAAGAATGGAACTGGGGCTATAACCGAATGACTACCGTTAACGGACTATTTACGGCAGGCGACGGCGTGGGCGCTTCAGGTCATAAATTTTCATCGGGATCATTTACGGAAGGCAGAATTTCGGCAAAATCGGCGGTAAAGTTTATTTCGGACGACCCGGGTTTTATACCGACGATACATACCGATAATAAGACGCTTGCAGAAGAAATATATGCCCCGATGATCCGCTATGAACAATATAAAGGCTATTCTACCGAACCGAATATTAATCCTAATTATATAAAACCAAGGCTTTATATGTTTAGGTTAAATAAGATCATGGACGAATACGTAGCCGGAACTTCGACATTTTATAGAACAAGCGAAAAAATGCTCTTAAAGGGATTGGAACTTCTTAACAAACTTAGAGAAGATGCCAAAAACATGGCTGCAAGCGATCTCCATGAACTTATGAGGGCATGGGAAAATTACCACAGGTCCACTGTTGGAATGCTCCATTTAAGACATATTCTTTTCAGGGAAGAAACAAGATACCCCGGATTTTATTACAGAATGGATCATTTAAAATTAGATGAAGAAAACTGGAAGGTTTTCGTCAACTCCAAGAAAAATAAAGCTACTGGAGAGATAGAATTATTTAAAAAGCCGTGGATTGAAATAATTCCAAAAACATAAAATAGTCCTTTCTTCTTTTTCTAAAGGTGGGGTTTACTTTTCTTATAACTGTAACTGCTGCCATAAAGTCCCCTGCTTTACGGAACCTTGCAGTTGGCAATTGCATTGGGCGAAGAAGCGGCTATAAGACAATTACTAACGGCGAATACTAACCGTGTGGAAGCCCGAAGTATATCAAAAATATGTCGGAATCGCCCCGTGGTGGGCTTTGCGGTTGGTTTTTAAAGAAGTGTTATTTTTTGATATTCGATTTTAATTACGGGTGAAAATGTGGACGGTTCAAACGAAAAAAAACCGGTTCTTATTATAGGCGGCGGGTTTAGCGGAGTATCCGCCGCTATCGAGATTATGGAATCAAGCGAAAAATCCGTAGTCATTGTTGAAAAAAATCCATATATCGGAGGCAGGGTCCTCCAGATGTATAAATACTTTCCAAAATTATGCCCTCCCTTTTGCGGTTTTGAGATCAACTTAAGGCGGATCAAATTAAATGAATATGGACGCATAAGATTTATCACTTCTTCGGAGATTGAAGATATACGTAAAGAGGACGGAAGTTATAAGGTCAAGGTAAGGCGTAAGCCGCAATATATTAATGATAACTGTACTATCTGTGGCGATTGCGTTGACGCCTGCCCTGAAACAAGATTAAACGATTTTAATTACGATATGGACAGCCAGAAAGCAATTTACCTGCCTAATTTTTTTGCATATCCGGCAAAATATGTCATTGATGATGAAGCGTGCAAATTAATTTCATGCAAAAAATGTATGACCGTGTGCAGATATGATGCTATTAATCTGGAAGCTAAAGAGGAGTTTTATAATCTTGATGTAGAATCCGTTATTCTTGCGACAGGATGGCGGCCTTATGACGCAAATAATCTGACAAAGTTAGGTTTCGGACGGTATAAGAATGTTATCACTAATGTTATGATGGAAAGGCTTTCTGCTGATAGCGGTCCTACGGGTGGAGAAATAATTCGTCCATCGGATAATAAAACGGTTAATCGCATTGCTTTTGTCCAGTGTGCGGGTTCGAGAGACGAAAATCATCTTCCGTATTGCTCTAGTATATGTTGTATGGCTTCTTTGAAACAGGCGCTGTATGTAAGGGAAAAAAATCCAGATTCGGAGGCGAGCATTTTTTATATTGATTTAAGAACTCCCGGAAAATATGAAAAGTTTTTAAATCGCGCATCATCCGATGAAAAGATTAAGCTTATAAAAGGCAAAGTGGCAAATATCACAGAAGAGTCGTCTTCCGGCGATCTGATACTCGAAGTCGAGGACATGTTATCCAGCAAAAAGGTAAAATTTAAAGCGGAAATGGTCGTCCTTGCAACAGGTATGGTTCCTAATGCGCCTTCTAACCTTAAAACGGGTAGCCTTAAACTTAGTTTTGATGAAAACGGTTTTTTATTCTTTCAGGACGGAAACGAAGGCATTTTTTCGGCAGGGGTAGCAAAAAATCCGATGGATGTTAACCAATCCATTCAATCAGCCACTGCCGGTGCTTTGTCCGTCTTGCAGTATTCCTTTAATAAAAGGGGTCAAAATGGATAATAAAGTAGGGGTTTATATCTGTTCTGGTTGCGATATAAGCAAAAGCCTTAATATAGAAAAACTTCTTAATATAGCAAAAAACGAATATAAAGTTGAGGTGTGCATATCACATGAGTTTTTGTGCGGCAAAGAAGGATCTGATCTGATAAAAAGCGATATTGCAGATAAAGGCATCAATAAAGTTGTTATTGCTGCCTGTTCCATGCGCGCAAAGCAGGATATATTCAATTACGACATATTGAAAATCTATACCGAAAGGGTTAACCTGCGCGAACATGTTATATGGATAAGCCCTTCTAATAACGAAAATACCCAGCGCTTAGCCGAAGATTATTTAAGGATGGGCATAACAAAGGCTAAAAAAGCCGAACCTCCAGAGCCGTTAATAGAAGAAATAAACAAATCCATTTTGGTTATAGGCGGCGGAGTATCAGGTTTGAATGCTGCAACGAATGCCGCAATGGCTGGTTATAATGTGGTTTTAGTTGAAAAAGAATCGCATTTAGGCGGTTTTCCTTACTCAAAGTATAAAAAATGGGAAACTAATCCGCCATTTGAAAAAAACGTCTTAATTTCTAAAGATCTTGATGAACTTATTCAAAAAGCGGAAAATTCGGATAGGATCAAAATTTATAAAAGTTCCGTAATAAAAAGTATTTTTGGTCAGCCCGGAATGTTCGATGTTGCCATAAACGGAAATGAAGCCGAAGGCGGCAATGGCGAATTGACGGAAAGGGTGGGTGCGGTAATAGAAGCAACCGGCTGGAAACCGTATAATCCTGCAAATTTAAGCTATCTTGGTTACGGATCAAGTCCCGATATTTTGACGAATGTCGAGCTTGAAGAACTTTATTCCAAGCTGTATTTGGAAAGCAAAAATGAACTTTTTACCATTAATAGACCCTCCAATCACAAACCAGTCGGTTCAGTTGCCTTTATATTATGCGCCGGTTCGAGAGACGAAAACCATCTTCCTTACTGTTCTACCGTATGCTGCATGTCATCTTTGAAAGAAGCGGCATATATTAGAAACACTAATCCGAATTCTAAGGTTTTTATAATATACAGGGATATCAGGACAACCGGCGAATATGAGAATTATTATAAAAAAATGCAGCAGGACGACGGCATTTTTATGGTTAAAGGAGAACTCTCCGATATTTCCGTAGATAAAAGCGGTTCCATTAACATCAAAGTTGATAAGACGCTTTTTGGCGGCAGTATTGATCTAAATGTCGAGATGGCCGTGCTTGCTGCCGGAATTGTGCCAAATTCTGGCGATTTTACTCCCAATGGAGAAGTTGCGCTAACAATAGGTGAGCAAGCAGTGGCAAATCCAGTGCAAAATGCGGCTTCCTGTGCCGTTCCTGCGGGAGAGGATGATTTTTCAAAGAAAAGTGGCATATTAAATCTGATTTACAGGCAAGGGAAAGAACTGCCTGATCTTGTTTACGGTTTTCCCGATTCTAATTTTGTTTGTTTTCCCTATGAATCCAGAAGAACAGGGATTTATCCGGCAGGTTCGGTCAGACAGCCGATGGATGTGGTCTTTTCCGCCGACGATGCAAAAGGCGCCGTCCTTAAGACTATTCAATGTATTGAATTAGCGGCAAAAGGAAAGGGGGTTCACCCGCGCGCCGGCGATATGACATACCCGTTCATAGACCTGCCGAGATGTACGCAATGCAGAAGATGCACGGTGGAATGTCCGTTCGGCGCTTTAGATGAGAACGATAAAGGCACCCCAAAATTAAATCCGAAAAGATGCAGAAGATGCGGCGTATGTATGGGCGCTTGTCCTGTCAGAATAATTTCGTTTAAGAATTATTCGGTGGATATAATTGGTTCCATGATTAAAGCTATGAACATTCCGGAGGAAGGTACCGATGAAAATCTGAGAATAGTCGTTTTTGCCTGCGAGAACGATTCTTATCCGGCTCTTGATATTGCCGGCATAAAAAGGCTTAATATATCCTCCAATATAAGAGTTATTCCGGTAAGATGCTTAGGTTCGATAAACAATGTGTGGTATGCGGATGCGCTTTCTAGGGGAATAGACGGCATACTTTTACTTGGTTGCAGATACGGCGATGACTACCAGTGTCATTTCATTAAAGGTTCCGAGCTTGCTTCCTACAGAATGGCTAATTTAAAGGAAACGCTCGACAGGCTTGTGCTTGAGTCAGAAAGAGTAAAACAGGTGCAGCTTGAAATTTCTGATTACCAGAAACTTCCAGAAATTGTAGAGGAATTTGTTAATACTATAAAAAAAATAGGACCAAGCCCATATAAAGGATTTTAACAGGAGATAAGTATGACAAATAATGAATTAAATCCAGATGCTGGTTTTATAGAGCTTATCAAAAATATTGGGGGCGATTCTTTCGATAATTCTTTCAAAAAATGTTTTCAATGCGGAACATGCTCCGTCGTATGTCCGCTAACACACGATGAAAAACCTTTTCCAAGAAAAGAAATGATATTGACGGGATGGGGTTTAAAAGATAAATTGGTCGGTAGTTTAGATCCATGGTTGTGTTATTATTGCGGCAAATGTTCGGAAAATTGCCCAAGAAAGGCAAATCCGGCAGAACTGATGATGTCTCTTCGCCGGTGGCTTATAACCGTCTATGACTGGACGGGGATCTCAAAATTGCTTTATAAATCTAAACTTGCCGAATTCGTCTTTTTGTTTATTATCGCCATAGTTGTCTTTTTTGAGTGGATTTTATTATTCGGCTTATTTCCAAATTCAGGCAACGGCTCATTAAATCAGATTATCCCTCCAGACAAAATAGATCTTTTTTTTGACTGGCCGATGACCGCAATACTTTCCATTCTTCTTATATCTTTTATATTCAATATGTATTATAAAACGATACTGTCCGATAAAAATCTTAAGATTCCGATAAAGTTGTATATTAGCGAGTTGTGGGCATTAATATTTAATTTTTTCACACAATATAAATATTCGAAATGCGAAAACGATCCTGAACCATTCCTTAAAAAGTTATTTTCTGGTAAATATAACTACTGGCTGATTCACTGGTTTTTAATGACAAGTTATGTTTCATTGTTTGTAGCGATAGTATTCTTTTTGTACTGGTTTCAGACTGATTACACAAGCGACCTGCATGTTTTTTTATATGATTATTATGCCAGTATCGGTCTATTAGGGGGATTAATCTATTTTACCATCAGGAGAATAGTGAAGAAAGTCGAAAGAAGTAAATTTTCCCATCATACCGACTGGACATTTATAATATTGCTTTTTTTAACGGCGTTAACCGGAGTAATATTGAGAATTGTTATCGTCTATAAAGTTCCTATTCCATGGATATTTTATTTGTATTTGATTCATATGATGATTCTTATGCCGATGCTTATCGTGGAAGTGCCTTTTTCTAAATGGTCTCATCTTGCTTACAGGCCGGTAGCGGTTTATTTATCGAATTTAAGAGATAAGGCGAATTTACAAGATCGAGACAGGGCTGAATAAAAACAATTTTATTATTCAAAATTTGCCCATTTCTTTTACAGATTTTCTTTTACAGATCGGCGGTATTTTCGTATTTAAAAATAAAAAAAGGAAGAGGATTATAATCCTATTATTTATGAATATGACATGTTGATTCTTGATTAATATTTCTAATCAATTACAAGGGAGAGGAGGAGGTATTATTATGAGTATTTTCGGCTATGCAATAACGTTTGGGGTCATTGCTGGTATTGTGGCAGTTATTTATAGCGTGACGGTAACTATGTGGGTGCTAAAACATGATGAAGGAAGCCCTAAAATGAAAGAAATAGCCTCTGCCATACAGGAAGGGGCAACAGCTTTTCTTAACAGGCAGTATAAAACAGTCGCTGTTGTTGGAATAGCTATTTTTGTTCTGATATTCATTGGAGGAGAGTGGATACCCCAGTTTGGTATTTTGACCGCATCTGGA
This sequence comes from bacterium, assembly GCA_021818985.1. Taxonomy (GTDB): domain Bacteria; phylum SZUA-79; class SZUA-79; order Acidulodesulfobacterales; family Acidulodesulfobacteraceae; genus JAKASO01. The sequence continues at coordinate 20,232 of JAKASO010000007.1, forward strand.
TTTTTGTTTGGAGCGATTCTTTCGGCTACTGCCGGTTATCTTGGTATGTTCAATGCCGTGAGGGCAAATGTAAGAACAGCCGAAATTGGAAAAAAAGGGGTTAATACTGCATTGCAATTTGCTTTTAAAGGCGGCTCAGTAACGGGATTAATGGTTCTTGGGCTCGGCGTTCTCGGGATTTCGCTGTTTTTTCTTGTAGCCTACCATGTTACGGGAACGCTTAAAGGGACCATAGATTCTTTAATTGGCTTTGCGTTTGGATGTAGTCTTATAAGCGTATTTGCAAGGCTTGGGGGCGGCATTTACACTAAGGCGGCGGATGTTGGGGCAGACCTTGTCGGAAAGATCGAAGCCGGCATACCGGAGGATGATCCAAGGAACCCTGCCGTCATAGCAGATCAGGTAGGTGATAATGTTGGCGATTGTGCCGGAATGGCGGCGGATGTTTTTGAAACGTTTGCCGTTACCATAATAGCCTCGATGCTTTTGGCATATTCCATATTTAAGAACGATCCGCATGATCTCATGAAAGCGATCATGTATCCGCTACTTCTGGGGGCAATAGCAGTTTTTTCTTCGATAATCGGCGTCTTTTTTGTAAGCGCCCCCACTAAGGAAAAAATTATGAGGGGTCTTTACAACGGCATTATTACCACCGGAATTATTTCGGCGGTTATATACTATTTTTTCACGATGTCGTTTATGAAAGGCGTCGGCAATTATTCGTCTCTCGATTATTATTATGCTTCCCTTGTGGGACTGTTCTTAACCGGTTTTATAATCGTAATAACGGATTATTTCACCTCCACAAGCTTTTCACCGGTAAAATCCATTGCCAAAGCCTCAACGACGGGACATGCTACCAATATAATATCGGGTCTTGCGGTAAGTCAGATGTCAACTGCTCTTCCGGTTATCGCAATATCTGCGGCAATATTTTTGGCTTATTATTTTGCAGGGTTTTACGGTATTGCCATAGCTGTTTCGAGCATGCTTTCAATGGCGGGTATGATAATTTCGGTAGATTCATTTGGTCCGATTACCGATAATGCGGGCGGGATTGCAGAAATGGGTGGTCTTCCCGAGAACGTGAGGGAAACGACGGACGCATTAGATGCGGTAGGAAATACGACAAAGGCTGTAACGAAAGGTTATGCAATAGGTTCGGCTGCTCTTGCCGCAATAGTGCTTTTTGGAGAATATGATAAGTTAATTCAGGCAGGACCGGTGCATTATATATTTTCGATAAGCCAGCCTAATGTTCTTATCGGACTATTCTTAGGAGCGATGCTTCCTTTTCTATTCGCATCCCTTGCTATGAAAGCGGTCGGAAGAGCTGCTGGAAAAATAGTAGATGAAGTAAGAAGGCAGTTTAAAGAAATACCTGGTATTATGGAAGGGACAGCAAAGCCAGAATACGGGAAAAGTGTTGATATTGTTACTAAAGCCGCTATTAAAGAAATGATCCTTCCTGGGTTTATACCGGTTGCGGGTCCAATAATTTTTGGGCTTATAATGGGCCCTCAGGTTTTGGGCGGGTTATTGCTTGGAACGATAATTTCCGGTCTATTTGTTGCTATTTCCATGACAAGCGGTGGTGCTGCATGGGACAATGCTAAAAAATTAATAGAAAGGGGTTTGTATGGAGGCAAAGGCAGTCCTGCGCATCAAGCCGCCGTTACAGGCGATACGGTAGGAGATCCTTATAAAGACACTGCAGGACCTGCCATAAACCCTATGATAAAAGTGGTAAATATTTTTACCATTCTGATAATTCCGATAGTTTTGTTGTTGTGGCATTAAAAATATATATAATATATAATAATACTTTTAGGTAATAAAACGGGAAACCTTTCCTTATATTTAGAAGGAGAGATGAAAGCGACTACTATATGTATATAAAATAATAATTATGGATGAGGAACTGACCAAATTTACGCCTGCTTAAGTATGCTCCTGTGGATAACCGCAATAGCTTTTGCTGAGGTGTAGTTCACGTTGGGAAAGGTGGAAAGAGGGTTTTACGGCAAAGACAAAGCTCGGTAAATTATTTGAGGGCACCCCCCCACTGAGTGCTTAGAAAATGTTTGACGCCCTTAGCCGCCTGCCTGATGCGCATTTCATTTTCAACAAGCGCAAACCTGATATATTGATCGCCATATTCGCCAAAGCCGATTCCTGGCGAAACGGCAACCCTTGCCTTAGTCAATAACTCCTTGGAAAAATCAAGGGAGCCTATTCCTACGCTTAAAAACTGCTCCGGTATCTTTGCCCATACGAACATGGTAGCCTTCGGCTTTTCAATGTGCCATCCGGCATTGTTAAAACTTTCAATCAAAACATCTCTTCTTTTTTGATAGTGGTTTACCATTTGAGCAATGACATCGTATTTATACTCCTCGTTCAAAGCAATTATAGATGCTATCTGGATAGGTTGGAACATTCCATAATCAAGATAGCTCTTTATGCGGGATAAGGCATTAATTAATATTTTATTTCCGAGCGCAAAACCTACCCGGAAACCTGCCATGCTGTAGCTTTTAGACATGGAAAAGAATTCCACCCCGATATCTTTTGCTCCTTTTACCTGAAGCAGGCTCGGCGCTTTATATCCATCGAAGGTAAGATCGGCATAAGCATTATCGTGAACGATATATATATTGTTTTCTATAGCAAAATCAACAAGCGTTTCAAAAAAATTAAGGTTAACCGTCGTGGTGGTCGGATTATGCGGAAAACTAAGGATTATCATCTTTGGTTTAGGCCATGTCTGTTTTAAAGCTGCCATTAAATTTTCAAAAAAATCCTCGCCCGCTATCAGCGGTATGCTTCTTACATCGCCTCCGGCAATTATAACGGAATATGCATGTATGGGATATGTAGGATTAGGAACGAATACGACGTCGCCTTTGTTGATAGTGGCTAATACAAAATGGTTTAATCCTTCCTTGATGCCCATAGTAACGATCGCTTCGCTATCCGGATCCAGATCGACATCGTAATGCCTTTTATACATGTCGCATACGGCAAGCCTTAGCTTATATATTCCACGCGATGCCGAGTATCGGTGGTTTTTGGGATTTCTGGAAGCCTCGATCAGTTTATCTATAATATAAGAGGGTGTGGGAAAATCGGGGTTTCCCATACCGAGGTCTATTATGTCTTCCCCTGTCTTTCTTGCTTCGGCTTTGATTTTGTTGACCTCCGCAAAAACATAAGGCGGAAGCCTCTTTATGGTTTCAAATTCCTCTGTCATGATTTACCTTATTATAAAATTTTTCAGCTCCAAAAGAACTTCTGACAAGCGGCGCCGATACTATATGTTTTATCCCGATTCTTCCGGCATATTTCCTGTATTCTAAAAAAGTGTCCAAAGGAAGATATTCCTTTACTTCGGTATTAGAAACGGAAGGCCTCAAATATTGTCCGATAGTAATAAAATCAATGCTGGAATTTGCCAGATCGTCTATGGCTTGAAAAACTTCTTTTTTTCTTTCCCCGAACCCAACCATTATGCCGGACTTGGTCATAATCGCCGGCTTGATTTCTTTTACCTCCTTTAAAATATTTAACGACATCTTGTATGAACTACCCGGCCTTATCACGCTATAAAGCCTTTCGACTGTTTCAAGATTATGCCCGAATATGTCTATTCCCGAATCTAAAACCTTTGTTATGGAATCTTTATTGCCTTTAAAATCCGAGGTTAAAACCTCTATTGTCCTGCAATTTGTTGCCTGCCTTATGCTTCTAACGGTTTGCGCAACTAAAGCGGCGCCGCCGTCATCAAGATCGTCTCTTGTCACCATGGTTATAACCGTATGATTAAGTTTCAACGACTTGACTGCATAAGCTATTTTTTCAGGTTCTAACTGGTCTACCGGCGGTTTTTCTTCAAAACCTATATTGCAAAAGGGGCACTGTCTTGTGCATTTATCCCCAAGAAGAAGAAAGGTTGCAGTTTTATTGGAAAAGCACAGGTTCAGGTTGGGGCATCTCGAGGAAGAACATACGGTATGCAGCCCTTTTTCTTTAATTATTCTAAAGGTTTCAAAAACATCTTTCTTGGTTTTTATTCTTAAAATCCCGTTTTTAATATGTTCCGGAAATCTCTGATCCACAAAAATATTTTATTTTTATTATAATAATTTTATTGTAATAATTGTAATAAAAAGCTACATTTTAATTTGTTATAATATTTATAATATTATGATGAAGGGATAATATAATACAAAAAACATTAATTAATAATTTATATCATAATATTTGCACCAATATCAACATTTTTTATTTTGCCGAAAGTTTGTATGCTGATATCCGATCAATATTTTATGGAGCTGGCGCTTAGAAAAGCCAAAAAAGCTAAAGAAAAGGGCGAAGTCCCGGTTGGAGCGGTAATAGTAAAAAACGGCATAGTCGTTTCGGCTTCTAACAACAGCGTGGAAAAAGACCTTTCGAGCCTTATGCACGCTGAAATAAAAGCAATTTACAGAGCTCAGAAAGAACTGGAAAATTGGAGGCTGACAGGTTGCGTTTTATATGTTACCCTTGAGCCGTGTCTTATGTGCTGTGGAGCAATCCTTTTATCGCGCATAAAAAAACTTGTTTATGCAGCAGCAGACCCTAAAGGCGGAGCCGCGGCATCGTTATACAGAACGCTGGAAGATGCGAGATTAAACCACAGGGTGGAAGTAGTTTCTGGCGTAATGGAAACCGAAGCCGCCGCTTTGCTCGCCGATTTTTTTAAAGAAAAGAGATTAAACTGAATAGCCTTAAATAGCTTTTTTTAAGCCTGTTAAAAGCTTCAGCAAGGACGCTAAGGACGCTTATTTCATCGGTTTTCCTGTTACTTTAAAATCCTCGCTGAATTTGCCTGCCGAAACATCCTTCGCTAATTGGCTATTTTGTAAATTTATTTTGTAAATTAGTGAATCTTCGAAAATCCGATAATGACGAGTATCACCATGATCAATATATATATCCTTAAAAACCAGAACGCCCATTTGACCCAACCCTTAATTTCCGCTTTATTTAATGGGATCTTATTATAGTCTAAAAGCCCTTCGTCTTTTATAAAATCGTCGAAGCTTTCTTCGAGATTAGCTTTTTTTATAATCTTTTCCTCATGCTTGTTATTTTCGATTTTTTTAAATTTCATAATTAATATCCTTAAACCTCATGGTTCAAGCCCCATCCGTCAGAGCGGAGCGATTAACAGTTAATTTATTTTACCAAATGTAAAACGTCTGCTTATTTTGCTTATTTGCCAAAAATATGCGGGAATACTATACTCAAGCCATATAGACCGTTCATTATAATTAAAAATCCCACTATAATAAAAGCCGATATATTTTGCCATAGTTTGTTTACATGTTCACCCATAATTTCTTTATCGTTCAACAAAAGGAGCAGGAACAACATAGCGGCGGGCATGAAAATGGAAGCGATGACCTGAACCGTTAAATTAAGAAAACTCAGCGGAATATTAGGAATCAATACTACCACCGCTGCTACAAGGATGCTAATAAGCCCGGGAAGATAGAAATGCCATCCCTTTAAAGGAGGCAGATTGATGCTTTTAGGCCAGCCGAAAGCTTCCCCCGCCGCCCATGAAGTGCTTGCGGAAATTGCTATTGCAGCTATAAGTCCCGCTTCAATAAGTCCTAAGGCAAAAAGTCTCATTGGAATTACTCCCATTTTATCTGAAATAGTAGAAAGTATTTGTATTATACCTAGATTAGAATTTCCGTCCGTCCCGTATACTACGGAGCCTGTTATTAAAATTATTGCTATAGCAACCACTATCATTACAAATGACCCTATAAATGTATCTATCTGTCCGTCTTTTATGTCCTTTACCGTCAGGCCTTTATCCACAATCGAAGACTGCTGAAAAAACAACATCCACGGGGCGATCGTAGTGCCAATATTAGCCAAAACGACATAAATAAATAATGGGCGTATGCCTCCGTTAATATGCCACGACCCGAAACTGTTTGCGACCGCACCCCAATCGAGATGCGGAACGGAAAATACCAAAGGCACGAAGATTAAATTAAAAATTGCGATGCTCAGACTTATCCATTCCCAAGTATAATAACGTAAAAAAAGCTGTATAGATAAGATAACAATCGTTGCAACAGCAGCTGAAATGAAAGGAGATACTCCAAAAAGCTCCATTCCTAAAGTAATTCCTATAAATTCGGTGATTAACGTCAAAACATTAGCTATTATAAGATCCAATAACGAAAACATACCCCAGAACTTTCCGTATCTCTTCCATATCATTTCGGCATGTCCCCTGTGGGTAACAGCTCCGAGCCTGACGGTCATTTCCTGCACTATATAGGCGACGGGAAGCATTAAGACCATAAATGGTATAAAAAATCCTAAACCGAAAATGGCGCCGGTTTGCGCATAAGTAATAACACCGCCGGCATCATTATCGGCTATCATAACGAGAATACCCGGTCCTATTAAAGCTATTAAAAGGCAGAGCCTTGAAAAGTAACCATATTTCTGCCTCATAACATGGATTTTAAGACGGTCGAGAGCCCTTAATTTTATGTCTATCGGAAGCTCGTCCAGCTTATCTTTAAGTTCCTTTTGTACCATTATCCCTCCTTAAATCCGGCATAAGCCGGTGAAATACGGACGTAAAAAAAATAGAAAATTAGCGGCAGCAAAAATTATTAAAATAAAAATAAAAGTTATTTGTAAAATAAAAATTATTTGAGGCGGTCTATAGGAAAAACAGGCTTTTATCTTCATTATTAATCCCTTTAGTTTTACGATGTAAAACAAGGGAAAAATAAAAAAGATAATATATCAGAAGATATCGAAGGAATTCGTAACGGCTGAAAAACTCACGCTACAAATCAGTTGTCTTTTTATCGTTTTTTTCTTGTTGGTATCGTAAAACTTTTTTAAAATTGAATGTTTGATTGTTAAATGCTTACAGTAACTACTGTCTGGTTCACTTTGCATATATAACCTCTATTATGTGGTTTAATTTTAATTAATTTTAAATTACCGGCTAATATTTTTTTTAGTATGCAATTTAAAAGAAATTATGTCAAGAAAAAAAGTAAAAAAGAAAATAAAAGAAATTGACAGGTTTTCATCGGCATTATATTATAATAAATCATTTTAAATTTATTTATTATTTAATTATTTATATTATTTATTTATAAGACAGGGTTTGGTTATGCTTAAAGAAAGACAGGGCAGTTCAAATAAGGCTATTAATATTGGACTTTTGGGTTTCGGAACGGTTGCGGGCGGGGTTTACCGTATATTAAAAGAGCGCGGCAAAGAAATAACGTCCATGCTTTCGGCTCCAGTAGAGATCAAAAAGATCTTTACCAGGGGCAGCAGAAATCTGTTTCCCGAGAGCGCAAAATCGCTGGCGGTAAAAGACTTTGGTGATATACTTAACGATAGGGATATTGATATTATCATTGAACTTATCGGCGGCATAAATCCTGCGAAAGAATATATAATAAAGGCTATCGAAAGTGGAAAGAGCATTATTACGGCAAATAAAGCGCTTTTAGCTGAATATAGCGAAGAAATATTTAAATTATGCCTGAAGAACAATGTGCATATAGGCTTTGAGGCTGCGGTAGGCGGGGGCATCCCGATACTCAGGTCTATCAAAAACGGGCTTGCCGGCGATTCAATTCGGTCGGTATATTCAATAATCAACGGAACCTCCAATTATATCCTCTCGAAAATGACCAAGGAAGGTGGTAAGTTTAACGAAATTCTTAAAAAGGCGCAGGAAAAGGGTTATGCCGAATCGGATCCCTCATTGGACATTAACGGCGTTGATAGCGCCCATAAGCTTGTTATACTTGGAAGGCTGGCATTTTCCGCCAGCATATCAATGGAAGACGTTATAATCGAGGGTATTAAAGACATAAGCCAGCTCGATATCAATTTCTCGAAAGAACTTGGCTACATTATTAAACTCCTTGGCATCCTTAAAAATGAAGATTCAAAAATAGAGATCAGGGTTCATCCGACCCTGATACCGTCTTCAAGTCTTATAGCTAATGTTGATGGTGTTTTTAACGCATTTTTTTTAAATGCCGGGTATGCCGGACCGTTAAGCTTTACCGGATACGGAGCCGGGAGTCTTCCGACCGCAAGCGCCGTTATAGGCGATTTGATAGAAATTGCCGGTAAGCTGATACATAACGATAAACATCATGATTTGATTCTGAGCGAGAAATTCAATAAGATCCGTATAAAAAAGAAAAAAGATATAATTTCACGCTACTATTTAAGGTTTTCGGCTGCCGACAGACCGGGAGTCCTTGCAAAAATATCGGGCATTCTCGGAGGGCATTCGATCAGTATTGCTTCGATGATCCAGAAAGGCAGGCAGGTCAAAGGTTCTGTTTCGATAGTCATTACCACGCACGAAGCTAATGAAGATGAGCTTTTAAATAGCATAAAAGAATGCGACGGGCTCGATGTGGTTTCAGCTAAGACAGTGGTATTAAGAATCGAAGATATTGAGGATAAGTTATAAATATTATGATTATGATTATGGGAAGGAGGATATTTGTTTGCGGCAGGTAAAGCAGGTAAAGTATGAAGGGGTTATTAAAAGATACAGGGATTTTTTGCCTTATATAAAAGAAAAACATATTATTACGATACTCGAAGGGAATACCCCTCTTATCAAATCAAGAAATATTCACAGGCTTATTGATCCGAAAATAGATATATATTTTAAATTCGAAGGATTAAATCCTACGGGGTCGTTTAAGGACAGGGGCATGACTGTTGCCGTATCAAAGGCAATATCGGAAGGCTCGAAAGCCGTCATTTGCGCATCTACCGGCAATACTTCGGCATCAGCCTCCGCTTATGCCGCAAGAGCAGGTATAAAATCTTTTGTCCTTATACCCGAAGGTAAAATAGCAACCGGTAAACTTTCTCAAGCGCTTGTCCATGGTTCGACCGTTATGCAGATAAAAGGTAATTTTGACGAGGCCCTTGTAATTGCAAAGGAAATAGCAAACGAATACGGGGTAACTATTGTTAATTCTGTAAACCCGTATAGGTTAGAAGGTCAGAAGACCGCGAGTTTTGAAGTAATGGATGAACTTGGCCGTGCGCCAGATTATCATATAGTGCCCGTGGGCAATGCAGGCAATATTACGGCATACTGGAATGGATATAAAGAATACTATAAAGCTGGAAAGATTGACAGGCTTCCAAAAATGATCGGTTTTCAGGCTGCGGGAGCCGCCCCTATAGTTTTAAACAGGGTCATAAAAGAGCCGCATACCATAGCTACGGCTATTAGGATCGGCAATCCGGCAAGCTGGCAAAAAGCGATAGCCGCAAGGGACGAATCGGGAGGTTTAATCGAGGCGGTTACAGATGAAGAACTGCTTAAAACATATTCGATGCTTGCGCAGAAAGAGGGTATATTTTGCGAGCCGGCATCGGCGATAACACTTGCAGGTTTGATAAAGCTGAGCGAAAAAGGGTATTTTAAAAAAGGCGATGTCTGTGTTCTTACATTGACGGGGCATGGTTTGAAAGACCCGCAGAATGCCATAAATGTGTCGAAAGAACCCATAGCGGTGCCGTGCGATAAGCTGTCTGTCCTTAAAGCGATGGGATTATGGGATTAAGACAGGATCGTGAGAATTTTTTTTAGGAGATTTTAGGAGAGATTATGAAAAAAGGTAAGAAATATATTATATTGTGTCCAGATGGTATGGCTGATTTTCCTTTACATGAACTTGGGGAAAAGACGCCGCTCGAATATGCTAATACTCCCAATATGGATTTTATTGCATCAAAAGGTGTTTCGGGATTAGTGAAAACGATCCCCGACGGATACCTGCCCGGGAGCGATGTAGGATCTATGAGTATACTTGGATACGACCCTGCTGCATATTATACCGGCAGGTCGCCTTTAGAGGCTGCAAGCATAGGAGTAGAACTTGGCAAGGATGCTGTTGCCTTTAGACTTAACTTAGTAAATATTCTTGATAAGAACGGTACAAGAATAATGCATGATTACTCAGGCGGACACATAAATACGGAAAGCGCAAAAAAGATAATAGAAACCTTTCAAAAAGAGCTTAACAGCAGCGAATTCAGTTTTTATCCCGGAGTAAGCTACCGCCATTTGATGGTGGCGAAAAACTTTAATATCAAAGGGCTTAAAACAGTGGCACCGCACGATATACCAGATATGCCGGTCAAGGAATATCTGCCGTCCGGAAATCCTTCAAGCAATGTCCTTCTTGAAATAATGTCAAAAGCGGAAGAGATTCTTAAAGAACACCCCGTTAATAAAGAAAGAGCGGCAAAAGGGGAAGTACCTGCTAATTCTATATGGCTTTGGGGGCAGGGATACAAGCCTTCGATGCCTACGATGCAGGAGTTATACGGCATCAACGGGTCCGTTATTTCCGCGGTTGACCTGGTAAAAGGCATTGGAAAATATGCGGGGCTTAATATTATAAATGTTCCCGGTGCTACCGGTTATCTGGATACTAATTATAAGGGTAAAGTTGATTATGGCATGGAGTCTTTAAATTCGGGAAATTTTGTCTATATACATGTTGAAGCTCCCGATGAAGCCTCCCATGAAGGAAGTATTTCCAATAAAATAAAAGCCATCGAGGATTTCGATAAATACGTAACGGGAGGCGTTCTTAATGCCGTTAAACAATTTAAAGATTATGCCGTAATGATCTTACCGGATCATTATAATCCGGTTAAGTTAAAAAAACATTCCCTTGAACCCGTCCCATTTTGCGGGACATCCAAATTCATAGAACATAAAAAAGTGAAATATTCCACATCGGGCTTTTCCGAAGCAAATTCTCAAAACAGTGGTTTATTTTTTAAATCAGGTTCATTGCTGTTTAAGAGTTTTTTAAATTCGTTTAAAGAATATGTTTTTTAATTTTATAAAACTATTTACGGACTGGTAAGTATGTTCGTACCTATCTACCCAATTATAATTTTTTGCCTTGACTTTTTAAAACTATTTTATTATAATGTTTCCAAATTTGTCCTTATTTATTTTATTTCATTTTATTATAGTTTTTCGTTTTTCTCCCACTGGGGATTTACAAAGGGTGATTGCTTCCCTTTAGTTTTCGATTGCAGTTTCTTACGCACTGTTAGTAAAAATAGCATATAGCCGTATAAGATTGTATTTAATGTAGCATTATATAAATATAACAGCATTTTAAAAACAACAACGATAATGGGCATCCATGGTTATAAGTCATAATATAAATAATTATAATAAATTAAATTTAATCCTCAGGCGTTTATATTTATATGTATTTTATGTATTATAAAAGTATAACGTTTGGTTAATTAACATTATAGTTATATAGATTATTAAGGAGGTAATCTATGGCATCTTACCAGAAACTTGTGGAACCCAAAGAGGGTTCGAAAATCAAGGTCTTAGAGCCAAATAAATTTGAAGTTCCCAATGATCCGATTATTCCGTTTATCGAAGGTGACGGAATTGGCGCGGATCTAACGAGGGCTATGCATATCGTTATTAATGCCGCGGTGAAAAAGGCTTATGACGGTAAAAGAAAAATCTACTGGTTTGAAGTTTATGCCGGAGAAAAGGCGGTCGAGAAATATGGGGAAGGGCAGTATCTGCCGGAGGACACATTGGCCGCATTCAAAGAATATTTGGTCAGCATTAAGGGTCCGCTCACCACGCCTGTAGGTGGAGGATTTAGGTCGCTCAATGTTACTATCCGTCAGGTCTTGGATCTTTTTGCCTGTGTCAGGCCTGTTAAGTATTATAAAGGGATACCATCACCCGTAAAACATCCCGAAAAGGTCGATATGATAATCTTCAGGGAAAATACCGAAGATATATACGCAGGCGTTGAATTCAGGTCCGGCAGCGCGGAAGCCAAAAAACTAAGGGATTTCTTGATTTCAGTTGATCCAAAGATTAAAGAAAAAATTAGGGAAGATGCCGGCATCGGCATAAAACCAATGGGACCTTTCGGCTCAAAAAGGCTTATAAGAAAAGCAATACAGTATGCCATCAATAACGGTAAATCAAGCGTTACCTTAGTTCATAAGGGCAACATAATGAAGTTTACCGAAGGGGCATTCAGAGATTGGGGATATGAACTTGCAAAGGCCGAATTTAGCAATGAATTGATAGCCGAAGCGGAGGTAACGGGTTCAACAAACAAAATAATCATAAAAGACAGGATCGCGGATTCGATGTTTCAGCAGGCGCTTCTTCGTCCCGATGAATATTCCGTGCTGGCGTTGCCGAACCTTAACGGAGATTATATATCGGATGCCTTAGCCGCTCAGGTCGGAGGTCTTGGCATAGCGCCGGGAGCCAATATGTCCGATACCATCGCTGGTTTTGAAGCGACACACGGAAGCGCTCCCAAATACGCAAATCAAGATAAGGCAAACCCGGGTTCTTTAATCTTGTCAGCAGTGATGATGCTGATACATATGGGATGGAAAGAAGCGGCTAGCTTGGTCGAAAAAGGGCTTGAAAGGACTATAGAACAGAAATATGTTACTTATGACCTTGCAAGGCAGATGGAAGGTGCTACCGAGGTCAAATGCTCGCAGTTTGCGGAAAGAATTGCCGAAAATATGTAGTGTAATATGTAAAGAGAAGGGCTATCATAATAAATAATGAAACTTTACGAATATGAAACATACGACACCATATTTAAAAAATATGGTGTCCCTGTCCCTAAATACTTAGTGATTCAACATCCAGGCCAAAATGTGTCCGATTTCGTGGAGCAGTGTGGCGAAGCGGTTATTAAATCTCAGGTTCTTGTCGGAAAAAGGGGAAAAGCCGGCGCCGTTAAGTTTGCCAAAACAGGGGATGAAGCAAACGAACATGTGAAGGCTCTTATGGAAACCGAAGTTTATGGGGAAAAACCCGTCAGTGTCATCATACAGGAAAAGGCTTCCATTCTTAAAGAATTATATGTGAGCTTCACTTATTCTTCGAAGCCGAGGTGCCCTGTTTTTGTTATTTCGCTCGAAGGTGGAATAGGTATCGAGGAACAGGATCCTTCAAAAATATTTACCTTTGAAATAAATCCTCTTGAAGGACTTTTTCCGTATAAAATAAGAGAATATCTAATCGAAATAGGATTCGACGACAAAGCGATATTAAGACAGCTCTCCGAGATTATCGCCAACATGTACAAAGGGTTCTGGAACTCGGAATCGAGGCTTTTGGAGGTAAATCCCTTAATCATGGCAGGTGATAAGACAAATCCCGAAAAACAGAAAATTTTGGCAATAGACGCGGTTACGATAATAGACGACGATGCAAGAATTGCCCCTTCAAAGATTTATATCGCCAGGGGTGCAATGGGCAGACCACTTACCAAAAGGGAAGCGGCGGCGCATCTAATAGACAGGGACGACCACAGGGGGAAAGCTGGTTCTTATGTTGAATTAGACGGAGATATCGGGATGATGACATTTGGCGGCGGCGGTTCGACCATTATAGTCGAGACAGTTTTTGCATTGGGATTAAAGCCTGCAAATCTAACCGATATCGGCGGAAATCCGCCTGCCGAAAAGATGAATAAGATTTCGAAGATTATACTTTCAAAGCCTGGTTTAAAGGCTGTTTTAGTATGCGGCGGAACGGCAAGCAATACCCGTATAGATGTTACGCTGGGCGAGGGGCTTGTATCGGCTATAGAAGAGATGAAAAAAGATGGAATATTTCCTGAAGGATTGGTATGGGTCGTTAGAAGAAGCGGTCCGGAATATCAAAAGGGATTGAAGATGCTTTATGAATGTTTTGTTAAAAATGGTATCCGGGGTGTGATATACAATTCGGAACTTCCGCTTACTGAGGCGCCACAAAAACTTTACGAGATTTTAAAATCTAAAAATATGCTGTGATTGGAGATTGATGATATGAGAGGTACCAAGTATTTAAATGACAAAACAAGGGTTATTGTAATCGGCATTACGGGAAGAGAGGCTTCTCAAGTTGTTATAGAATCGGAAAAATTATATCCAGGAATCGTAAAATGCGGAGTAACCCCTGGAAAAGGTGGAACGGTTCTAAAAGAGGATTGCCCCATTCCCGTTTTCGATACCGTAAAAGATGCTTTGAAAGTTAACAAATTAAAACAGTTGGTAAATACTGGTCTTATATATGTCCCTCCTACTTCTGTGCTTGATGCGGTTTATGAATTGATAGATAACGGTATTAAGCTAATGTATGTCATTACGGAACATGTTCCCATCAGGGATTCCATTATAATTTATGAACTTGCAAGGGAAAAAGGTGTTACGATTATCGGCGGGACATCCTTAGGCTGCTTTGTCCCGTCCATAGGAAGGATTGGTGCAATTGGAGGAAAAGATCCAAGCGTTGCCTTTAAAGACGGTTCGCTTGTTGTTTTATCTAAAAGCGGCGGACTTACAGTTACGACATCCGAAATGTTTAAAAGAAGAGGCTTCGGTATTTATATGGCGTTGGCGGTAGGGGGTGATGTTATAGCCTGCACGACATTTGCAGATGTTTTGCCGGAGCTGGAAAAAGATAAAAATGTTCAGGCCTGTGTTATAATGGGAGAACCGGGCGGCGTATACGAAGAGCAGGTTGCCGAACTCATCGCCAAAGGCGGTTATACCAAGCCTTTAGCTGTTTTTGTCGCAGGCGTGTTTCAGGAGATGATGCCCGAAGGTGTTGCCTTTGGTCATGCCGGAGCAATAGTGGAAAGGGGTATGGGTAAGGCTACCGATAAGATAAAGATGCTTGAAGAAGTAGGCAAAAAAACGGGAACAATCAAAGTTGCAAAATTTTACCATGAGCTTGTCAACTCATTAGTTTCCCTTGGGGTTAAAAGGGATTTCGGCGATAGTTACACGGACAGTGTTAAACCATTATACAACACTTTAGATTAATTAAAATAAACCGTGCCTCCTCTGTGATTTCTTCTAATCGAATAGGGTGAGGAGGAAGTATTGTGTTTATCAATGTTTATTAATGAATAATAAAATAAAAAGGCAAAGGAGTTTGAATTTATGTCCGAAACAAATTCTCAAAAGGAATGGCGCACAGCCATAACATCCAATCAGGATGGAAAAATTCTTATCAGGGGTTATAATCTCGATAATTTAATCGGGAATAAATCTTATGCGGAGGTTTGCTTTTTACTTTTAAGGGGAGAAATACCGACCGCAAACGAGGCTAAAATGCTGGATGCCATTTTTGTTTCTTGTATAGATGCGGGCATTGCTCCGCCTTCATCCATTGCGGCGAGGACAGTTTTTTCGGGAGGAAATTCATTAAACGCGGCTGTTGCCGCCGGTATTTTGACTTTAGGAGATGCGCATGGCGGGGCAATAGAAAAGTCTGCAAAGATGTTTCAGGATTATCTTAAAGGAAAAGAAAAAGAAAATCTGAATGAAGCCGAAATTAAAAAAATAGCACAGGATATCGTGGACGATGCAATTAAAAACAAAAAAAGGCTTGCAGGTTACGGACACAAATTGCATACTGTTGATCCAAGAACAAAAAGACTTTTGGAGGTTGCCAAAAACTTAAATTTTGGAGGCAATTTCATTAAACTTGCTGTGGCAATTGCAGATGAATTTAGAGCGAAAAAGCCGGAACAGAAACTTCCGCTTAATGTTGACGGCTGCATTGCGGCAATAATTTCCGATATGGGTTTCGATTACAGGCTTGGGAAAGGATTTTTTATAATTGCCCGCTCATGCGGGCTTGTCGGTCAGGTTTTTGAGGAATGGATGAGAGAAAAGCCTTTCAGGAGATTAGCTCCAAACCTTCACGAATATGACGGAGTTCCGGAGCGCAGCCTGTAAGTCATTTTTCCTTTGAATGATTTATTGATTTTATAGGTCAGGTTCTTAATCTTAAAAATACCCTTTTGTTAAGTTTGTTAAGATAATTTAGAATTTATATTTATATTATAAACAGTTGAAGAGGGAAGACAAAGATGGATGATAAGACATTAACGATTGAATTTGTCAGGGTAACCGAACATGCTGCCATTGCGGCGGCAAGACATATCGGCAGGGGAGACGAAAAAGCCGCGGATAAGGCGGCTGTCGATTCGATGCGGAACTCTCTCGATTGGATTGATATAGATGCTACCATTGTTATAGGCGAGGGCGAAAGAGATGAAGCTCCAATGTTATATATCGGTGAAAAAGTGGGTTCCGGCAAAGGGCAAAAGGTTGATATTGCCGTTGATCCATTAGAAGGAACGACGATCTGCGCTCAAGGCGGACCTAATAGCATTTCCGTTATAGCGATTGCCGATAATAATAATTTTCTTCATGCTCCCGATACTTATATGGACAAAATTGCGGTTGGTCCTAAGGCAAAAGGGGTTGTTGACCTGAATATGAGCGCTACCGAAAATCTGCACAGGATTGCCGAGGTTCTTAACAGGTATGTTGAAGATCTGACCGTCGTTATACTCAATAGGGACAGGCATAAAAATTTAATACAAGAAATTAGAAGCGCCGGCGCCAGAATAAAATTGATTCAGGATGGCGACATATCCGGAGCTATTGCGACTACTAAAGAAAACTCCGGAGTTGATGTTTTAATGGGTGTTGGCGGTGCGCCAGAAGGTGTGATTGCTGCGGTGGCGCTTAGATGCGTGGGCGGCGACATGCAAGGCAGGCTCGCTTTTAGGAACGATAAAGAAAAAGAAAGGGCTAAAAAAATGGGGATAAACGATCTTAATAAAATCTATTCCATTAATGAACTCGCCGCTGGTGATGTTATTTTTGCCGCCACAGGCGTAACAAGTGGTGAATATCTACCCGGCGTGGTATTTGTTCCCGGCGGGGCTAAAACTATGTCGGTTGTTATGAGATCAAAGACGCGGACAGTAAGATACATAGAAGCGATTCATTATTTTGATTATAAGGCAGTGGTATAATGAAGATATTTATAGCCGGAGGAACTGGATTCGTTGGATCAGTGGTTTCGCAAAAAATTAAAGAAAGCGGTGCATCCGTTACCCTTCTTGAAAGGAACGAAAAAAAGCTCTCTTCTTTAAAAAAAGCCGGTTACGATATTTTTGAAGGCACGTTAGAAAATAAGGAATCCCTTGATAAGTATCTTTCTGAGAACAGATTTGATGCCTTAATTAATCTGATAGGGATCATAAAAAGTCTGCCTGATTTTACTTTTAGGAAGGTTCATGTAGATTATGTAAAGATATTTATTGAATTAGCTAAAAAAAACGGCATAAACAGAATTTTACATATGAGCGCGCTTGGCGCTTCGGAATATTCGAATGCGGAATATTTTATTACAAAATACGAAGGCGAAAAGCTTATCGAAGATTCCGGGTTGGTATGGACGATTTTTAAACCTTCTTTGATCTTTGGTGATAACGCTGGTTTTTTTGATGACCTTATAAATCTGATAAGAACACGGTTTTTTGTTCCGGTTATCGGCACTGGCGATACAAAATTTGCTCCGATTGATGTTTTTTCTGTTGCAAAGGCTTATACCGAAGCGCTGTCCAATAAAGCGGCATTCAATAAGAGCTTTCAGCTTTGCGGTCCCGATATTATTACCTTCGAAGGAATCATAGACCTTATTATGGAAATTTCACCGCCAAAAAAGATAAAGATTCATGCTCCCTCCCTGATCGCGGAAAAGGCAGTCAGTTTTTTTGAAAAGATAGCTGCTTTACCCGGCCTTCCTATAACGTCCGATCAGATTAAAATGCTTAAGACCGATAATATTTGCGCCGCTGGCATGGAAGAAAACGACAAGCTTTTTGGTTTAAACAGGCTTCGTTTAAAAGATTGGCTTAAAGAATATTTATAAGAAAACCGGTTAAAGCCGCCTTTGCCCTCATTTTGATTTTGATAAAGAATAGCCGCCCGGTTGCATACTAAGCTGCATGCCCGGCTGCACGATAATTGCATAATGAACAAAGATAATCAGAAAATTCTTATAGTTCAACTTTCCGATCCCGAAAAAGAGCCTGAAAAATGCATTGCCGGTTTGATATTTGCCAGAACACTTTGCATTATGGAAAATGAAGTTTTTATATTTAGTATGGCAAGATCTCCTTTACTTTATACAAAAGACCTGTACAAAAATAAAAATATTGAACGGAGATTTAGGGAGCTTATAAAAGAAAATCTTGAAGATATTTTAAATGCTGCGGCCGGCATATATATATGCTCTAAGAGTAAAGAGCTTCTTCAATTAGAAGACGAAATGCTGGTAAGACCGTTTCAGATTGCTGGAATGATTGTCCTTTACAGTCTCAGTACCTCCGCAGACCAGACCTATTATTTTTAATATTTTTAATCTTTAATATCCCCCGTTAAATTTGCCCTCCTTTCGCTTCCTAAGTCTTATGATACTCATGAAGTTGACCGCTTTAGCTCCCTGAGCCTTAGGCCACTCGTTAACTTTCTTTGAAACTTTCTTCGCTTATGCGAAGAATGATACTCATTTGCCTTGGCAGCCCTTTACCCATTAATTAATTAAGATGTTTTGAAGGGGATTAAATATTTTTTAATTTTTTTATTTTATTAACTTGACTATTGATAAAATTGGTAATATTATTTTATAGTGGTAAAAAGTGGAAAATTGTGGTAACTATTTATTAACTATAGTTTTTTGGAGTATATTATGTTTAGTGGAAGGTATGAACATTCGATTGATGATAAAGGGAGAGTTAAAGTTCCGCTTAAAATCAAAGATTCTTTATTGTCCAATTATAATGGGACGAAACTTATAGTTACCAATCTCGATAAATGCCTTGTGGTATATCCTGCAGAAGAATGGAGAAAATTAGAGGAAAAAGCTCTTAAACTTCCGTCTATGCAAAAAGACGTCCTTGAATTTTTAAGGTATTTTTTTTCCGGAGCAAGCGAACTTGAACTCGATAAGCAGGACAGGTTTTTAATACCGCCTACACTTAAAGCCAGTGCGGGATTGCTAAAAGAGATTATGATTATTGGGATAATAAATAAGATAGAGATATGGGATAAGAACCTCTGGAACGAGAATTTTACGAACGCAAAAGCCAATTTTGAGATGATAGCAGGAACAATGTCCCAGATAGGTTTCTAAGCGCTAATTAAATTATTTATTGGTTATTTTTATGACGGCGGCCGATGTATTTCATATTCCGGTTATGATGAAGGAATCGCTGGATCTTTTAAATATAGGACCGGGTAAAGTCTATGTTGATGGAACGGTGGGCGGGGGGAGCTTTGCAGATGAGATATTAAGACGATCCTCGCCTGACGGCTTTTTAATAGGCATTGACAGGGACAAAAGTGCGGTAAATTATGTTCGTAAAAAATTAGAGGGTGAATTTAACGGCAAAAGATTTAAAATTTTTTATTCAAATTTTAGTAAAATAGATTTAATAGTAAAAAAAACCGGCTTCGAAAAAGTTGACGGAATAGTTCTCGATCTCGGCATTAGTTCTATTCAGCTTAAAAGCGGAAAAGGCTTTAGTTTTCGAGACGAAGGCGGTCTTGATATGAGGATTGATGCCGGTGGTAAGCTTAAAGCTTACGATATCGTCAATTTTTATAGTGAGCGGGAACTTGCCGATATATTATGGAAATACGGCGATGAAGGCTTTTCCAGAAAAATTGCCAGAAAAATAACCGAATACAGGAAAAGAAAATTAATCGAAACTCCGCTGGAGCTTTCTATGATAATTAAAAAAGCTTATGCAAGGCATGCATACAGAACAAAAATCGAGCCGGCAACAAAGACATTTCTTGCATTGAGGATAGCCGTTAATGATGAATTTGCTTCGCTTGCCCTGTTTTTGGAACGGCTAAAAGATATTCTGGGAACTGGTGCTTGCGTTTGTATTATCTCGTTTCATTCCGGAGAAGACAGAATAGTTAAAAATTTTTTCAGGGAACATAAAGAATTTAAACTGCTAACAAAAAAACCTTTAATTCCGTCCGTTGAAGAAATAAAAAATAATCCTAAGGCAAGAAGCGCTAAATTGAGGGCAGCATGTCTAAAATAAAAATGCATTTTATTGCTTTGATCGTCATTCTGGCAATACTTGGAATGTTTTATGTATGGACAAGTATGGAGACGATGAAGTTCGGATACGATATAGGCAAGCTTACTGCGATTAAGGCAAAATTGATCCATAAAAATAAAAAATTAGTAATTCAAAAAGCAAGTTTGGAGTCGCCTTCAAGGATTTATAAAATTGCAAAGAAAATGGGTTTTATCTATCCGAAAGAGGGCGAGATTATAATAGTCCATGATTAAGATATGGAAAACGACTTTAAAACTGAGGATGATCGGTATTTTTCTTGCTATTTTAGTCTTTGGGGCACTATTAACGTTTAAAGCTTTTTATCTTCAGGTATTAAAAGGAGGGCATTTAAGAGAATTAGCCAATACGCAATTCCATGCCGAAATATTTTTTATGCCCGAAAGGGGTAATATTTATTCTTCAAACGGGAGCCTGCTGGCGACGAGCATTAATGTTCCCGGGATTGCTGTTGATCCCATGATGATCACGGACAAATATAAGACGGCGGCAAAATTATCCGGCATTTTACATATTAATTTTAAAAAAGTCGTTACAATACTTAATCGCAATTTACAGTTTACATGGATCAAAAAAAGAGTGTCCGAAAACTCGGTGAAAAAGATAAAAGGTCTTAATATAGAAGGTATCAGGATCGTGGAGCAGCCGGTAAGATACTACCCTAACAAAACCCTTCTGGCTCACGTTCTTGGATTTGTTGGGATAAACGACAACGGTCTTTCGGGGATCGAATATAAATATAACAGGTATCTTAAAGGCAGCCGCCGCGCATTAAATATTCTTCATGACGGATTAGGGCAGGATATTTTTATAAAGGGCTTCGGTTTAACTAAAGAGACACACGGAGATAATATATATTTAACCATTAATAAACAATTGCAGTACGTAACGCAGTATTATTTGGATAAAGAAGCAAAGGCTGCTCATTCGAGAGGCGCGTTTGCGATACTTATGGATCCTAATACGGGGGCAATACTGGCAATGGCCGACTATCCGCCTTTTAATCCAAACCGCTACTGGAGTTATAAGGCAAGATACTGGAGAAACAGGGCGGTAACCGACGATTTTGAACCGGGTTCCGCCATGAAGCCATTTGTTGTTTCGGCGGCGCTATCAGAAGGTTTGATAAAACCGGCGACTAAAATAAACTGCCATCATGGATTATATACATTAAACGGCGTTACTATTCATGATGTCGTTAATTCGTTCGGCGATTTTACCGTAAATCAGATAGTCGAATATTCGAGCAATATCGGCGAATGCCAGATAGGTATGCGTTTTAAGAAAAGTGAGCTTTTTCACTGGTTTAATTTATGGGGATTTGGGCATATACCCCACGGCGGTCTTCCCGGTGAAGCAGACGGGATTATCCGTCCCTTAAACAAGTGGTCCAAGATTGCTCCCTGCGAGACGGCTTTCGGACAAGGAATAAGTATTACGGGTCTTCAGGAAGCCGTCGGATTATCCGCACTTGCAAATGGTGGTTATTTAATGAAGCCGTATATAATAAAAAAGATCGTCAATCCATATGGAAAAATGGTTTACAGGGCAAAGCCAACTGTGATAAGACGCATTATTTCAAAAAAGGTTGATAATGAAATAAAATATATGATGCGGCTTGTCGTTAAAGGAGGAACCGGACAGTATAGCAAACTCGTTGACTTTAGGGTTTCAGGGAAAACCGGGACCGGCCAGATAGCCGATCCGAAAACTGGCAAGTATTATATAAGCAAATATACCGCATCTTTTATTGCCTTTGTTCCTTACAGGCATCCAAGATTAGCTATGATAGTGGTTCAGCAAAAACCGAAAAAAATAAGCTACTATGGCGGGGCCGTGAGTGCGCCGGTAGTAAGGGAAGTATTTAAAAGGACTTTAAATATATTGAACATTTCTCCGGGCAAAAGGGCATATGAAGCACAGATAAATGCTGTAATAAAACCGTCCGGCAATAAAAACGGCAGTAGCGGTGGTAGTGGCAATACCGGTGCAGCCAGCGCTATTGAAGATGTTAGCTATAAGAAGATGTTTATTGATATACATAAAAATATAATGCCCGATCTGAAAGGTGACACTATTTATATGGCTTTAGACATGCTAGCGCCTTATGATCTGAGGATCAAGGTTAAAGGGACGGGCTTCCTGTATAACCAGAGCATTAAGCCTGTTTCCAAGATAAAAAAAAAGGAGACGGTAGTTTTACGGTTTAGACCTTTGTGATTAAAAAAATGAATTTGTTTAAAGTTCCGCCTGTAATATTTGTAATAACCGGGTAGCTTAGATTTAACGAATTAAGTTGAATTATGATTATGAAATTAAATGAACTGATAAAAGAGATCGAAATAATTTTTTTGAAAGGGGATAAAAATATTGATATTACTGGCATCTCTAACGATTCCAGAAATATATTCCCGAATTTTCTTTTTGCTGCAAGAAAAGGTTCTAAGGTAGATTCAAATCAACATATAGCCGAAGCGGTATCTAATGGTGCAACCTGCATTATTACCGATGAAGCCGGTATTTCGGAAATTCAGAGTATTACCGTTGTAACTGTTCCCGATGCGCTACGGGCTTATGCCATTGTTTCAAAAGCTTTTTTCGGCAATCCTTCTGGAGATTTGCGAATGATAGGGATAACAGGCACAAATGGCAAAACCACAACCTCTTTTCTTATTAATTCGATTTTAAATGCCTTTAATAGTGCATCGGGGCTCATAGGGACTATTGGCTATAAATACTCGAAAAAGACGCGGGTTCCTTCCGCTAATACCACGCCGGATCCTTATGACCTTAATAAAATGCTTTCACAGATGTTGTTAAACGGTCTAAATTCATGTGTTATGGAGGTATCATCGCATAGCCTTGTGCAGAACCGCGTATGTGATATTGATTTTGATGCAGCCGTTTTTACCAACCTTACTCGCGATCATCTCGATTATCATAATGATATGGAGTCGTATTATCAGGCAAAAAAGCTTCTTTTTACGGATATCCTTTCAAAAAGTTCGAAGGGTAAAAAATACGCGGTCATAAATAAAGACGATATATACGGCGAGAGATTGATAGACGAGATAAATAAGGAGATAAACAAGATAGATAAAACCGGCAGCTCCGGCGGCGGCAAAAGCGGTTTTAAGATCATAACCTACGGTATGAGCAAGGATTGCGGCGTTTTTGCATCAAATATTAAATCCGATACCTTTGGGATGACATTTGATCTCAATTTGCCATCCGGTCTTGTAAAAATATCGTCCAAACTTATAGGCAGTTATAATGTCTATAACATACTGGCTGCTTCGGCAGTATCATTCGCCCTTGAAGTAGAACCCCGGCAAATAGCTAAAGGCATCTTAGATCTTGCGTTTGTGCCGGGCAGGATCGAAAGGGTCGGCGTGCCGAACGGAAAAACACCTCTTATCTACATAGACTACGCGCATACAGATGATGCTTTAAAAAGGGTTCTACAGGTGTTAAAAGAACTCACCGCGGGAAAGTTAATCTCTGTTTTCGGTTGCGGAGGGGACAGAGACAAAGGCAAACGCCCGCTTATGGGAAGACATTCGGGAGAGATTGCGGATATAACCTTTATCACTTCGGATAATCCGAGGAATGAAGAGCCTCTTGCAATCATCAAAGAAATAGAAGCTGGAATGAAAGAAACGGCGGTTTTTTTAGATTTTGGCAATAAAAATTTGAATGAGTTTATAAACAGTATTATGAATGTAAACGAAAAGCACGTTTATACGATTATTCCGGATCGTTCGCTTGCAATACATGCCGCCCTTTCCGTTTCGGGCGGAAACGATACCGTTCTTATAGCAGGCAAAGGACATGAAGATTATATGATTGTGGGAAATAAAAAATTTCATTACAGCGATAAAGAAGAAGTATTAAAATTTTATGAAATTAGAGTTTAACTTAACGATTGACGATCTGTTATATTTTACTGGAGGCAAATCTGTCCTTGCCGGCGAAAGTATGGTTTTTAATGAGATATTTACCAATTCCAGGGATGAATTTTCCGCATACAGTATTTTTGTCGCCTTTAAAGGAAAAAGATATAACGGTGAAAATTTTGTCGGCGATGTGTTTAAAAAAGGCGCTTCCTGCGCTTTGGTATCGTGGGATTTTCTTGAAAAACACAATCTCTCTGAATATAAAGGCAAAACCATAATTGCCGTCAACGATACGATCACGGCATATGGAAAAATTGCGGGCAAATATTTGGGTTTTTTTGGATTAAAAAAGAAAATTGCGATAACCGGTTCTACCGGAAAGACAACTACCAAAGAGATAGCGTATAAAATCTTTAGGGATAATTTCGGCGAAGGCGCGGTTTTGAAGAACGAATATAATTTTAATAACCTTATCGGCGTTCCAAAAACCATCCTTGGTTTAAATAAAAAGCATGAATTTATGATCTTAGAAATTGGAACGAACATTAAGGGGGAAATACATGATTTATCCGATATAATAAAACCCGATATCACTGCAATAGTTAATATCGGAAAATCGCACCTGCAGGAATTTAAGACCATGGAAGCTGTACTCGAAGAGAAATTCTCCGCAATTTATAGCATGAAGAACGGTTCTTTTTTTATACTTAACGGCGACGATCCCCTTCTGTCAAAAAAATATGACTCCGTAAATGGCATAAATTTTCTGTCTTTCGGCATTAATAACTTAAATAACACCGATATTAAAGCAAAAGATATTGAATTTAAAGAAGGTGCTGCAAAATTTAATATAATTTTTAAAGAAAAAGAGTATACTATAAGGTTAAGCATATCGGGGATACATTTTATATATGATGTTCTATGCGCGCTTTTGATAGGCTGGACATGCGGAATAGATATAGAAGCCGGCATTAATGCCATTAAAGATTTTAAACTCCCAAAAGGGAGAATGGAAATTGTAGCTTCCAATCCTGACGGTTCTGTAATAATTAACGATTCTTACAATTCAAATCCGGATTCGCTTAAAGCAGCTTTTGATTCAATCAGGCTTTCTTATCCAGACAAGAAAAAGATACTGGTTCTGGGGGATATGCTTGAACTGGGGGAATCTTCGGAAATAGAGCATTTTAATGCGGGAAGGGCTGCCGCAAAATTTGCCGATTATATTTTTTATATGGGAAACTACGGAAAATACCTGCTTGACGGTTTGGTTAAAGACGGATTCGACCGGAGTAAAGTTATTATGTGCCGGAACGGGGATTTTTTTAGAAAAAAGTTTTCCGAAGTAGATAAAAGAAATAGCGTAATTCTTATTAAAGGTTCAAGGGATATGCAGATGGAAAAATATTTTGAGGAGAAATAATTTGATACTCTTACACGGTTTTTTTAAGTTTATTACTTTCAGAACGGCATATTCGTTAATTGTAGCACTACTTTTAAGTATAGTGTTTGGAGAAGGCTTTATAAATATGCTTAAGAAATTTAAAATATCGCAGACGATCAGAAAAGACGGTCCGAAAACGCATATCGAGGATAAGAAAAATGTTCCCACAATGGGAGGGATATTGATACTATTTTCGGTCATTGTGCCTGTTATCCTGTTTACTAAATTAAATGATTTTTATGTAGATGCAGGTTTATTTATACTTATATCGTTTGCATTTATAGGATTTATGGATGATTTTTTAAAACTTAAAAGGCAATCTTCCAACGGATTAAAAGGGAAATATAAGTTTTTGCTCCAGAGTGTCTTTGCGCTTGTCGCATCTTTTGCCTTATATATGCATAACCCTTCTTTAAGTGTAGTAGTAATTCCATTAGTTAAAAATTACTATCTTGATTTTGGGCCCTACTTTATTCTTTTTTCGGCATTTATTATAATTGGAACTTCAAACGCGGTAAATCTTACTGATGGGCTGGACGGGCTTGCAATAGGCATATTTGCAATAGCCATCGCTGCATATTTAATATTTTCATACGCAAGTTCAAATTTTAAATTTGCCGGTTATCTTTCTATCCCGTACATACGAAACATAGGAGAAATTACGGTTTTTTGCGGCGCCCTTCTGGGCGCGTCTATCGGTTTTTTGTGGTTTAATGCATATCCAGCATCTGTTTTTATGGGTGATACCGGCTCGCTGTCTATTGGAGGGATCCTCGGTTATATCGCTATCGTTTCAAAACAGGAGATACTCCTTATAGTCATTGGTTTCGTATTTGTAATAGAAGCCTTAAGCGTTATTTTTCAGGTAGGTTTTTATAAATTACGCAAAAAAAGGATCTTTAAGATGGCTCCTATCCATCACCATTTTGAGATGGAAGGCATATCGGAGCCGAAGATAATTATAAGGATGTGGATCATGTCCATGATATTGACGATATTTGCCCTTTCGACGTTGAAATTAAGGTTTTTTTAAGATTTTTTAAGAAATAAAATATATATTTAAATTAAATAAATATGAAAAATACTTTGGTTGCGGGATATGGAAAAACGGGTCGGGCGGTAGTCGGCTTTTTGCTTAAGCTTAAAAATAAGGGTGATAAGGACCCCGGTAAAATATACGTTTTCGATGATCTTTTAAGCGGCAACAAAATAAATGAACTGAATAATAAAGATAGAGGATGCCCCGTATTTATAAACAATCTTAATTCATTTCTGAGCGAAGGCGATTTAGATATAGGCAGGTGTATTGTAAGTCCAGGTATTGCAAGGGATCACCGGCTTATCACGGAATTAAGGCATCACTGCATTCCTGTTTACAGCGAAATAGAGTTTGCTTACGAAAGCCTTATAAGTCTGCGTAAAGATGTTAAGATACTTGCGATTACAGGGACTAACGGAAAAACGACGACGGCATCACTTTGCGGGGCCGTGATGAAAAATGCCGGCGAAAATGTTTTTGTCGGTGGAAATATAGGCGTTCCTTTTATTACAGGGGTTAACGACTACAGCAAGTTCATTCTTGAGATCTCAAGTTTTCAGCTTGAATGGACATACAAGTTTAACCCCGGTATAGCGGTTTTACTTAATATTCAGGATGACCACTTAGACAGGTACGACAATTTTGACGAATACAGGCTTACTAAATATAAGCTTTTTAAAAACCAGAATTATAACGATGCAGCAATCTTAAATTATGACGATCATAATGCGCGGATGCTAAAAGGTGTTATCGGTTCAAATACGATACTATTTGGATTTGATGAAAAAAAATGCAATGTTTATTATAAAGAAGATATTATTTATTTAAAATTCAAAGACATTGCTGGTTTTGACCTTAAAATTTCTTTAAATAACGTAAAAAATAAGAAAAAATTTATAATATCGGATATGATGGCCGCCGCTGCCGCCATGGGAATTTTGGGTATTTCACCGGAAATAATTGAAAAAACGTTCAATGAATACAAATTACTAAAGCACAGAGTTGAATTTTCAGGCAGAATAGGCAACGTGGATTTTTACGACGACTCAAAAGCTACCAACCCGTCTGCGGTAATAAGCGCCTTAGAATCTTTTTCCGGTTCAGATAAGGTCATACTGATATTGGGGGGAAAAGATAAAGGTTTTAATTATGAATGTCTTAAAGAACCGGTGAAAAAACATGTCAGGGCGTGCGTTCTGATGGGCGAGACCGCTGAGATGCTTTATCAAACCCTTAAAAATATGACGACTATAATAAAGGTAAAAGATATGCAAGAAGCGGTTGTCCAGTCTTTTGAACTTTCGGGAGGGAACGGCACGGTCATTCTTTCCCCCGCTTCTTCAAGTTTTGATATGTTTAAAGATTACGGTGAGAGGGGTAAAGTTTTTAAAAAATGCGTTGAAAATTTGAGCCGGGCGGTAAATATAAGATGAATTTAACAGGCAGTAAGGTGATTAATTACAGCAGGGGTTTTATAAAAAAATACGATACCGTTCTTTTCGTAACGGTATGCTTGCTGATAGCATCAGGACTTGTAATGGTATATTCCACTAGCGCCATGGCATCTATAAACCTTTATGGCACAAGTTACCACTTTCTCATAAGGCAGATAGTTTATGCGGTTATATCCGTGGCATGTATGGTTTTTTTTATGAAGAACGATTATCATATTCTTAAATCTTATTATAAGCTTTTTCTATTTATTTCCATTTTCTTATTAATTTTAGTTTTTGTTCCTCACATAGGTTTAGCGGCAGGTGGTTCGAAAAGATGGATAAATTTAAAGGTGCTTACTATTGAGCCGTCCGAGTTTTTAAAGATAGCTTACGTTATATTTTTAGCGGCATTTTTGGAAAGAAAAAAGGATATGATAAGCAATAATAGTCACTCGCTTATATTTCTAAGCCCGCTTTTCCTTATGGGATTTTTAGACATTCTTCTTTTAAAAGAGCCCGATTTTGGAACTACGGCAATTCTTTTCTTTATGACTATGATAATGTTTTTTGTGGGCGGTATTTCCTTAGTTTATATTATGTCGATCATATTTTTGGGTTCTGCCGCCGCTTATGCACTTATTTTTACCGTAACATACCGAAGGGACAGAATACTTGCCTTTCTTCACCCGTTTCATGATAAGTCCGGTATAGGATTTCAGATCGTTCAATCAATATTTGCCTTTGCAAGGGGAGGCCTGTTTGGGGTTGGGCTCGGCAACGGAAAAGAAAAGCTTTTTTTTCTTCCGACGCCGTATTCTGATTTTATATTTTCGACGGTAGGGGAAGAACTTGGTTTTCTAGGGGTTATTTTCTTTATCGCGCTTTATTTAATTTTAGCTTATAGAGGGCTCAAGATCGCTCTTTCCGCACCCGATCTTTTTGGCACATACCTTGCTTTTGGCATGACCTTTCTTTTAGTGCTTAGTACTTTAATAAATATCGGCGTGGTAACGGATTTTTTGCCTACTAAAGGGCTTGCTTTGCCGTTTATGAGCTATGGAGGCAGCTCACTGCTTGCTTCAGCCATAGCAGTGGGGATTTTACTCAACGTTTCCTCCCAGTCGGTAAAAGGGAAGCATTTTTAGTTATGAACATTGTGATTACGGGAGGCGGAACCGGCGGACATATGTTTCCCGGCATTGCCGTTGCCGAGAAATTAAAAGATGTCGAACCGGACTGTGGCATATATTTTATAGGGACAGTCAAAGGCATCGAAAATAGACTTAAAGATGATTACGGTTTTAAATTTTATGCAATTTCTGCCAGCGGCTATTTAGGGAAAAATATTATGAATAAAATTAAGTCTGTTTTAAGTATTATCAGGGTAATTCCGCAGATAAGTAAGATATATTATGAAGTTAAGCCTGATTTTGTTCTTGGACTTGGGGGGTATGCGTCATTTATGCCGGTGCTTTTTGCAAAAATGAAAGGGATAAGGACGGGGGTCATGGAGCAGAATATCGAGCCGGGCCTCTCTAACAGAATACTTGGACTTCTTGGAATAATGATCTTTGCTTCGTATGACGAGACTAAAAAATTTTTCCGTTTTTCTGAATTCTTTGCTACCGGAAATCCCGTCCGTAAAAATATACTTGAAATGAAGGCGGCTGTGGCTGCGCCGGATACCGGTAAAAAAGAACTGTCCGTCTTTGTATTCGGCGGTTCGCAAGGGGCTTCTTCTTTAAATAAGGCTGTTATTGACATGATATATTCCCTTAAAGACGATATAAAACAGAATTTAAACATATATCATCAAACAGGTGAAAAAGACTTCGAGTTCGTTAATAACTTTTATAGGAATTCCGGTGTTAAAGGGTATGAGGTCTTTAAATTTATTAAGAATATAGAAGATTATTACCGTAAAGCCGATATTATAATAGCAAGATCCGGTGCCGGTACATTATCGGAACTGGCGGCATTAAAAAAGCCTGCCATACTTGTTCCTTATCCGTTTGCGGCAAAGGGTCATCAGATGAAAAATGCAATGTATTTATCAAAAAAAGGGTGTGCTTGCATTATTAAAGACAATGAAATTCTTGCACAGGAATTGCTTCAAACCGTAACAGAAATATTTTACGACAGAAGTTTATTAGCCGGCATGTTCAATAACTTAAATGAGTTTGGCGTTAAAGATTCGGCTCTAGATATCGTTCATATAATTTTAAATAAAAAATAAACAGGAGTATTCAATGAAAAATGAGATCAAAAAGGTTCATTTGATCGGCATCGGCGGTTCAGGAATGAGCGGTATAGCCGAGGTCTTAATCAATCTTGGCTACGTGGTCAGCGGTTCGGATATAGAAACCAGCAAGACCATTGAAAAGATTAAATCTATGGGCGGAAAGGTTTACATAGGGCATAGTAAAAAGAATCTTGACGGCTGTGAGGTTGTGGTCTATTCGTCCGCTATTAAAGATGACAATGCGGAACTTTTGGAAGCGAAGAACAGAAAACTGACAATTTTAAAGCGGGCAGAAATGCTCTCAGAACTTTTAGTTTTAAAAAAAGGCATTGCAATTGCGGGTTCCCATGGGAAAACCACGACGACATCCATGATCTCGAACATTTTTGCCGCGGCCGGACTCGACCCGACTTTTGTGGTCGGCGGAATGGTATTCGGCATTGGAATGCACTCCAAAGTGGGTAAGGGTGAATTTATGATTGTCGAAACCGATGAAAGCGACGGCTCCTTTTTGAAATTAAAACCGGATTACTGCGTCGTTACCAATATAGACTATGAACATCTTAATTATTATGGGGGGATAGATAATTTAAAAACTGCATTTAAAGATTTTGTGAATAATATTTCCTTTGTGGGTTTTGCATCTTTAT
Organism: bacterium; assembly: GCA_021818985.1. Classification (GTDB taxonomy): domain Bacteria; phylum SZUA-79; class SZUA-79; order Acidulodesulfobacterales; family Acidulodesulfobacteraceae; genus JAKASO01. The sequence goes on from JAKASO010000007.1 coordinate 51,023, forward strand.
GTGGAGATAATCACATATTGAGAACGGTATTTCCGGAGCTTACTAAAAAATATTATACTTACGGTATAGAGCATGAAGCCGATTATTATGCTTTAAATATCGAGCTCGAAAAGGGATTCTCCCGGTTTGATGTTTATCGCAGAAAAAAACTGATAGGAAAATTCAGCTTGTCTATACCTGGAATACATAATATATATAATGCCCTTGCAGGGATAACGCTGGCATCCGAATTTGGCATAAATGTCAACTTTATCGCAGAGGCTTTAAGAGAATTTCATGGCGTGGAAAGAAGATTCCAGATCAAAAAAGACGATGAAAAACTGATTATTATAGATGATTATGCGCATCATCCTATTGAAATAACCGCCACTCTAAAAGCCGCAAAAAACTGGAACAGGCAGATTATTGCGGTTTTTCAGCCCCATAGATACTCAAGGATGAAAAATCTAATAGATGAATTCTGCAATTCGCTGAAAATAGCAGATACGGTCATAATAACGGATGTATTTCCCGCTGGAGAAATAATTATAGACTCCGCAACTTCGGCGGTGCTTAGCGAAAAGATGAAGCATGCGGGCTGCAAGAATATATATTATGTGCCGGATAAAAAAGATATTTCTTTTAATTTGAATAATATTTTAAAAGGTGGAGAAATGGTCATATTTTTGGGTGCCGGCGATATAACCAAAAGCTGTGATGAATTTGTGCATTATAATTCATTAAAATAAAAACATGTTAATATTATTGATATTGATTAAAAATAAAAATGTTGAATAAAGCTATGAAAAACAGGTTAAAGAATAACGGTATCCTCTTTATCGAAGATGAGCCGTTGAGTTTACATACCTCTATTAAAATAGGCGGAATATGTCCGGTGCTCGCTTTTCCAAAAAACGAGGACGAACTCGTATTGGCAATCAAACTGGCAAAAGAATATTACGGCGGCTATCACATAATAGGGAAAGGAACAAATGTTCTTTTTAAAGATGAAAAGATATCTATTCCGGTAATATCCTTAAAAAATAGCTTCCGCTCATTGGAGAAAGACGAGTTAAATCCATGTTTATTAGAGGTCGGAGCCGGTGTTCCATTATCAAGGCTTTTGAATTATGCGATAAGAAATAACTTTGAAGGCTGCGAGTTTGTTTACGGAATTCCGGGTACCGTGGGTGGGGCGGTAAAGATGAATGCAGGGTCGAAAGAAAGTGTTATGGAAAGGATTGTGGAAAGCGTTGACATTATTACCGCTGACGGTATTAAGCTTAATATTGCAAAAGATAAACTTATATTTTCGTATAGAAATCTTGATATTTCAGGTATGGATAAAAATTATTTCATTATTGCGATAAAGATATTATTAAATCCGTCTTCTTCTCAAAAAATATTTGAAAACATCGAACTGTTCAAAAAAAGGAAACTTTCACAGCCGCTTAGGGAACGTTCGCTTGGCTGTATTTTTAAAAATCCAGGGGAGGACTGTTTTGCGGGAAAAATAATTGATGAAATGGGCTTTAAGGGAGTATCCAGCGGGGGCGCTTATATATCTAAAAAGCACGCTAATTTTATAGTGAATAAAGGTAATGCACGGGCAAGCGACATACTAAAATTAATCGAGATAATTCAGGAAACAGCATTGGTTCAGAAAAACATAGAGTTGAAAACAGAGATAAAAATTATTTAAAATTATAAATATATTTATATTTATGTATTTATATGCACTTAAATTTAAATGAAGGATAAATTAAAGAATCTAAAAATAGGTGTACTTATGGGCGGAAACTCGGCAGAACGTGAGATCTCTTTAAAAACCGGAACCGCCGTTTTAAATTCCCTTCTAAAGACGGGTTATAACGCGAAAGGCCTTGATTTTGATGGGGAGTTTTTTTCGAACGTTAAAAAAATAGACCTGTGTTTTATTGCTCTTCACGGTACGTTTGGAGAGGACGGAAGAATTCAGGCTGCCCTTGAGGTTGCCGGTGTGCCATACACGGGTTCGGGCGTGAGCGCAAGCGCGATAGGAATGGATAAAATAATATCAAAGGTGCTGTTTACACATCATAACCTTAAAGTTCCGCCGTTTATTTCCTTTAAAGCTGGGGAATCCGAAGCGTCATTAAAGAGTAAAACCAAAGATTTTTCACCGCCTTATTTTGTTAAGCCTAATGCTCAGGGTTCCAGTATAGGCGCTTCAATCGTATATTCTGCCGGAAAAGAATTAGCCGCTGCATTAAATAACGCTTTGAATTATGACGATGAAGTATTGATAGAAAAATATATTAAGGGCAGGGAGATCCAGTTTGCGGTAATGTGGGGGAAGCCTTTGGGATGTGTTGAGGTGATGCCGGGAGATGCTTTTTATTCCTACGAAGCCAAATATACTAAAGGAAAAACAAAATACGAACTTGAACCGTCTCTTACGGCACGGGAGTATAAAGCATGCGAACTGTCGTCGGTAACCGCCCATAACGTAATAAGATGCAAAGGCGTAACGAGGACAGATTTGATACTTGACGAAAATGGAAGTGTGTATGTTCTTGAGATCAATACGCTTCCCGGGCTGACCGAACTTAGCATCGTTCCGATGATAGCGCAGAAAAGAGGGATAAGTTTTGACAGTCTTATGGAAAATATTTTAGAAGATGCAATTATTTAGTAATTTATCGCAATGAAGTTTTTTTTAAAAATTCTGTATTTGATAGGTGGAACGGCTGCAGGTGTGGTAATCGTATTATTCATTACCAATAATTACAACTATTATTTTTTTAAGAAAAAGATATTCAGGATGAGAAAGGTATCTGTCATTGGGAAAAATATCGGTAGAAAAGAGAAAATGACGGTTTTGAGGTTATCGGGATTATATTACGGAGAAAATTTATTAAGTATTAATTTAAAACGGGTTTCAAGATTGATAGCGGAAGATAAATGGTTTAAAGATATCACGGTTTATCGCAAATTTCCTGACAAAATAGGCATAATCTTAAAGAAAAGAAAAATTAAAGCGATATTAAATGCCGGCAGGTTATATTATATCAGCCGTGCCGGTTATGTAATCGGAAGGGCGGACAGACAAACAGGCTACGATTATCCTGCTATAACCGGCATAAATGATTCGATGATATCTAAAAACATCGGAAAATACCTGATGTTACTTAAAAAGGCCCTGTATTTTTTAAAGATAAGCAAAGGCTCTGTTCTGACAAACAATATAGGCGAGCTTCATATACAAAAAGACGATGCTATCGTGGTATATACGAAAAAAGGCGATGAGATTAAATTTGGAGAGGGGAATTTCAGACAAAAATTTAAAACATTAAATAAACTACTTTACGAGATCAAAACAATAAACCTGAAATATAAACCTTATATAAATCTTGAATACAAGAACGAAGCGGTAGTGGCGGTAAACCGGGGTTCGCGCGTTCTTCCGGCAAATTATAAAAAGATCCATATACTGCCGGATATATGGAAATAATTTTTTAAAAATATAAACGGAGCTAAACTTGCAGACCAGTAACAACATAATAGTAGGTTTAGATATCGGAACTACCAAAGTCTGCGCTATCGTTGCCGAAGTTAAAAAAGACGGCCTTGATATAATCGGGGTAGGTTCAAGCGTATCGAACGGCTTAAAAAACGGGGTAGTGATAAATATTGAAAATACCGTTGCCTCTATCATAAAGGCTGTAGAAGAAGCCGAACTAATGGGAGGTTATCAGATACAGGAAGCTATCGTCGGCATTGCCGGTTCCCATGTACGCGGCTTTAATTCAAGGGGAATTGTAGCTGTTAAAAGCAGGGAAGTTACCCAGTCAGATGTGGACAGGGTCCTGTCTGCGGCAAAGACCCTTGCCATACCTTTGGAAAATGAGGTTATTCATATAATTCCACAGGAGTATATAGTTGACGATCAGGACGATATTAAAGAGCCGATAGGCATGAGTGGTTTAAGGCTTGAAGCCCGTATTCATATCGTTACGGCTTCGAGCATCGCTGCCCAGAATATTGTCAAATGCGCTAATAAGGCTGGATTAGATGTTTCTGATATAGTACTTGAACAGATAGCCGCCAGTGAAGCTGTTTTGACCGAAGACGAAAAGGAATTGGGCGTTGTTTTGATAGACATGGGCGGAGGGACGACCGATGTGGCGGTATTTTCTGCGGGAACAATAATACATACCTTCGTTATCCCGAAAGGAGGGCAGAGCATTACGAGTGACGTGTCTTTAGGGACAAAAACGATTCCTCAGGAAGCTGAGAAAATAAAGACGAAATTCGGAATAGCTAAAGAATCTCTTGCGAGAAAAGATGAAGTGATAGAAGTTCCCGGTTTCGGAGGGAGACCCCCCCGCACTATATCCCGTCAAGTGCTCGGTAATATCATAGAGCAGAGAATGGCTGAGATTTTTATGTGGATAAGAAAAAATATCGAGAAGAACGGTCTGGAAAATAAGATGCTCTCAGGTTATGTTATTACCGGCGGTGCATCGTTAATAGAAGGGTGTGCCGAACTTGCGGAGGATATTTTCGGCGCTCCGGTAAGGATTGGGACTCCCATAGGCGTCGGCGGTTTAACCGATGTTATAAATTCTCCGATATATTCCACAGGAGTGGGTCTTGTTTTATATGCTTTTAAGAACAATAAAAATAAAGAGCCCTTATTTAAAAAGGGTGGAAAAAATATATTTGAAAATATTAAATCGAGGCTTCTAAAGCTCCTTGAAGATTTTTTTTAATAATTTATGATTTTATGATTTATGGAGGATCAATGCCATGTTAGAATTTATTGAAAATACCGAACTGGCTGCAAAGATTAAAGTGATCGGTATTGGCGGCGGTGGTGGTAATGCTGTTAATACTATGATAAAATCCGGCGTAACCGGAGCCGATTTTATTATAGCTAATACCGATGCTCAGGCATTAAGGGCAAGCACCGCCAATATCAAAATTCAGCTTGGGGAAAAGATCACGAAGGGTTTAGGCGCAGGAGCGGATCCTAATATAGGTAAACGCGCCACAATGGAGGACAAAGAGAAACTTTATGAGGTACTAAATGGCTCCGATATGGTTTTTATTACTGCGGGACTTGGCGGAGGCACCGGAACGGGAGGGGCGCCCATTATTGCGCAAATCGCAAAAGAAGCGGGCGCTCTTACGGTTGCCGTTGTAACTAAGCCGTTCATATTTGAAGGCAAAAAGAGAATGTCCCAGGCTGAAGAAGGCTTGAAAGAACTTAAACTGGCGGTTGATACTGTTATCACAATACCGAATCAGAGGCTTCTTGCAGTTGCAGGAAAAACAACCTCCATAGTAGAGGCGTTTAAAAAAGTTGACGAGGTTTTATTGCAGGCTGTTAAAGGAATTTCCGATCTTATTAATATACATGGTCTCATTAATGTTGATTTTGCCGATGTAAAGGCCATTATGTCGGAAATGGGCATGGCTCTGATGGGTACCGGCATTGCCGAGGGAGAAAATAGGGCGCTTGAAGCCGCCCAGAGGGCGATAGCCAGTCCGCTATTGGAAGACATTAGTATTGAAGGGGCAATGGGGTTATTAATAAACATTACCGGCGGTCCCGATCTTACGCTGTTCGATGTCAATGAAGCCGCGGAAAAAATACGCTCTGAAGCTCATCCCGATGCAAATATTATCTTTGGTGCGGTAATAGACGAATTAATGAAAGAAAAGATGATGCTTACCGTAATAGCTACGGGATTCGGCAAGGAATTTGCCGGGCAGGTGCGCCCGGCGCCAGAAATAAGCCCGGCGCCAATCTTATCCCCGATAGATAATATTAATGTGGCTTTTAAAACCTCAAAAAAAGAAGAAGGTGAATATTTTTCTAAATTTGAAGATGCGCAAGAAGAGGATGATTATGAAAATGAGAAATATGATATTCCGACTTTTATGCGCAAGCAGGCAGATTGAAATGCCATGAAACCGCCGGAAAAACCCTCCGTCTTGATTGAGATCAGTCCGCAATTAGCGCATTTACAGTGTAGTTGTCTAATTGCATTTATTTAATGAAAAGTTATATAAACAGATTATACGATACATATATTGGTTCTGAAACAGGTTTAAAGGATTTGCATAGAAGCAGTCTGGTAAATGCCGTCGTAGTTTTCCCTAACTATTACGGTGTGGCAATGTCGAACCTTGGATTTTTAAAAGTTTATGAATTAATAAATAATTCCGGATTTATTTCCTGCGACAGGGCATTTTTACAGGACGACATTTCTAAAGGAATAATATCTATCGAAAAAAGAAAGAGGTTATTAAGCTATGACCTTATCTTTTTTTCATTAAGCTACGAAAACGACATTTACAATATATTAAAAATTTACGAAGCCGAAGGCATACCGTTTTTATCTAAACATAGAGATAAAACCTTTCCTTTAATAGCGGCGGGAGGGGTTATCGCTTTTTTAAACCCCGAACCGGCAGCCCCGCTTTTCGACCTTTTGTTCGTCGGCGAAGCAGAAGCGATATTTCCTGATTTTTTCGATATTATAAAGAATAACTCTATAATAATAATAAAGAATAAAACAGATAAGTTTGATATTATCGAAGAAGCAAAAAAGATAGAAGGCATATATGTGCCTTCCGGTTACGATTTCATATTCAGCAAAAGTAATAGACTTGCGCTCGAAGATATAAAAGTAAAGCAAAGTTATCCGGCAAAAGTCAAAAGAAAATGGTTTGCCGGTTTTACTTCTTCTACCAGTGCCGTGACTACACGGTATTCCGAATTAAGCTCGATGAACATGATCGAAATTGCACGGGGATGTAAAAGAGGGTGCAGATTTTGCAGCGCAGGATATATTTATTTGCCGTCGAGGGAATCTTCTACGGAAACGGTGTTAAATGGCATTTCTATGACGAAAAACGGTAACAGGGTTGGTTTTGTCGGCTTGGCGGCTATGGATAACGATAATATAAAAAATTATATGGTTCATTCGCTTAAATCTAACATAATGTTTTCTCTTTCTTCGGTGCGATTTGACTGTCTTGACGAAAACAACGTGGAATTAATGAGAAATTCCGGTTTGAAAACCGTTACCTTAGGAGTTGAAACTGGTTCGGAAAGGATTAAAAAGGTCATAAATAAAAATATTGAAAATGATGCAGTTATTACCGCGGTTAGAAGGATAATAGAAGGCGGAATAATTAATATAAAAACCTATTTTATGGTGGGTTTGCCATTAGAGGAGCAAAAAGATATCGAAGATACCATAAAACTTATCAAAGCGATGCGCCAAGAATTTATTGATGCTTCAAAAAAAGAGGGACGAATCGGAAACCTGACCGTAGGACTTAGCCCTTTTGTTCCAAAGGCATGGACGCCGCTTCAATGGAAAAATTTTGAGGATGTGAAAATACTTAAAAAAAAGATAGATTTTATTTCAAAACAATTATCGGATCTGCCTAATCTTAAGTTAAATATCAATTCTGTTAAAGCCGCTTATATAGAAGCATTTTTTGCAAGGGGGTCAAGGATATCCCTCGAAGTTTTGATCCGTTCTTTTAAAAGCGGTTTAAGTATCAAAAAATCTATCGGTTCTGTTGGTTTTAGAGAAGAAGACTTTATGAGAGAATTTTCTATTGACGAACTCTTGCCGTGGGAGATTATAGATCAGGGGTTATCGAAAAAATATCTGATAGACGAATATAAAACAGCTTTGGAATTTAAAATAACCCCGGGCTGTTTTGACGGATGCAAAAGATGTGGTATATGCTGATGATAAATCACTTCTTCCTATCGTTAATATATTGAAAGTTTTTAATGAAAGCCGCCTCGGCTTCAACAAGGTTTTCATAATCCGCTATCAGCCTTTTTGCATTTTCAGTTAATATAGAACCCCCGCCATTTTTTCCGCCTATTTGTTTATTGACGAGCTGGTAACCGAATCTTTTTTCCATGAGGTTTATATAGCTCCACGCTTTTTTATAAGAAAAGCCGAGTTCTTTTGCCGCTTTACTTATTGATCCCTCTGTTTTAATTTTTTGAAGGAGGCGAAATCTTCCCATTCCGAAAACAGGCTTTCCATCTTTTTCGATCCATACTTTAGTTTTTATTGTAAGAGGTATTATAATTGCGGTCATGTTTTCGCTGTTTTTCATAATAAAAGGGCTCTACGCCGATTTGATGGTTTCTATTTTTTCCATAACAAGTTCCGCCAGCCTTTCATCAATGCCGAGGTAGCCCCCTATTTTGATTGTTATATGCGGGTATTTTACGGAATATTCGTTTAAAATATCGGGGATGTCCCGTGATACATGATTGCCTGAATATAAAAAATAAGGTATTACGTAAATTAAACTGGAACCGCTGTCTATACATTTTTCCAACACATCTTTTATATTGGGTTCTGCCAGCTCTAAAAAGGCGTATTCCACATTTTCTTTTAATAATTTAGATCTTATTATCTTTGCTATGCTTTTGAGTATATTATTAGCTTCTGATCTTCGTGAGCCGTGACCGAGCAAAATGATTGTTTCTTCATTCATTTTAAAAAGTTATATACATTCAAAACATTAACTTTAATTTGCGTGTCATAAAATAATTATTTTCATGATCCCCGTCTTTGGCTCCCTTGGGTCTTTTGGAACCTTTGGAACCTTGCGGTTGGCGAAAGTGCGGGGAGCTGTTTATAATTTTAACGCACAGGTTAAAAATACAGACGATCCTTGTTTTTAATAGTATAGCATAATATAATATAAACATGAATAAAGAGAAAATGATCCAAAATTTACCGCTGTAAATTTCTTAAAATTTTTTAAATGGATTTTTCGCCTATGCAGTTGAGACTTAAATTTTTTGCTGCAATTTTGGGAAATAATTAAATAAATAATTAAATAGGCATGATGGAAAGGTGCGGTGAAAGACAACAATAATAATAGTATATCAATCAAGGTGGAACATATTGTCAAAAAATACCCGGATATTATAGCCGTAAATGATATATCGTTCGATGTAAAAAAAGGGGAGTTTTTTGCCTTTTTAGGTCCGAACGGAGCCGGTAAAACGACAACAATCAAGATATTATGCACGCTTAGCCGGCAGACAAGCGGAAAAGCATATATAAATGATTATGATACGATCGGGGAAAGACAGAGGGTTCGGAGGTCTATCGGGCTGGTCTTTCAGGATCCGACGCTCGATAACGATCTAACAGCGTATGAAAATATGATGTTCCATGCAAAATTATATGGAATGGAAAAAAAATATGCGAAAGACCGCATAAATTTTATTCTGAATTTTGTTGATATGTATAATTATAAAAATAAGGCGGTGAAACTATTTTCCAGCGGAATGAAACGCAGGCTCGAAGTTGCAAGGGGACTTCTGCATTCACCCGCCGTTTTGTTTCTTGATGAACCGACGGCTGGGCTTGATATTCAAACAAGGATCAATATCTGGGAATTTATAAATAAACTTCGGGCTTCCGAAAATGTAACGATTTTTTTAACCACTCATTATATCGAAGAAGCTGAAAACTGCGATCGCATTGCCATAATAGACAAAGGCAAGATTATAGCTATTAACACTCCGGCAAGCCTTAAAGATATGCTAAAGAAAAAAGACGGAGCCGTTCCCACTCTTTCGGACGTCTTTATATATTTAGTAGGCAAAGAGATCAGGGACGAAGAAGGTACCGCCCTTGACAGAATGAGAGAATTTAGCAAGGTATTAAAAAGATGACCAGTTTACGGCTTAAGCAAATTATTTGTAATACCATATAACACTTTGTGAGGGATTTCGCCAATCCAGTGGTATATAATTTTGCCATTTTTAGAAATAAAGAATGTTTGAGGGATCTCGTTAATGCCGCCATATTCGCTTATTACATTTGAAGAAGCATAGACAACGGGATATGAAATATTATACTGCTTCGTAAATGATCTAACTCCGGATAGCGAATTATTCACATTAATTCCAACCACCATCACCTCTTTATTTTTATATGCATTATAAAAACGAACTAATCTGGGCATCTCCGCTCTGCACGGCGGGCACCATGTAGCCCAGAAATTAATAATAACGATATGTCCTTTGAACTTCTTCAAAGAAAATAATTTGTATCCGGAGGCTTTCGGATTTAATACTTTGAGAGTAAAATCCGGGGCGCTGGATATTTTTGCTTCTGCATTTGAAACATATAAATAAGAAAATGTTACTATGATCAGTAAAGCAAATAAAGAAATTCCGGCATGTTTTATAAAAGATTTGAATAATCTAAACATTTAAAATCCCTCCAAATTGATCTTCCTTTATTTTTTTATTTTTACGCTGCTTGCCGTAAAATCCCTTCCCTTTGGAACCTTGCGGGCTGTTCTTTGGTTTTATCTTCTATTTTTCATAGCCCTTTCAATCTCTCTTTCCTGTTCCCTTGCTTTTATATCCGATCTTTTATCGAATATTTTTTTACTTTTTGCAAGGGCTATCTCTATTTTAGCCTTTCCGCTTTTAAGATACATCTTTAGAGGAATCACCGTCAACCCCTTTTCTTTTGTTTTTCCTAAAAGCCTCATGATCTCATGCTTATGCAATAAGAGCACCCTCGTTCTGAAAGGATCTTTATTCTCGCGATTTGCTTTTTCGTAAGGACTTATATGGACATTCAATAAAAAGGCTTCCCCATTCTTAATGATAACATAGCCGTCTGATAAATTGACCCTTCCCGTTTTAACTGACTTGATTTCGGGACCCGTCAAAGAAATGCCGGCTTCGTATTTTTCTAATAGCTCGTATTTGAAGGAACTTTTGCGATTTTCGGAAACGATCTTGATGCCGGATTTAGCAGATTTGGAAGATGACATAGTTTGTGGTATTAAATTTGTGGTATTAAAAGCGGTATTAAAAATGGTGGAGGCGGCGGGAATCGAACCCGCGTCCGAAGATCTAAAACTCAGGCTTCTACATGTTTAGTTTATTCTTTAAAACACAGCCTCAAAAAGCAAAGAACAAACAAGACCTTTTTTCAGCCGTCCTTCAAAAATTTCAAGTATTTCGCTAAAGGAAGACGAAATACCCTAACCTGTATTTGTCGCCCTTAAATCCTACAGGTTTTAGCTTTAAGGACGTTAGCCGATATTAGGCGGCTAATGCGTAATCGTAGTTTTCTGCGATTATATTTATGCCTTGAATGTTTTTACGAGCCTACAAGACGTCCTCGACATGCCGCTTAGAGCCTTAATCATCCCCGTCGAAACCATTGCGCCCCCATTATTATTATTTAATTATATCATATCATCAAGCATAAAATTAGTCAAACTAAATACTTAATCCCAAATCCTGCAATGGAAACTATTTTATTTATATATTCCAGCACTAAGTAATTTAAGTAATTTAAGTGATTATAGATTCCTGCTTCCTTCGAAAGTGACACCTGTCAACACACGCTTATCAAAGCGAAACTTTGATGTGTGCTGGAGACGACCGAAGCGGTAATCCATTTAAGAAATTGCTTGCGGCAATTTTGGGAAAAAAGATAACTATTGATTTAATCTTAAAATTTTAACATAATAAAACGGTAAAAACAAACAATCATGATCCAATTCTTACCGGAATTTTTTGATATTTTGATAAATGATGAATATTAATAAAACAGAAGAAAAAAAACTCTATTTTAAGAAAATCGAGGAGATGCGGTCTGTTTGCAATATCGCGTTTGATAAAAACCTGATTGATACGTGTAATGGCAATATAAGTTCAGGGCTTGGCAAAGAAATGCTTATAACAAAAACCGGTGCAAGTTTGCTCGATTTAAAAATTGACGATATTACGCTTACATCTATATTAGAAAATGATGAATATTCTAAAGGCGCTTCTTCCGAACTTGAAGTTCACAAGTTTATTTTAAAAAGTTTTCCTTATTCATCTGTTTTTCACGCTCATCCGGAATCGGCTATAGCTTTAAGCCTGTGCGATAATCTTCTTAAAATTCAGAAAATACGGGAAATAAACGATATTTCCCGCACTTCGCGCGCATTTTCCTCAAACGTATACCCAAATCTAAAAAAAATTGTTCCATTGGATTTTGAAACAGCATATTTTTTTCCATTTGTATATATTTTTCCTCTCGATTTCATTGAAAATATCAAATCAGGAAACGGAAATAAAATAAATTTCAGGATGAACGATATTTTTCAAGATCACGGCATATTTATGATTAGATCGCATGGCTCTTTCGCATGGGGTAAAACCCCCGCTGAAACGCTAAGGTGGACAATGATGCTTGAATCATCTTCAAGGATAATATTAAAGGTTAACGGCAGGAATTTAAGGGAGCATTGATTTCATTAAGCCGGTAATCTTTGGGGAACAAGATTTGTCTTGCGTTTTTTTACATGTAATTCTATAATAAGCCGAAGGTTATTTTGTTTCTGTCCCCATCGTCTAGACGGCCCAGGACATCGCCCTTTCACGGCGGCAACACGGGTTCGAATCCCGTTGGGGACGCCATATTCCATAAATTTTTGATAGCTTCATAATCTTATGTCCGTTTAAGATTTACTTTTTCTTCCGTGTCGTGTATAATAAAACTCAGTGTTTTTTTATTATTTGTGCTTGAAGTTATCGAGATAAATAGTAATATTCAAGACAATGTAGTAATATTTAAATAATTTTAAATAATTTACATAGTCACTGAAAAAAGCAAGCGGTTCAATTTATTCTATTATGATCATAGAAGATATAAAATATCAGGTAGAGCAGTTTTCAAATTTTGACAATGTCAGGCTTGTGTTTTCTACTTCCGACGAAAATGGAATTATTTATTGCAAGGAAGGGAAAATAGCTCATGCCGTTTTTGGGGCGAAAAAAGACCTCGATGCATTCAAAGAATTGAATGAAACTGAAGGTTCCGTTAGTATTGAGGTAAATATCGGAGAACCTCCGCCCGTTGTTTCGCTCGATAAAACTTTTAACGAGATAATGAAACTTATCGGCGCCGCGGAAGCAGAGGAACCTGAAGATTATGTGCAATCTTTCCCAAGCACCGATTACGATGCAGGTCGCGATGAAAATATATCCCAAGTTGATACAAAAGCCATTACCTCAATAGGGGAAAACCTCGCAAACATACCCGGGGTGGAGGGCGTTTTAGTTGTAAATAGCAGCGGGGGTAAGGTTATATATTCAAAAGGCATAGAGGACATAGGTTTTGACTCCGCTGACACGATATTTCTTTACGAGCATGGCAAAAACTTAGGGAATATCATAGATTTTAAGAATTTAAAAAGCCTCCTATGCGAGGCTCACGATTATAAAAAGATAATCATGAACGACAACAATATAATTTATAGCCTTAAGATTTCATCCGCCGTTCAACCTCTTAAAACCCAAATGGAGGCTGTCAAACTGCTGGAAAGCGGTTCTAAATAAATTTATAAATCAAATGAACGGAAATAAAAGTATAATAGACAAGGTGCTGTCTATTGCCGGCGTAGAAGTATGCGCCATTTCGTCAATAGATGGCGAGGTTTTGCAGTCCGGCTCAAAAAACAGTGAGATAGCCGAATCCGACATCAAAAATATATCACTGGAGCTAAGCAGGCTTTTTGCGTCTTACGGCATATCTTCGATAGATATTACATCTCTGTATATGAATTTTGAGTTGCATAACATCATAGTTCATGGATTCGGAAGCGGCTTTATTTTTATTGCAAGCACAAAAAATTCAAATATCAATCTGCTGAAAATGGAAACATCTTATCTCGAAGAAGAATTCGTAAAGGTGATTAGCCAGTCTTTGGGCAGTGCGGCGCCAAAATTGTCAACAACAGGTCAAGAAGGAGCTTCCCAGTTTAAGCAGGGGAGCGACCTTCAAGAGTCATTGTTTTTTGGTGAAAATCCCCCTGTTTCCGCGCCTGAGCCCGCTGCAGTTCCTTTAAAAAAGATACTGGCAATAAAGGAACTGTTTTCCAATAGTTTAGGACCTATCGCTTCAATGATATTTGAAAGCAAGTTAAAAGAATCGAATATGAGAGTCGATAGCTTTAACAATAAAAACGTATATGAATTTATATCCCTTCTTGCCAATGAAATTGAATCCAAACCGGACAAGGTCTCTTTTGTTAAAAATGTAGAAAATATATTAAAATTATAATATTAAGATCGCAGTATAGATTTAATAAATCATGGATTATTATAGCCATATATTCATAAATCCATGATAAATATTCTACTGACTTTTTGCCGGTGTGGCTCAGGGGTAGAGCAGCTGATTCGTAATCAGCAGGTCGTAGGTTCGATTCCTATCGCCGGCTCCATTAAGAATAAACAAAATATGTCAATCTTTTATAAGATTTTAAACGCCCGTTGGTATATTTTAACATTGCCGGTAACAATAACCAACCGGCATTACTCTTGCGGCAATCCTTCATATCATCCCGCTATAGCCGATGTGATTATGCAGACCCCCGCATCGATAAAGCCTTTTGAATACGACGGGTTGGGTTTGCCGTTTCCTATTACAAAGACATTAATAGTATTGTAACCTACGTCAAGCACTACCGCATTATTTGGTTTACCTCCATCCAGCCATACCTCTATGTCTTGCGGCATCACTTTCACATTGTAACGATAAATCTTGTTATCAATAACAAATTCGGAGCAGGCGTTCCCCGCATAAACCCTCAATATAATAATAAAATAGTAATAAACTGGATATGATGACAAATTAAAAGTTATTTAATGTTATTTATAGATAGATATTTTAAAAGTTATTAAACAAAATATTTTTTTTCAATTGACTTATGTTAATAATTATATTATATATAAAATTATATTATATATAAAACAGCGGTGTAAAATATATTTATTTTTTTAGGATTGATTTTTCTAAGGTAAAAAATAATGCGTATCCATTGTCCGTCTTGTATGACTCCTTATGATATTGACGAATCATTATTGCCTGAGAGAAATATTCAGGTAATATGTAGAGTCTGTTTAAATGTTTTTACCTTAAATAAAAGTGTGGGAGTTGTTACACCCGGATCCCCTCAAAAAATCCTTCAAAAAGAAGCCGCTCAAGAGCTGTCTCAAAAACCATTATACGAACGCCAAGAAGTATCGGAAAAATCGCTGGAATTGCAAGAGGATATATCAAATATAAACCAGCAGACCATACTGAAAGAAATAAGAAAAGCCGTAGCACTTGACGGAGAAAAAATGAAAGAGCTTCAAAGGAAGGAGAATAAAAAAGCGGATAAAAAATCCACAAATATATTTTTAACGGTCTTAATTATAATACTGCTGGTGGCAGCAGTTGTTATCGTATTAGATTATTTTGGAATCATACAACTCCCGTTTTTAAAAGACGCCATTTTAAAAATTAAAAATCTCGTAAGTTATTTGCAATTGTAGTACTTTTTACCTGCATCCCGCACATTTATTTAATATGGATGTTTAATATATTAATATAATATTTAATATAAATGCGTGGATATTTTATCGCTAAACCCCCTCCTATTGCTTTTTATTGTTTTGCGGAGCAAATTTCTTTATTTTGCCGGTTTTTATCGCAGGCTTATTATCCTTAAATCGCGAGTCAGGAAATAATTACTTCCATAAATCCCGCAAACCCTGCTTTTACCAGCCACAAGGTTTACGAATTAAGATTATTATTTTTATTGTGGATTATATTTTATAAATTTTTTATAATACAGACTTAATAAAACTTGATAAAAAATAAAAATTTTTCTAAAATTGCAAAACCAAAATATGTTTTTTTACGGGGAAATATATTATGCCAGCTGAAATTTTAGAAAACTGTATTTTTTGCAAGATTGCTTCTAAAGAAGTAAAAAGTCGTATAATCAAAGAGACAGGAAGTTTTATAGTAATAAAAGATGTAAATCCTGTTGCGCCTGTGCATTTTTTAATTATATCAAAAAAACATTACGCTTCTGTTAACGATATTGATGAAGGATTTAATGGCGAAGAGGTATTTAAAACAATAAAGGAACTTGCCAAAGAATATAAGGTTGATGAAAAAGGGTTCAGGGTTGTTATCAATACAAATAATGACGGAGGGCAGACCGTTATGCATTTGCATATTCATTTTATGGCTGGAAAGACTTTTGGATGGCCTCCCGGCTAAAAGTTAAAGTTAAAAGCTAAGGAGTTAAACATAAACGTTAAGGTGGTTAAGGCAGGGAAGGCACCCCCTTCTTTGAACCTCCGAAAGCTTTATTTATTAATAAGCTATATAAATATAAATTAAAATTAAATATAACATAATTATTCATAGAAGAGTTAAGAATTAACATTAGTTAGATGGAAGCTTGGTTTTTTGAAAATCAGACAGGCAATTTCGGTATTAATACGCGTATTAAGTCCATTCTACATCACGAACATTCCAATTTTCAGGAGATTACGGTGTATGAAACCTACGAATTTGGGAAAATGCTCGTTCTTGATAATGCTGTTATGTTTACCGATAAAAATGAATTTATTTATCATGAAATGTTGGCGCTTATCCCTCTTTTTTCCCATCCAAACCCCCAAAATGTGCTGATTGTCGGTGGCGGTGATGGCGGAGTGGTCAGAGAATGCTTAAAAAATCCATATGTAAAACATATTGATCTTATTGAAATAGACAAGAGAGTTGTGGAGTTATCGAAAAAAATCTTTCCGGTCGTGTCTTCATGCCTTGACGATCAAAAAGTAAGCGTCCTAAACGGGGACGGAATTGATTTTTTAAAAACAGTCAATGATCATTATGATATTATTCTTGTAGATTCAACCGATCCGATAGGTCCGGCAGAGGGCCTTTTTAAAAGGGATTTTTATGAATCTACCGTCATTGCATTAAAAAATGACGGCATATTTGTTGCTCAAACAGAATCCCCTTTTTTTAATGAAAATTTAATTAGGGATATTCACCTTATCATCGGCAAGATCTATAAAAGATCGTCGCTTTATCTTGCATCTATCCCTGTATATCCAGGCGGATTGTGGAGCTTTACGGTCGGTTCTAAAAAATACGACCCTAAAAAAATCAACGAAACATACAGGGAATTTGATTTTGATAAATGCAATTTTAAATATTATACTCCTGAAATACACAATTCTGCTTTCATTCTACCAAAATTCATAAAGGAGCTTTTTTAATAAACAATGTTTGAAGAAAATTATATGCTCAGAACATCTTCTTTTTTTAATGATAACAGTGCTTATGACGATTCAAATGTTATTCTCATCGGCATCCCGATGGATTATACCGCCAGTAATATACCGGGGGCGCGGTTTGCTCCAAAAAAGATACGGGATCTTTCGCTTACCCTTGAGAACTACAGTCCGGTCTTTAACGAAATTATAGATTTAAAATTTTGCGATGCCGGCGATATAATTTTACCATGGGGCAATATTGATAAAAGTCTTGCATTGATAGATAAGATCGCCATGCAGATAGTTAAGGATGGAAAAAAAATAGTCAGCATAGGGGGCGATCACCTTGTAACTCTTCCCATTATACGGCAATTTGTGCCTAAATACGCCGAACTGGCGGTTGTTCACATAGATGCGCATACGGATCTAAGAGATGAATGGAACAACGAAAAATACTCGCATGCCACGGTAATGAGGCGCGTACATGAAATAATAAAAAAGGGAAATCTGTATCAGTTCGGCATACGTTCCGGTTCGAAGGAGGAGTTTGAATTTGCTGGAAACAATACGCATCTTTTTAAGAATGATGTTTTTGAACCGATCAAAAAAGTCATAGGATTATTAAAAAACAGTCTTGTTTATTTAACTATAGATATAGATGTCCTTGATCCGGCTTATGCGCCGGGTACTGGATACTTAGAAGCCGGAGGTATTTCATCGAGAGAGCTTTTTGACGCAATAGAACTTATATTTTTGGAGTTAAACGTGATCGGGGCGGATGTGGTCGAAGTTTGTCCGCCGACCGATAATTCCGAGAGAACTTCTGCTATTGCCGCTAAACTTGTTAGAGAAATAATAATAGGGATAAATATAAAAAAATATAAAAATGTGAAATAATTGGAGGAGTAATAATCAATGTTATTGATCCCTGATATATATACGCTGGCTAGCGGAGAATCTGAAGGAACGTCGAAACTTGGAGCTTTTGACGTTGCAATCTTAAAAGCGGGAATAGGTAATACTAATCTTATAAAGCTTAGTTCCATACTTCCGCCGAAGGCGGAGTTTAAAGAAAAGATCGTTTATCCCAAAGGTGCGCTTATTCCTATAGCTTACGGTTATATGACAAGCGATAAAAAAGGGGAACTGATATCGGCGGCTATTGCAATCGGAATATCCGAAGAAGACGGATTTGGAATAATAATGGAATATTCGGGGGTTTGCGACAGCGCTGAAGCAAAAGCTGCCGTTAATAAAATGGTGGAAGATGCGTTAAATTATAGAAATGTTAAAATTAAGGAAATAAAAAGTATAGCCATCGAACATAAAGTGGCTGATATCGGATGTGTCTTCTGCGGCGTTCCTATGTGGTATTCCAATTTATCCTGATATTAATAATCTTAGTATTTTTGTATCTTTTAGACTATTATTAAAGATAGGCTATTAAAGAGTAAAAAAACAATGAGAGGTTAGCTATTGAATAAAGCCTTTATATTTTCGATAGTGATAGGCTTGGTTTTTGTGGGCATTCTTGTTTTCTTAGTGGGGCCCGCCGGTATTTTAAAAACACTCAGCCACATAAGCATTATAGATTGTATTGTTTTATTCTTTATATCATTTCTTGCCCTATTTTTTTCAGCCCTTTCTTTTAATAATTCGCTTAATGTTTATGATGCAAAAATAGATTTAAAAAATCTTATAAATATTAAGTTAATCGGTTTCAGTGCAAATTATATCGCCCCTTCAGGGATATTTGCAGGATTTATTGGCGGAGACGCCATTATGGCTCTTATTCTAAAAAAAAAGAACGGGCTTGAATTTAAACAGGGATTTTCGGCAGGGCTTGCGGCAAAGGTTATAGAATTTTCAATATTTCTGATCTTTATTTATCTTGGCCTTATACTCGGTTTTAAATTTTTTTACCTCCCGTCAGAAATATGGCTTTTTTTATTTGCTTCCGGAATATTTGTCGGGGTCATAACATTCTTATTTTTGGTTAATCCTATAATAGACAACAGGTTTTTTACCAAGATCCTGACTTTTTTGTCGCGGTTTAAACTGTTAAACAAAATGATCAAAAAGATCATGGCATATATTAATGAATTTGAAAAAGAATTGCATCTTTTTTATATGAAGGGGGTAAAGTATCTGTTTCTAAGCATATTTTTAAGTCTGATAGAGACTATAGCGCTTATTTTGCAGATATGGCTTTTAGTCCATTATCTTGGCATTAATATGGGTTTTTCCAAAACATTATTAGTGTTTGCCGTATCAATGCTTGTTTTTGCCCTGCCGCTTGCACCCGGCTCTGCCGGAACTTATGAACTTTCCCAGGTCGGTCTTTTTGATCTTTTAGGTCTTGGTTCGGATCTTGGGCTTACCTTTAGTCTCATTATGAGAGCAATCAATTTGTCAATGGTGGCTATTTCATTTTTTATTTTACCGCATTACGGAATGAATTTTTTTAAAAAAAATGCGGAAAACGAATAAGTATGAATTTATTTAGTTTATGAAAATACTTTATTCTCTATGCAGCTGGGGTTTGGGGCATGCGACAAGATCTTTGCCTGTTATAAGGAGGCTTGTCAACGGATCTCATGAAGTAACGATATACGGTACGGGCAGGAGCCTGTTTCTTTTAAAATCGGAACTTAAGGACAGCTGCAGATTTATCACCTCTACGCCGTATCCGTCTCCGTATTCCGATAAAATCGGATTTGTATTCAGGTTTATTAAGACGGCTCCGGCGATCATAAAAATTATAAAGGAAGAGAATATAGAAGTATCTAAAATAGCAAGAGATAACAAAATAGACATGATCCTTTCGGATTCAAGGTTTGGCTCTTATTCTAAAGATATCCCTTCATATTTAATATTTCATCAACTTAGGTTTATTGCCCCGTTAAGGCTTTTGCCGGCTGAAATGTTTACTGAATATTATAATCATTTTCTGCAGGATAATTTTTTAAAAATAATAGTTCCGGATTATGAAAATAATTCACTTTCCGGCGATCTGTCGCATAATCTTAGATATTTTTTAAAGGATAAGGTAGAATATGTGGGTATTTTATCCGATTATGAGTATCACGATTCGGAAAAAGACATAGACTACCTCTTTTCTGTATCGGGACCGGAACCCACAAGAACGGTTTTTGAAGAAAATGTTTTTTCCCAATTGAAGTTTTTAAAAGGCAAAATTGCCGTTTCGCTTGGAAAACCCGGTAAATTTACCAAAGAGGTGATTGATGGTACGGTAATTTATTCGTATCTTGAAAAGGAAAGACGGGATGAGTTAATGAACAGGGCGCGTATGGTTGTTTCAAGATCCGGATATACTACGATCATGGATGTTGCCGAACTTGGCAAAAAGGCATTTTTTATTCCTACTCCAGGGCAGACCGAGCAACTCTATCTTGCTTCTTATTTGAAAAAAGCCGGGAATTTCTATTCAACGCCGCAAAGAAAGCTGATGATAAGTGAAGATATCAAAAAGGCGGCAAAATTTCCAGGTTATCAACCGCTATGGAAAACTAGTAAAAGCGTTGAAAATATACTTAAAGTAATTAAAATACAAGAGCGATTAAAGTGATTAAATTATAATATTAATTTATAATATTAATGTAATACTGAAAAGAGGGAAATAGTGTATGGTTTCTATCGTTATTCCCGCCCATGAAGAAGAAAAATATATCGGTGTTTCCATTAAAAAGATATTAAGTCAGAAGGGCGTTATTTTTATAGACAAATACACCGATCCAGCTAATTTAAATATTAATCAAGTAATATGCGAGATAACGGTTGTTGTCAGCAAAGGGGAGGACAAAACTGAAGAGGTTGTCGGCCGTTATTCCAAGGTGAGGCTTATTGCCGGAAATTTTAGTGGTGTTTCCGAGGCAAGGAATATTGGTGCAAGATCATCAAGGGGGGACGTCTTTTTATTTTTAGATGCCGATACGCTCTTGAATGACGGATTTATAAAAAAACTTGATAGTTTTAAAAATACTGTGAATTTAATAGGAACATCCAAACTCTTACCGGATATCGGAACATTTAAGGCAAAGGCATTTATGTATTTCAATAACATTATCCATATTGTTTCAAAGACATCAATGGCACTTATATTTTGTCATAAAGATGTTTATTATAAGGTTGGCGGTTTTGATGAAAGAATGCCCGCAGGAGAAGACCTTAAATTCATCGGCATTGCCCTAAAAAAGCACGCTAAATTTAAATATATCGGAAATATAAGCGCGGTTACTTCTATGCGGCGGTTTGAAACACATGGCTACTTAAAAATTGCAATAGAGTGGATACTTGGGTATTTCTTTAAACCTCCCGGGCATTACGATGTTGTAAGGTGATATCGTAATATAATGCAATGATGATAAAATAATGATAAAAAGAAGAATCTCAAAACATATAAAGATTGGTAACGTTGGCATTGGCGGGAATTATCCCATATCTGTCCAATCAATGACAAATACCGGCACCGAAAATACTCAAGACACCATTGCCCAGATCAGAGAGCTCGAGAGTTACCGTTGCGATATAGTCAGAGTAACGGTAAATACCGAAAAAGCTGCCAAGTCTTTAAAAGCAATTATTCAAAACGTTACGATTCCGGTTGTCGCCGATATTCATTTTAATTATCTTTTTGCTTTAAGTTCAGTTGAAGCGGGAGCGGCCGGTTTGCGGATCAATCCTGGAAATATCGGCGACAGAAGAAAAATACGAGAGATTGTTGCTGCCTGTAAAAATACGCATATTCCGATAAGGATCGGAGTCAATTCCGGTTCGCTTGAAAAAGGGCTGCTTGACAAATACGACGGAGATTTTGCAGAGGCAATGGTCGGAAGCGTCCTCAAGCATATAGCCATTCTTGAAAAGGAGTCGTTTTATGAGATAAAGATCTCATTAAAATCTACCGATGTTCTCACAACGGTTAGGGCTTATGAACTAATAGCATCTAAGGTGGATTATCCTTTGCATGTCGGTATTACGGAAGCCGGCACTGTTTTTTCGGGGGCGATAAAGTCCGGGATAGGGATTGGGATCCTGCTTTATAAAGGCATCGGCGATACCATAAGGGTTTCATTAACCGATGATCCCGTTACCGAAGTTATAGCAGGGTTTCATATTTTAAGGGATCTCGGTCTTAGAAAAGAGGGGGTGGAGCTTTTATCGTGTCCTACCTGTGGAAGATCGGAAATCGATATTGTAAAATTATCGAAGGAAATAGAAAAAAGGTCTGCTTCTATTAAATCCAGTATAAAAGTGGCAATAATAGGTTGCGTAGTAAACGGTCCGGGGGAAGCAATGCATGCGGATATAGGAGTTGCCGGCGGCAAGGACAAGTCGGTACTGTTTTCTAAGGGTAAGGTAGTGGGAAAATACGGCAATGAAGAGATACTGGATGCTTTAATAAGCGAAATTGAAAGGATTACAGGAGAAAAAACAAGATGAGATATTCAAAATTTTTTATACCTTCTTTAAAAGAAGATCCTAAAGAGGCTGCGATCAAAAGCCATAGGCTTCTTCTTCGTGCCGGCTATATAAGGCAGATTTCCGGCGGAATATATGCGTATTTGCCTCTTGGTTTTAAAGCCTTAAAAAAACTGGAAAATTTAATCAGGGAAGAAATGAATAGCGCAGGTGCCATAGAGATCTCCATGCCTTTCGTCCAGCCGCTTGAACTGTGGAGACAATCTGGCAGGGATGAAGATTACGGAAGAGAGTTGCTCCGTTTTAAAGACAGGCAGGACAGGGATTTTTGCCTTGCGCCGACTTATGAAGAGGCAATTACTGATCTTGTTAAAAAAAATATTCGTTCATATAAAGAACTCCCGTTAATTTTATATCAAGTCCATCTTAAATTCAGGGACGAGATCAGACCACGATACGGCTTAATGCGCGCAAAAGAATTTATAATGAAAGATGCTTATAGCTTTGATATTAACGAAGAAGGGCTTGATAAAAGTTATAAGATAATGAAAAATGCGTATGAAAGAATATTTAAAAGGCTTGGGTTTGAATTTCGTTTTATAAAGGCAGATTCAGGGGAAATAGGCGGATCATTTTCCGAAGAGCTGATGGTTTTTAGCGAATATGGCGAAGATAAAGTGGTGGTATGCAGTAACTGCGGGTACAGCGCATCTTTTGATGATGCCGAGTGGGCAAAAGAATATCATGAGTCTTTAGGGTCTTGCAGGCAGCCGAGAATGACAAAGCTTTTTACCCCGGATAAAAAATCAGTTGAAGATGTCAGCGAATATTTAAAGATTGATAAAGCATGTTTTGCAAAGACTATTATTTATGAAAGCGAAAAGGGTTTTATCGCGGCAATGGTCAGGGGAGATCATGAGGTAAACGAACATAAATTAAAAAAGGCGACTGGGATTAAAGACCTTACACTTGCAAAGGAAGAGGATGTTGAAAGGATAACAGGATCTCCATGCGGTTTTGCGGGACCTTTTAGACTGCACGGCATAAATCTTATCATCGTTGACGAAGAGATAACGGCTCAAGAATACTGGATCACAGGTGCCAACGAAAAAGATGCCCATATGGCTAACGTTAAACCAGATCGCGATTTTACCCCTGACATAGTTGCGAAAATAAGAAATATCGGTGACGGAGATATGTGCCTGAGATGTGCAAGCCGTCTTTCCGTAAAAAATACTATCGAGCTCGGGCATATATTTAAACTCGGGGAAAAATATTCATTGACGATGGATGCAAAATTTTTAGACGAATCGGGTGCAAGCAAAAACTTTGTTATGGGCTGCTACGGTATTGGCGTGGGCAGGACATTGCAGGCATTAGTGGAAATATTCTCCGATGAGAATGGCATAAATCTTCCTGTATGTATCAGTCCGTTTATTGTTTGTGTGGTTTCTTTAAATACCGGCGACGAAAAGATCGTTAGCCTTGCCGATCGTATATACAACGATCTTTTAAAAGCCGGCAACGACGTTCTATATGACGATAGGAAGTTATCCGCCGGAGTTAAGTTAAAAGATGTTGATTTGATAGGCATACCGCTTAAAATAATTATCGGCAATAAGACTATAAAGGACGGAAAATACGAATTAGCCATTAAAAAAACCGGAAAGCGTGAATTTTATGATAATTTAGACGATCTTTACAATAAGGTAACAACCCTTGTAAAAACAGAATTTTTAAACATGATATAAATATAAATAAAACTTTTTCCTTTCATTAAGCGGGTTGGATAAGGGAGATGAGTCAAGTAAAATGCAAAAAACATGCAAGTACAAATAATAGGAAAATATGAAATGAAGTATAACGAAGGAGGCAAACATGATAAAAATTACCATACCCGGAAACACTGAAGCGGTTATCAACAATGTTGTTTTTGATATGAACGGGACGCTCGCGGAAGGCGGGGTAATTAGCGACCATGTAAAAAATCTCGTAAATGACCTATCTAAGCTTGTCAATATATATATAATAACATCTGATACCTTCGGAAGCGCCAAACAAACAGTTAAAGGTATCAATGCCAAGCTTTTTATAATCGAGGGTGAAGGTTCTGCAGACAAAAAAAAAGAAATAGTCTATAAATTGGGTTATTCAGAAACGGTTGTTATCGGCAACGGTTATAATGATCATGCTATGTTCAAACAGGGGTTTATAGGCATAGGCGTTATAGGCAGTGAAGGGCTTGCTTTAAAAGCGGCATTGCATTGCGATATAATAGTTATAAAGATTGAAGACGCTATAAACTTACTGCTGAATCCAGAAAGAATGATAGCAACATTACGGAACTGAAAAAGAAACTGAAAAAACTGAAAAAGAACCAAGATTAAGGGACAGGTCTTTAAAAAAACAGGCAACCTGCCTGCTTTTTATGCTCAGCCAAATCCGCTACGTCCACTATGCCCTCCTGACGAACATGATGAATGAGTACTGTTATATCCACCTAATCCGCCGCTGTTAAATGCACTTATCTTTCTTGCCGGTTTTTCTGCTCCGCAAACCGGGCATTTAATATCTTTATTAGTTTCGCTTATCCTTTGATAGGTTTCAAAAGTTTTTCCACATTTCTGACACTGATATTCATAAATTGGCATATTTTTAGAACCCTCCATTTTTTATCACTTGACAATCGTTTAATATATTTCAAATTGTGGATTATAAAGGTAATTTGCTGGAAACAGGCGTCTGTGGCTCGGCTTCCTCATCACGACTATTATTGTGGACAGTTTTTCTCTTATAGCCCTTGACCGTGTTAAATATTTTTTCAATGATTTTGTCGTTTAATTTATAGCACATCATAACGCCATCGCGTTTACAACTAACTATGCCCTTGTTTTTTAAAGAAACAAGATGTTGGGATACGGTTGCCTGGGGTAAGCCGAGATTAACCCAGATATTTCTAACGCATGACTGATTGTTTATTAAGATTTCGATTATTTTTAGCCTGATTGGATGTCCAAGAGTTTTAAGAAGTTCCGCTTCCTCTTCATATTTATTCTCTTTGTCCATAATAATGAAATTCATCCCTTTTTTATATAATTCATATATATTAATTTATATTTATAATTATATTGCAATATAAATATAATGTCAATATAAATGGAAAGGGGGATTTCCGCAAGCGAAAGCGAAAAAATTCCCTTTAGTTCAGGCAAATCTTGCCTGAACTCAGGAAAGCCGGTATTATATGTAAGTATTATCCTTAGTCTATCCTTAGTTTTTCATAAAAGCATGAGCCGGATTTTTTATAAGAATTTATAAGGATGTTAAAAAAAATGTTTTCGGCACGGAAATTTAAAATATAAGTTTCAAAATGCTAAATGAATATTTGCATCTGCAGCATATTCCAGAAACATTGCAGCGCCGCCGTATTCCAATCCGTCTATAAGGTTTTCTTTTTTGTAGCCGAAAAGATCAACGGTCATCTGGCAAGCTATCATTCTAACTCCTGTTTCCTGGCATAGCGCAATTAATTCCTTGATGGAAGCAACGCCGTGTTTTTTGATCATGGATTTCATCATGGATGTAGCCATGGCAGTCATGCCTGGAAAGGCTTGAGCAATGGTTGGAATAGGCATAGGCATAGGCATCACAGGGTTGCCCAATGGGGATACTTTAAGGAACGTATCAATATCCTTTCTTAATATTGATAAGCCGTAAAAAGTGAAAAATATTGCGCTTTCAATGTCGAGGGTTGCAGCGGTAGAGGCAAGAATTAATGGGGGATAAGCCATATCTAAAGTTCCGTGAACCGCAATGATTGCTAATTTCTTTTTTTGATCAGCCATTTGTCTGTTCTCCTTTTTTAAAAAGATTAAACTTTTTAGGTTTTTAAAACTATTTAGACATCAGATAGAATTAAACAAAAATGCTCTTGGCGCACCATCAATATTTGTCAACCGTTAAATCATTAAAACTATTAAATAAAATAATTTAAATAAAGTCAATAGTTAAATTATTTTAGGTTATTCCTTAAATTCATTGCATTCAAAATCCGTTAAAATCGTATTAAATAGATTAACCGAAAAATTTGACTTTTAGAAAAATATATGGTATCTTTTTAAAAAATTTAAATGAATTTATTAAAAATTTTAGTAGAATTATAAAATTAAGAAGTATTATTTCAATAACTAATAATAATTTTAACTAATTTTAAATAATAAAAATGATAGACTTGATATTTAGAGGAGAATTTGAAGAAATTTTTAGATATTTTAAGCCCAGAGCCGATAAGGTTTTTAAAACGAAGCGCCGGCGATTTTGGAAAAAGCCTTATAGTCTTGCTGAAGAAAATAAAACTTAGATATTTCCTGCCATATTTTATTCTACTATTTGTTTTTATAGCGACCGTTATCTTTATAAAATATTATTTTATCCCCGTTTATCACAAGTATATTAAAGACGGGCAGAAGATAATAGCATTAAAGCAAAAAATCAGGTTCGAGACCGAAAAGGCCGCTATTTTTAGGATTATACACTCTTTTGATTCGGGTCTTTCGAAAAGCAAAGAAGCAAAAATAGCCGGTTTAGTCCAAACAATAGGGGAAAAATACAGGATAAATCCGGCGTTAATACTGGCAGTCATAAGAGTTGAAAGCTCTTTTTTTAATTATTCTTATTCCAGTATGGGAGCGGTAGGGCTTATGCAGGTTCGCCCCGTTACAGCCCTGTATTTGATCAAAAAATATAAGATAAGATCAAGCAAACTGGGCGACAATAATATAAGTTCTTTAAATTACTTGCCGCCTAATTATCTTTACGATCCTACTTTAAATATAAAAGTGGGTGCCCGTTATCTTTTAAACCTTCTTTACAGGTTTAAAAATTTAAAGCTCGCCCTTTTAGCCTATAACACGGGTCCATCGTTTGTGGCAAACAGGATCGGTTCAAAAGAATTTTTGTCCGATTACTATTACAATAATGTGATTAAATATTTTAAAACCTATAAGAAGAAATTATTTCCGGTAAAATGATAAATTACGGATTACAAAAACATGCTTGACCTGAAGATTTATTTAGACGAAATCATAAACGATTTTCATAAAAAAACCCTTTTTAATACCGATTTATCTTTGTTTCTTCATGATATTATTTCACCAGAGCAGGTTATGAAAGAAAAGATGCTTTTATTGTTGAACGGCCTATTTGATGCCCCCAGCGAAAAAACAATCGAGGACTTTCGGCCAATCATCAAAGAAATAGGTGAGGGTTATTATAAACTCGGGACGCCCCTTTCCACCTTAGTGTCGGGTCTTGATTTTATCTTTAAGGAATTAAGCAGAAAGCCCATGCTTAAATGCGCCAATAATTATGCTGACGCTTATAAACGACAAGAAAAAGACAAAAAATTCGCCGTAAACGGCATTAAAATACTTGATTCTAATGCAGTCACGTCTAATATAGCCATGTCCAATGTGGTCATGACGGCCTGCCCCCTCGGCATCAATGAAACTTTTCTGAGCGTCAGAAATTACATTGCGGAAGGCTATTTTATGCCGTTACTTAAAGACGACAGAAAAATTGTCGAAATAATGGATTTAAATTATGAACCTCTGCAAAGCGTCAGTGAAGAAACCGTAAAAAGCCAGCTATATGATCTTATTAATGCGCTGATAGAAGGAAAAGGGTGTAAAGATTTTCCGTCGTACGGGGAATGCAAAATGACGGCATTATATAAAAGCTCCGAGTTCAAGATGTATTTTGCAGATAATAATGATATTTCTATAATCGAGCGGCATCATTTTAGAGCCCACAGGCAAATTTTAAATCTTTCTTATTTTATAGAGAATGAAGAATATTTTTATGCTTACCATGCTTATACGTTTATTGTGAAAAATATAATGATTTTAAGGGATTTTATTTTAAAAAGGGTTAATGAATTTCGTATCAGAACTATGATAAGCGAGATAGATACTATCAAGAACCGCGACAAGCTCACCGGTCTTTACAATAAGGACCGGTTTCTTACGGAGCTGGAAAATATTATAGTTCAATCGGATCTTAATAAAGCCGATTTTTTGATTATCGGTTTGAATATAGATTCATTTAAATTCATCAACGATAGATTAGGATACCAGACAGCCAATGAATTTTTGCTCCAGTTTTCAAAGGTGCTTCGATATTCTTTTAAACAGACCGATATAATATCCAGGTTTGGCGAAGATGAATTCTTTATTGTCCTGAGGGTGAGGGATGTTACAGACCGAAACCCTATCATTTTAAGGCTAAAGAATATATTTATGCTGCGGTATAAGCAGCTTAAGGTCGGGGAAACCCCTGTTTTTTTCACCGTAAGCGGCGGGGTTTATTTATATAAAAACGGTTCAAACATGACTCCAGTCGATCTTATATCTAAAGTAGAGGAAACAATAGGATGGGTAAAAGAGCTTGGCGGAAACAATATAATGGATTATAGCGAAATATTGAAACACGAGGAGGAACACAATAGAAAAATCGAGCTTAAAAATTATCTTCTTAAGGCTATGAAAGAGGACAAGATAGTCCCGGCTTTTCAGCCGATTATTGATTTGAGAAACCGCAGGAGCGTCAATAAACAACGGAATATTAATAAATATGAAGCTCTTATGAGGATAAAGGATGAAAGCGGCGATCTGCTTCTCCCTTACAAATATATAAAAATAGCCGAAGAATTCTCTTTTATCGAAGATATTGACCTTATCATGATAGAAAAATCCCTGAAGTTAGTTAAAAAGGAGAAAAACGACAATATTATGATAAACTTAAACCTTTCCGGCAAAGAACTTACTTCTTTTGATTTTATAAATAAAGTTGAAAAACTTGTAAAAAAATTCGGAGTTCCATCTAAGAACATAACATTCGAGGTAACGGAAACAGCTGCTATAAACGATATTGAATCTGCTGCAAGCTTTATAGAAGCTTTCAGATCAAAAGGTTTTAAATTTGCCCTTGACGATTTTGGCATAGGTTTTTCATCGCTGTTTTATTTAAAGAAATTAAAAGTGAACTACGTTAAAATTGACGGTTATTTCGTGAAGGATATCGGTGCTTCGGAGGATAGTTACCGTTTTGTTGTTGCCCTTAATTCAATGGCTAAGGCCTTTAACATTAAAACAATAGCAGAACATGTCTCTTCTTACGAGATAATAAAAAAATTAAAAAAGATAGGCGTAGATTATGCGCAAGGATTTTACATAGGAAAGCCGGATGTGCAGATGGCAAAGATATCAAACATGTACATGTAATAGCAATTATTAATAATATTAATCATTATATAAAATCTTCCGCATGCTGTTTAACATATTTGAATGAATTTATAAAAGAAATTACCATAATTATAAAGATTATAAAGATTACAAGAAAAAACCCTATTCCAAGGTTGTGAAGATTGTGGACTCTAATCGGCGTTACGATTCCTGTTTTTATTAATTGTGGAAAAATAATTTCCAAGATTGATGCGAGTATAAAAGAAAGTCCTCCCCAGAAAAGGGTGAGGCCGGATGTTTTTTTTGCAATGAATTGAATGCCGTGTTCTGAAAGGTTCATTTTTTGCATAAAATTACCTATAAATGCTCCTATAATTATCTGGGTCGTCATTGTTCCAAAACCAAAAAGCAATCCGGGCATAAAGCCTACATAAGAGTTTGGCATTTGAGGCACAAGAGCCGTATAAATTATAATGGCAAAGGCTCCCGTACCCCATCCGGCAATAAATCCATGTAAAAGTACAAGATAAACAGGCACGGGTTTAAGAGAGATAAGCCGTTTTTTATTGTCATTTAATCCCGATTGATCCAAGGTATTATTGTTATTGCCGTGCGGATGCAATTTAAGCTTTTTTTTAGGATAAAATAATTTCATTATAGTTCTTTCCATACCTTCAAAAAATTCAAGGTTTTTACCGACGCCTATAATGTAAGCCCCGGCAAAAGACATAATGATGCCCACGAACATATAGACTATCGGAATTACATGTGGTTCGGTCAATATCCTGCCGAGCGCAAAATATGCCAACTCCGAAGCTACGGCTCTTTGCATAGTAAAAGCTAAAGAAAAAAGCAGGCCAGTTTTGAAGCCGCCTTTTGTGCTATAACTGCCGACCGAATAGCTAAAAGTGATGGGCCATGTATGTTCATCAGGGGTAAAACCGTGAACTATTCCCAACAGAAATGATGTAATGAAAATCACATAGATGGAAGTAATATTAGCAGGATTCCATAAATTTATATTCATTTTATCTTTTATTTATTTATTATTTATTTATTATATGTATGTTGAAACAGTTTTAATAATTCCTATCGGTGATTTAAGGTTTCATATATTTTTAGTATATGAAATTTCTTTATCCGCTGCAAGCATCCTTTGCCGATAATATTAATATTATTGAAACTATTTGAGAAAATGGATTTTTTCGGGTATGATACAGTCAGACCGATTTATATCACCGATTTACATTAATATAAAATAATATGAAATATGAGGTATTTGCAGATGGAACTGTTCGAAGCCGTGCTTACACGCTCATCCAAAAGGGATTTTAAAGATATTCCTGTGCCTTTAGATCTTATAGATAAAATATTGACCGCTTCTTTAAGGGCTCCTTCGTGGTCAAATTCCCAGCCATGGGAGATTGCCGTATCCACCGGCAAGACAAGCGATTTCATAAAACAAAGAATATATAAACGTGCCAGTGAAGATGACCCTGGCAGCCCTGATTTTCCTTTTCCTATTTCATGGCCTGAAAAACAAATCACAAATATATTAGAAGCCGGAAAGCACAGATATGAATCGCTTGGTATTTCACGGGACGACGGTGCAAAGAGAAAGGAAGTAGCTTTATATAATTATGTTTTTTTTGGTTCGCAGACAGCCATTTTTATTTATATTGACGAAGATCTTGGACACTGGTCTGTTCTTGACTGTGGAATGCTCGCTCAAAACATTCTATTATGTGTCCATGCGTCGGGTCTCGGCGCCTGCCCCCAGGCTTATCTTGTCAGATATCCAGATATACTGCGGGAGGCATTTAAACTTCCTAAACGTAAAAGATTTATTCTGGGAATCTCCATTGGCTTTTATAAAAAAGATAGCATAATTAACAACATAAAGACATCCAGAGTTAAATTAAAAGATGCCGTTACATATTACGATTAATATTATGTTATTGATTTTAATTAAAATTAATAATTTATGGAACATATACGGAACCAAAAAAATCCTTGAAAGATGCTAATGAATTTTTAATTATTAATATATGGCTTTTGCTTTGGAAACCGTGAACCCTCATTTACTTTTGCATTTTATTAACTCTAACGGTCATTTAATTCATACCTACGGTTATGCCTTGGTTTTCCTTTTTATTATGCTCGAAGATTTTGGCATACCGTCCCCAGGCGAAATAACATTGGTTTCCGCTTCGTTAATTGCTTCCCAGGGGCGATTAAATATAATTTTGGTATTGTTTATAGCCTGGGTCGGTGCGGTAACAGGGGATAATATCGGTTTTGCAATCGGACACTTTGGCGGCGAACGGCTGTTTGTGCGCTATGGTAAGATCTTCAGGCTGACACAGGAGCATTTTGACGGTTTGAAGAAGTTTTTTAACCGTTACGGCGGTATTTTCATCTTAATTGCCAGGTTTTTTGAAGGGGCCCGTCAACTTAACGGCATTATTTCGGGAAGCGCGGGTATGAGGTGGTTGTATTTTTTAATATATAATTTAACAGGGGCTGCTTTATGGGTGGGTGTTTGGGGTTTTGGCGCATATATGCTCGGTAGCCGGTTATTTAAATACATACCTGTAATTAAAAATTTTGCTTATTATTCGTTAGCGGCAATTTTTATTTTTATTCTTGCATTTATTTTATTATCGTTATGGCGAAAAAAAGAAAAATATAAATATAAATAAAATATAAATGACAAAAAACCATTTAAAAAGCGTAATCTTTGGATTTCGCTTTAGAGTCTTTAAAACTTGAAGTAGCTTGCGGGTTGAAAACGGTCCAAATGCCCGGAACGGAATTATTTAAAATAGAAACAGCCCGGGAATTGATTAAAGAAATTAGGATAGAAACAATAAAAGTTTAATGGCAATCCCATACGTTTTTTAATGTATAATTTATGGGAACATTATATAGACTACAAACCCATGTATTCAAAAGAGTATAAAAATCTCATATTAGTCCTCCTTGTTGCTTTTTTCTTTATGGTTATGCTTGATATGAGCATCGTAACCATTGCTATACCTAAAATAATGTCAAGCCTTGGGGTTAATTTAGAAGATGTTGATTGGGTTATGATAGCTTACAACGTCGCAACTGCTATTATAATAATGCCGATAACGTTTATAGTAAAAAGAATCGGGTTTAAAATTCCCATTATGGTAATCATAATCCTTTTTACTTTTTCATCAATGCTTTGCGGATTTTCCACTTCGATAAATATGCTTATATTTTTCCGGGTGCTGCAGGGGTTATCGGGGGGAGGCATAATACCTGTTGGCTTAGCTCTTTTAGCAAAGGTGTTTGACCCTAAAGAAAGGGGCAAAGCTATGGGCATTTGGGGGATCGGGGCAATGGCGGCCCCTGCAATAGGCCCGACTCTTGGCGGATGGATTACGGACCATTTGACATGGAGGTGGGTATTTTTCGTAAATGCCCCTGTTGCTATTATAACCCTTATCGGTATTGTTATAATAATGGAAAATGATTTTAAAACCCAATTTTTTAAAGAAAATTTTGATTTTATCGGTTTTATCTTATTTTCAATTGCGATAGCCTTTCTTCTTATTACCTTAAATGAAGGACAAAATAAAGACTGGAACTCGGAATATATTCATATATGCGAGATTATCACATCTATGGGTTTTTTACTGTTTTTTTTGGCTGAACTGTTCGTTTCTTCTCCATTAATTGATTTTAAAATCTTTAAAAATTATAATTTTTCTTTGATATCTATGATTAATGTCGTAAGGGCTATTGCATTATTCGGGTCATTATTTCTAATTCCTGTCTATCTTGAAGATATTATGCATTATACACCTTATATGACGGGGCTTATAATGATGCCTCAGGCAATTATAGTGGCGCTGACAGCCCCAATCGCAGGTAGAGGCGCCGATAAATACGGATCAAAATTATTTATAATCCTGGGTACTATATTAACCGCTATATCTCTTTTCTTATACGGAAATCTATCTTTACAATCGAACTTATTCGATATAATATATCCTTCAATTATAAGAGGAGTGGGATTTGGCATGCTTTATTCCCCTATTATGAGTACAGGTTTAAATGCGGTAAAAAAAGAACAAATTCCCCAAGTTTCAGGGCTTTTGCCTATAATTATGAGACTATCGTCAGGTTTCGGGATCGCCTATTTTACAAATTTTCTTTCAATAAAACAGGTCTATTATTTATCTAAATTCGGAGATAGAATTAATAATAAATCCGGAGCATTTTTAAAAACGCAAAGCGCGTTAAATTCGTCTTTACATTCAATGATAAATCCTGGGATACTTGCAAATTTAAGGATAAACCCAAGCCTTGCCTATATTGATAATTTAGTTCAAATGTTTGCTTCTATTCAATCTTACGACGACGTATTCATATTAGCCGGAATAATCTCTCTTTTAGGCATTATACCCGCATTAATGTTAAAAAAAATGTATTAATTTTTTATTTTATTTGTCATGCCGTAAGGTTTTTGATATGATAAATAAAATAAACGAAAAGCCTTTATAAACTTTTTATCTTTATAAATTGGGATAAATACAGTTTAAAACAATTTAATCGAGAGGCTCTGTGAACCTCCGTCCGTGAAGGAGAAATAATTTACGTAATATAACTACAATATAAAAATATAAATATAAATAAAATATAACTACAGCCGGAGGTTAATTACATTATGACCGGAATAAGCAGTCTGTTCGCACCTAACGTTTCACTATTGGTTGCATTTCTTGCGGGCTTGTTTTCTTTTTTAAGCCCATGCGTCTTTCCTTTGATACCGTCTTACCTTTCTTATGTTTCCGGTGTTTCTATAGAGCGGATGTATGAGGCAAACTTAGCGGGTGCGAGAAAAGCTGTCGTCATTAATTCGTTTTTGTTTATGCTAGGTTTTACGATCATCTTCGTCCTTTTAGGTCTTTTTTCTGGAATGGTGGGAAGATTTCTCCATTCTTTGTGGGTAATTAGGGCATCGGGGATAATTATCGTCTTCATGGGTTTTTATGTTACAGGCGCTTTAAATAAGTTTAAATTTCTGGCTTTTATGTCTGCCGATAAGCAGTTCAACTTGAAGAAGAAGCCGGCCGGTTTAATCGGTTCGGTTGTGGTAGGCTCCATATTTGCGGCCGCATGGACGCCTTGTATCGGCCCTATTTTAGCATCTATACTTTTTATAAGCGCTTCTATGCACAATACGCTCGAAGGTGGTTATCTTCTTTTTATATACTCCATGGGGCTGGCTGTGCCGTTTTTTATATCCTCCGTTTCCTTACATTTTTTCTTAAGCACATTTAAAAAACTCAGGCCATTCCTTAAAACCATTCAGGTAATGGGAGGTATTTTTCTTATCGCTGTGGGCATACTTATATTTTTTAACTATCTAGCGGTCATATCTTTATATTTCGGCAACACTTTTCACTACAATATACCGTATAACGGGTGATAAATTTATGTGCGTGCATGTGCATGTATATGCGTATGGCCGACAAATAAATCAAGAAAATAATTATTTAAATAAAATTATTAGGCTATTATAAGCGATTATGCGTAATTATTATGTGATTATAAACAATTTGGCACTAATTAACATAATTAATTACATAATTTTTCAACTATCAAATTTAAAAATATATGTTCACGATATTTCAATACTTATAGTGAATATTATATTAATATCGAATATCGGGAGTTTATTATGAGCGATCTTTTTAAACCTATTAAATTTAAAGGTATAACGATAAATAACAGGGTCATGATGTCTCCAATGTGTATGTATTCGGCTAAAGACGGGGTTGTATCTGATTTTCACATCGTTCATTTGGGTGCAAGAGCCATGGGCAAGGTTGGTCTTATTATGGTGGAAGCTACCGGAGTAAATCCTGAAGGCAGGATCAGTCCGTACGATGCTGGTATTTGGGATAAAAAACATATTGAGGCTTTTAAGCCAATTGTTAAATTTTGTAAGGCCCAAGGTTCGGTGATGGGAATTCAGCTGGCGCACGCGGGAAGAAAAGCTTCTACGGATGCCCCATGGTTTGGAGAAGGACCGGTGAAACCGGAAAACGGCGGATGGCAAACGTTCGCTCCGAGCGCAATACCTTTCGATAATGGCTATCCCGCGCCTAAAGAAATGGACGCAGTCGACATTAAAAAAGTGATAGACGATTTTACAAAAGGGGCTAAGAATGCCGATCAATCAGGCTTTGACATCATTGAGATACACGCTGCTCACGGTTATTTATTAAACGAATTTTTATCCCCTGTTTCCAATAAAAGGAACGACTCTTACGGAGGAAGCCTTGAAAACCGTGCAAAGCTTCTAATAGAAATAATTAACAGCATTAAAAAGGTCTGGCCGGAAAACAAACCGATATTCGTTAGAATTTCCGCAATTGATTGGATAGAAGGGGGTTTTAACCTCACAGATTCTATTGCCCTTGCAAAAATGCTTAAAAAAGTCGGCGTCTCGTTGATAGACTGTTCTTCGGGCGGGATTGCCCCCAACGCTAAAATGAATATTTATCATGGATACCAATTGACATTTGCAAGGGAGATACGTGAAAAAGCAAGTATGCCAGTTGCCGCTATCGGTCTCGTAACTACTCCCGAACTTGCCGATTTTGTTATTCATTCCGGAACGGCGGATATGGTTGCGATGGCAAGAGAATTGTTAAGAAATCCATACTGGGTTTTAAATGCCGCAAGGGAGCTTAATTCTGAAATTACATGGCCAAACCAGTATCTGAGGGCAAAATTATAATTTTTGGCGACAGATTGCAACAAATTTGTCAAGGCAATTTAAAAATGTCACCTTCTTAGCAAAGTAAAAATGTCCCCTTTTGGTTAAAATTAATATTAATATTAAATGGTTTTTAAAATCTTTTTTAATTTAATTAATTTTAATTAATATTATTGTTAAGGGTGGA
>JAKASO010000016.1 GCA_021818985.1 bacterium
GCATGTCAACAAGCATCTTTGCTTTTTCTTTTGCTTCTTTAAGAATTAATTTGTGCGCCAACGCTTTAGGTAATGCCTTTTTTGCCAAGTCAATTGTGATGTTTAATACACTTGGTTCGTCTATTGTTAATAACTATGAAAATATAAAAAATAAAAATCATAAATGAAAAATTTTATCAAATTAGAACAACCTGAGTAAAAAAGGTAAAATTTAGCTCTTTAGAGAATATTATCAGGGATTAGAAATTTCTATTGCGGGATTAAAGAAATATGTTTATCTTTAAATTTATGATATAATTTTTCTATGTTACTGGAAAAATACAATCAGCTTCTTGAAGCGTTAGTAGTCCAATTAAAATCGTTTTACGGCGAAAGACTTATTTCCGCCACCGTTTTTGGATCTGTCGGAAGGCAGATGCCCAATTATCATTCCGATGTCGATATTTTAATTATAGCCGAAGAGTTGCCGGTTGGCCGGATAAAAAGAGCGGCAGAGTTTGAATTTGTGGAAAAAAAAATGGAGGACTTAATTGAATCTCTCAAAGATTTCGGGATTAACACATGCTTGTCCCCCCTTATTAAATCAAAGGATGAAGTTATTGCCGGAAGCCCTTTGTTTCTGGATATGACCGTAGATGCCAAAATTTTATACGATAAAGGTGATTTTTTTGCGACTATACTTAATAATCTTCGCAAAAGATTAAGCGAGTTAGGTTCTAAAAGAATTTTCAGGGGTAACGCATTTTTCTGGGATTTAAAGCCGGATTATAAACCTTACGAGGATATAACAATATAAACATATAAATAATATAATAATAATATGACCTCAAAAAGCCTTGCTTTAAGCTATTTAGAAAAGTCGCTTGCAAGATTTGATATTTTGAGCGTTCTTTTTAATAAAAAAGATTATTCCGATGTTATCAGGGAAGCGCAGGAAATAGTTGAATTATGTCTTAAAGGCATGCTCAGAAACATTGGAATAGAACCTCCTAAATATCACGATGTAGGTCCGTTATTCCTTGAGTTCAAAGATAGATTTCTTGATATTTCGTTTGCGGAAGCTCAAAAAATAGCTCAAATTTCAAAGGATTTAAGAAAGGAACGTGAATTGTCTTTTTATGGCGATATAGATTTTATTCCGACTGAAAGCTATAGCGAAAATGATGCCGCAACCGCCATTGAAAACGTAAAATTTGTTCTAGGATATGCAAGAAAGATTATAGAATGATAAATCCATCAAGCAAGTCTTCGCAGGTTTGTTCGCTTAGCATTTCCCTATTGCTTTTCTTGGTTTAAATGTTATTTTTAAAGGTTGGCGCGGTATTTATAAATTTTATAACCTCTCCATTTTTGCAGAATAACCCCTTAGTATAATGGAATTGAGCGAAACGGTTATGCTGGAAACCGCCATTGCGGCTCCTGCAAAAACAGGCGGGATTAAAAATCCGGTTAAACCGTAAAAAACTCCGGCAGCTAAAGGTATGCCTAAGCCGTTAAAGAAAAAAGCCCAGAAAAGATTCTGTTTTACTTTGTTTAAAGTTTTTTTACCGAGAGCTGCGCTTTTATAAACGTCTTTAATACTGTTTTTTACCAAAATAATGTCGCCGGTTTCTCTTGCTACATCCGTTCCGCTTCCTATTGCAATTCCGACATCGGCGGCGGCAAGAGCGGGCGCGTCATTTATACCGTCTCCGACCATAGTAACTTTTAATCCAGCGTTTTTTAGTTTTTTAATTTCGTTAAGTTTATCCTGAGGTAAGACGTTTGCAATGATGTTTTTTTCATCTATTCCAGCTTGAACGGCAGCATTTATGGCAGAATTATGATTATCCCCTGTTAAAAGATATACCGAAATGCCCATAGATTTTAACTTTGTTATTGCCGATTTTGCTTCTTCTTTGACCTTATCCGATAAAGTAATGATTCCGGCAATAGCGGAACCGACCGCAACTCCTATTATAGTTTTACCTTCCTTTGCGTATTTTTCTTCGAGTTCGTTAAATTTAGACAGATCAAAACCTCCGTCTTTAAACAGCTCTTTTTTGCCGATAATTATCTTTTTACCTTCGTAATCTAATTTTATGCCCAATCCGCCGATTTCTTCAAAGTTTTCCGCTGGCGGCATATTAGGTATCGCGTGAGTTATTGACGAAGTGCAATTAATATTATTATTTGCCGTCTTATTAATTAACGTTTGGGCGAGCTTACCGTCGTTAAATTTATTGACTATTGCGGCGGCTATCGGGTGAGAGGAAAAACTCTCCCCATATGCTGCAATTTTCAAAATTTCGCTAACCGGTAAATCGTTAAAAGGTATAATATCTATAACTTCTGGTTTTCCGTAAGTAATAGTTCCTGTTTTATCGAAAACTACGGCATTTATCCTTGCAATCTCTTCAAGGCTTGACGATTTTTTAATTAATATTCCCTTTTCAAGACCTATTGAACTTCCGATCATAAGAGCCATCGGCGTGGCAATTCCCACTGCGCATGGGCAGGCTATTACTAAAACGGCGATGGAGGCAGATAGAGCAAATAAAAAATTTGAATGAAAAGTAAATTTCCAGACTATAAACGTTATCAAAGATATTGTGACAACCGCAGGAACGAAATAATTTGTAACTTCATCGGCTATACGCTGGACAGGGGCTTTATCCGCCTGAGCGTCTTCAACCAGCCTGACTATTTGTGAAAGCACGGTGTCTTTGCCGACTCTTACTGCCTTAATTTTAATAACTTGTCCTTTGTTTATCGTAGCTCCGCTAATCTCACTGCCTACGGCTTTTTCCGCAGGAATGGGTTCGCCAGTCAGCATAGATTCGTCGATCTGGGTCTGCCCTTCTATTATTATGCCGTCAACCGGAATTTTATCCCCTTTTTTAACCAGCAGGGTATCGCCGACATTAACGTTAGAAGTGTCTATTTCTTTGACAGTTCCATCTGCTTCTATGAGGTTTGCTTTGTTTGCCTGAAGTTTAAACAAGGCTTTCAGGGATGAAGCCGCTCTCTGTTTCGAAATCTTTTCCAGCAGTTTTCCAGTTCTAATAAAAAGGATAAGCAAAACAGCAGTATCGAAGTAAAGTTCGCCTTTGAATAAAAAGACGGAGGCTGCGGAATAAAGATATGCCGCTGAAATACCCAGAGAAACCAATACGTCCATATTAGATGAAAAACTTTTTAAAGAATAATATGCCCCTTTATAAAACGTCAGTCCTGCAGTGAACTGAACTATTGTAGCTAAAATAAATAATATAAATATTCGGGATATCCCGAATATATTTATATAGGTAAGCATCACTACCGGAATTGTAAAAATAAATGTAAATATTAACCAGTAAAGGTCTTTTTTCCAGTCGGATATTTTACGGAAACGTTTAAGCGTCCGGGATAAAAGAAAAACTCCGGCGCTTGTTGCAGTGCTGCCACTTACAGTTTTTGTTTCGGATTCTTTATGTTTTTCCTTTTCCAGTCTGGTATCATATTCCGCTTCATCTATGGGGGTATATCCACTGTCGATTACGGCTTTAAATATTGTTTCTTTTGATGTTGCCGCTGGGTCGAACGACACGAAGCCGGTTTCCCCGGCAAAATTAACGGTTACCTTATCCACTCCTTTTACTTTTCCCACGCCTTTTTCTATGGTTTTTGCACAGTTGGTGCAATGCATCCCCTCGATTTTGAATTTTATGTTTTCTGACTTGCTGGAGAGTTTTTTGTCCTCTATTTTTGTGTTTATTTTAGTTAAATCTGCAGGTTTTTCAGCAGAAATAAATGAGGACTCGGATATAGACATGGACGTAGATGAAACATCAGAGGCTTGTGTTGGTAAAGATGTCGATGTTACAGGCGAAATATGAGACGGATTTATTTCATCCTGTTCGATTAAGTCGCCCCCAAAACCTGCAAATTCAATCATTTTTATAATATCTTCAGGGGACGGTTTGTTTTCTTCCACATCGACATAAAGAGTTTCGTTTATAAAATTGAGCCTTGCATCTTTGACCCCTTCGATTCTTTTTACCGTATCGGTTATGGTTATAGCGCAGGTAGGGCAGTCCATTTTGCTTATTTTGAACTTGTAGCTTTTTTGCGGAGAGTTTGTAAGTTTCATATATTTATAATATCACAGTTTTTGAATATTGTGAAATTCGGAGTTATATCTTCATTCGTTAAACCTAATTTGAATTTAAAGTTAAAGCGCAATATACGCGCACCCTTCTTTTGAAAGTTTCGCTATCTTTTCTACGCCGGCAGGGACTATTTTTGCGTAATCTGGAATATCCCTGTCTTTAAGCTCGAATATATTCATCGCATTGCGGCAGACGAAAATATTTACTTTATCGTTAAGAACTGCCCTTAACTGTTCTTTAAGCTGGGCATGGTGAAGTAGTGAAACGACGGCTGGACCGAAAACTACAACGTTTATTTCTTCGGTTTCGTCTATAGCGCTGATATTTTTAATTATGTTCATTAAAAGACCTGGGTTAATAGTCCCATTTGACGTTTGGATGACGTATTTCATAATTTTTCCTCCTTTTATATTTAATTTATTCTATCCATGGATTTATAATTCTAACGCCGCTTTCTTTCATATCGGCTACATTTCTCGTAACTATTGTTAAATTATATGTTATGCCCGTTGCGGCAATCAAACTATCTATCGCCGGCAATACTATTCCTTTTGCCTCTAACCGGCCTTCCATATTTCCCCATAAATATGCGACGGATAGGTCTATGTCTAATATTTTATTTTTAAATCTTTCTTTTAATTCCTTTTCAATCCAGCTATAAAGACGATTTTTTCTTTTAGAGTCGATAAGCTTAGAAATTCCTTTGTACAATTCGCCGAACGTTAATGAAGATAAGTAAAAATTATCTTCATCGTTCTTTATTATCCACGAAATTACTCTATTATCTGGTTTAGGCTTTGCCAGTTCTGATATAACGCAGGTATCCAGTAAATATTTCATATTCTTACAGGTCTGGAAGGATTCTTGCTCCTTTTTACATCAATATTGATACCTCTAAGGGGTGATTTTTGTATGAATTCAAATAAATTGGCTTTAGGTTTGGTTAGTTTTTTGTATTCCTCTACCGATATTATAACGACGGTTTCTTTACCGTTTTTTGTAACTATTTGGGGACCTTCATTTTCAGCTATTTTAACCAAATTACTGAATTTATTTTTTGCATCCTGCAATTGCCATGTTTTATGCATATCTAAATCTCCTTATTAAATAATAAACTATAAAAATTAATTAATCTAGCCTGGCTAGATTAATTAATTTTATGCTAAATATCTTTACATGTCAATATGTATTTTAAATATAATTTTAAAATTATTTTTAACAAAATAAATTTAATATTTACGGGAAGATGGTGCGCCCAGAGGGATTCGAACCCCCGGCCTGCAGATTCGTAGTCTGACGCTCTATCCAGCTGAGCTATGGGCGCAGTAACGGTTTACCGCAATTGGAGATTACCACTTCAATTAAATCTTGCAATTAGATTATATAATTTATAAATACTGTCGTCAAATAAGGATTAGCCGGCATATATATATTATATTGTTAATATAATAATGGCAATCGCATGCTTTACAGTCGAATAAGAATCGTCAATATCGTCCGACAATTGACAATTGATTAACAAAATAGCCAGTGACGGTCAATTATTCATAATTATAAATAATTATGAATTATACGATTTACAAATAGTATTTGCAAATATATAATAAAACCATTATATATAGATGTATAGATAAAAATGTAGATAAAAAAATATGGTTGAAAATATATCTTAATATATCAATCAATATATCATTTTATTTAAATTGTAATGGGTATAGTCGTGGATAAAAAGACGATCATCGAAAACATATTTAAACAGAATCTTGATATTAAAAGTAATGAAGTTGTTCTTATTTATACCGATAAAATCTCTTCCGGTGAAAAAGTTACGGAAATTGAACGTGCAAAAAGAGAAAAATTACCTAAAATAGCAAGTGAATTCGCGGAAATAGGAAGAAAATTAGCTGCCGTTAAATATATCGAGTATGAGTCCGTTAAAGAACACGGCACCGAACCCCCGTTGCCTGTGTGGAATTCTGCTTTCGGACCTAAGGTGCTTAAATTTATTAAAGAAAATAAGCTTTCCATTCCAATATTTTTAAAAACATTGGACAAATTCCAGAAAGCTCAATTATACGAATTTATAAGTCTTAATAATGAGGAATGTGTTAATGCCGTTATTGCCTTGTCTAATTATTCTACGAGTCATACGCTTTTCAGGGATCTTTTAACGGAATACGGCGGAGCAAGGTTTGCAAGCATGCCTCTTTTTGATGAATCCATGTTTGAAACTGCCCTCAATGTCGAGTCGTCCGTTCTTGCAGATTTTACTTTATTCGTATTAGAACAGTTAAAAGACGCCAGTATAATAAATATTAAGGCTCCTAACGGGACGGATATAACTTTCCATATTAGAAGCGGCGGTTTTATGGCTGATACCGGCATGCTCAACAAAAGGGGTGCGTTCAGCAATCTACCGGCAGGTGAAATTTATACGGCTCCCTTAGAAGGACGGACATCGGGAAAGTTCGTTATGGAATACGCTCCTACCAATAAGCTGGATTATCCGATCACACTATATATAGATAAAGGAATGGTAAAGTATATTGAAGGAAGCGATAAATTTAAGGATCATCTTATAGATTCAATTAAAAATAATAATCTTATTTCAAATATAGCCGAGCTTGGAATAGGCACAAATAAGGCGGCTAAAAATATCCTTAATGTTTTAGAAGCCGAAAAGATATTCGGCTCCATTCATATAGCTCTGGGAGACAATTCGTCCTTTGGGGGAAACGTAAGGGTTAATTTTCACGAAGATTTTATTTTGTTCGCTCCCGTAATAAAAATAACGACTAAAGCCGGAAAAGAGTTTATTCTTAAACCTTAATAGCAATATCTTATTATATATAATATATAATTATAATTATGTTACCTGAGTTTTTCACCGCAGAACGGGCAATACTTGATGCCGGAAATAAAAGGTATTT
Source organism: bacterium (assembly GCA_021818985.1). Classification (GTDB taxonomy): domain Bacteria; phylum SZUA-79; class SZUA-79; order Acidulodesulfobacterales; family Acidulodesulfobacteraceae; genus JAKASO01. Next base: position 7,061 of record JAKASO010000016.1, read on the forward strand.
CCATACCGCATTTCTTATTAAGGCATACTTTGTTTGAATCTATACTTTTTAATTTTTTATCCAGCTCGTTGTCTAATTTATTTATAAACTTTTCGAAATCCTTAAGATCGTCTTTTTTAAAGCTCTGGGTTATCTGATTGATAATAACAGTATCTTTTGCAATCTTTTTTTCAAGTTCCTTTCTGTTTATATAAAAGTATACTTTGAATTTATCGATCTCTTTTCTGGTAATAATATTTTCGTCAATGAATTTTTTAAAGCTTTGAGAAATAATTGACGAAGCAAGTCCCGTTTTCTTTTTAATATTTTTTGTAGTTATAGGTTTTTTACTGTTTTTAAGAAAATGTCGTATTATAAACGCATACACCATAAATTCGGAAGGCCCGGATAATTTTATTTGAAAATCCTGTATAAGATATCTGCTTGTCCACAGGGCGATTATTATATAATAAAATTTCATGACGTTATCCGCTTTTTTAAGAAATTCGGAAAGATTTTTATCCTGTTCTCTGCTGACGATATTGTTATTTTTAAGAAGCGTTATAACGCCGCCTATCAATGTATCAATAACCGGACTGTCATTTTTGTCAAATTCACAAAATTTTAAGGATTGTAAATTTATAGCATTGAATTTTTGCAATTCGTTATACGGTAGTATATAATTAGTTTTTCTCTTATCAGCTGTTAAAGTCGCTTTTTTTATAAGTTTGTTATTCTGTAATGTTTTAAGGATAGTGGCAAGATGCGGGGTGGATATATATAATTTATTTAGTTCTTTATAAGAAGCAACCACTCCTTTTTTTTCGAAATCTTTTTTTTCTTTTGCAGTTGAATGTGTATATTTATAAGCAAAATATGCAAATATTGTAAACTCGATATCGCTTAAATGAGCTATGCTTTTGTATTCAGGCGGTATATTTGAGATCGTATCCTTAATGAGTTTGTCCCTATTAAGGATAAATAAGCTAAGAAGTATATACAGCTTAGCCTGTAAATTTTTCATAATAATCATAATAAGAAACCTCTGCTTTCGTGATATTAAAATCTATTAATTATAATTAATAGATTTTAAAAGGATCTAAGATAATCATACATGGTCGCGATTAAATTTGATATACTGTTATTAAATATATTACTATATTAATATAATAAATGCAAGTTTATTATTTAAGAAATTTATAGTGGCAATTTTGGGCAAAATGCATTATTACAGGCAGGGTTTGGAAGTTTATAAAGTAGATATAAATAAATCATGGGTATTAAAAAAAGTAATTTAAAGCAACTCGAATTTTTTATCAAGACATACGGCGATACCGTAAATCCTGAGGCTATTATAAAAGAGGATATTTTAAGGCAGGGGCTGTCCTTCGACCATATACCATCCGGGGGAAATTTTGCCGGCAAATCTTATTTCATTTTTTCCTTTAATGTTGATAATGATAAAGATATTCTTTCAAATAAATTTCCTGAAGAAATTGCTATATGCAGCGGTCCATTTGATCTTAAAAAGACCGTTGTCTCGGTTCGAATTAATAAGTCTTCTCCTTACAAAATAAAATATATTCAATCTGAGAATCTTAAGAATAGCCCTGCCATTTTTCTTGACGGTCATTTTATTGCCGGAGTGGAGTTCTCAGCGGAAAAATCTTATATGACGAAAAAGATCTCGAACGGCAAAAACGTTAAAGATCTTGCTCCTACGATAGAATGGGGATACCTGATATACCTTGCGGTTTTTAGAATGTGCCAGTATTTCGCCGAAGGGCTGGAGTGTAAGTTTTGCGACATGAACTTCAATTATGTTAATCAAAGAAAGATAAATAAAGACTATTCAGCCATTAAGTCTGTTGACGATATTATAGAAGCGCTTTCTATAATCGAAGCCGCGGAAGATTCAACTGCCGAAGCTTATACACTTACCGGTGGAAGCATAATAGACGAAATAAAATTTGACGGCGATGAAGAAATAGATTTTTATATACGTTTTTTGGAAAAAATAGAGGAAAAATTTAAAGGAAAATGGATCAGCAAGGTGGTTGTTCAGGCATACCCGAAAGATAAACTTAAAAGGCTTAAAGATGCAGGGGCATACATATATCATACTAATTTTGAAGTTTGGGACAAGGGTTTGTTCAAGAAAGTATGCCCGGGTAAAAGCAGATATATCGGCAGAAATGCTTGGATAAACAGGATTGTGGATGCTGTCGAGGTCTTTGGGGATTATAGAGTCATTCCAAATTTTGTAGCGGGTGTTGAATTAGCAAAACCATACGGTTTTGACAGTATTGACGATGCCGTTCGCTCAACGGCGGAGGGAATAGAATTTTTTATGTCAAAAAATATTATTCCAAGATACACGACGTGGTGTCCTGAAAAAACGAGCAATCTCGGCAGGTCGGGTAACACCCCGGCGCCGCTTGAATATTATGTCAAACTGCTTTTAAAATGGCATGAACTTCACAGTAAATATAATTTGCCGGTTCCAGAAGGATATGGAAGAGCAGGGGCCGGTCAAGCCGAATTTTCCGTCAGCGGTTTTATGGATGCATTTAAAATTTAAAATATAGTTTTTCTTTCTTGGGGGATCGAAGCGGATAAATAAGGTTTTTTTACCCTCATTAATCATTAAATAATTTGTGAAATAATTTATTGAAATTGCTAAAAAGTTATGTTAGTATATATTAATATATATATAAATAAATATATTATTAGTTTCATCTGTTAAGTATTAAATGTTTTACGGCATTTAAAATAAAAATAAAGGAGAATGTTTATGCATACTAATCAGGATGATAGAAACAGGAATGGCGGATCCGGATATGCCGGTGATCGCGACCGCGGTTATAACGATGAAGATAAAGAAAATTACGGGGGCGATGAAGAAGGCGGGTGCGGCTGTAACGACGATCATCAGGAAGAAAATTCCTGTGGCTGTTCGGCAGGAGACGGCGATGATAGTCATGATCGTAAACGTAGCCCGTTTGACGCTCAAGCCCCGATTACGGGAGTAAAAAATATTATTGCTGTTGCAAGCGGCAAAGGCGGCGTTGGGAAATCAACGTTTAGCGTTAATTTAGCCGTTAGCCTTGCACAGCAGGGGAAAAGGGTCGGTTTAATGGATGCAGATATGTATGGTCCGAGTGTACCTATAATGATGGGAATCAATAAAAGGCCCGATATTAATGAGTCAAAAAAGATAGTGCCGATCGAAAAATTCGGCATTCAACTTATGTCTCTCGGTTTTTTAATACCTGAGGATGCTCCTGCGATCTGGCGGGGACCGATAGTTATGCAGGTGACAACGCAGTTTCTCAAGGACGTTGATTGGGGAGAACTTGATTTTCTTGTAATAGATCTGCCTCCAGGCACAGGAGACATTCAGCTTACGCTTGTTCAGACCGTTCCGATAAATTATGCCATTGTAGTTTCCACTCCACAGGATATATCGCTTGTTGATGCCAAAAAAGCGTTTGGGATGTTTGATAAAGTGAATGTTCCGGTTTTTGGAATAGTTGAAAATATGAGTTATTTTGTATGTCCGCATTGCGAAAAACGCTCGGATATATTCAAGCATGGAGGGGCAAAAGCGGCAGCTGAAAAGTTAGGTGTGAATTTTCTTGGGGAGATTCCTATTGTTGAAGATATATGTGAACTTTCGGATTCCGGCGAGCCTTTTATGACAAAGGATAGAAATCATGAAGTAAAGGCCGTCTTGAATAAGATAGCTGACAGTCTCATTTTGAGGTCTGAGCAAAAGGTAGGCCTGTAAAGGCTGTAAAGGCAGGGTATTTTAAAAAATAAAAATTAATTTAATTAAGGAGGGATTTATTTATTATGTCTTCGGATAAAATTACAACCATTACCGACAGCAATTTTGAACTTGAGGTTTTAAAATCTGAAAAGCCTGTTATTGTTGATTTTTGGGCTGTTTGGTGTGCGCCATGCAGGGCAATCGCGCCTATCATTGATGAACTTGCAAACGACTACTCCAACACACTAAAGGTTGGCAAAGTCAATGTGGATGAAAATCAAATTACCCCTGGCAAATACGGCGTGAGAGGAATCCCTACCGTAATTTTATTTCACAATGGTAAAGTAGTTGATCAAATAGTGGGTGCAGCGCCTAAAACTGCATTTAAGCAAATGATTGATAGAACGATTTCAAATTAATATTTGATATAACATATTTTCACAAGTGTCCGTTATAATTTATAATCATAATGAAGAAAATGAAAAATGAAGCCGGTCCGGATTTTTAATAGCCGGACAGCTTCGATCATTATTGACGTTAATTAAGTTAAGTTGTTAATTAAGTTAAGTTAAAGTTAATTAAATAGTTACTTAAATTAAGTTAAATTGACATCCGCATTTCTTGATATTATTCGTTTACTATAACCTCTTTTACCGATTTATTTGTGGCTTTTGTAACTGTAAAATTAATATTGTTTATCGTGAATTTTTCTCCGACCGATGGTATTCTGCCTAATTTGTCCATTATAAGTCCCGATAAAGTTTCATAATCGGCATCGGGCTCTTTTATTATATTGAGATTCAATAAGTCGTTTAATTCGTCTAAGCCGAGCCTGGTGTTCAGTATATAAGAATCTTTTCCCACCTGCTTGTACATGAATTCTTCTTCATCGGTTTCGTCGGGTATCTCCCCGACTATTTCTTCAAGTATATCTTCAAACGTAATAAGTCCTGCCGCACCACCGTATTCATCGACGACAATAGCAGCTTGCTGATGATTTTTCTGCATCCTTAACATTAATTGTGAAATCTTTAATGTTTCCGGTACGTATAAAACAGGTTTTATTATATCTTTGATAATTTTGTCTGAATTTTCTTTATTATAAATATCAAAGGCGAGGGCTATACCGGAAATATTGTCTATACGTTCTTTATATACTGGTATCCTTGAATAGTTTGTTTCTATGATTATCTCCCTGGCTTCGGTGATCCTTGTCGCTTCTTCGATTGCAACAACATTTATGAGGGGTACTATTATATCTTTACTCATTTTTTTCCCAAAATCAAAAATCCTTTTAATGATCTTTTTATCATAGTCTTTAAATTCTCCTATATTTCCGCTTATGGTAAGAACTTTAACAAGTTCGTCTTTTGTTAGGAAGACGTTTTTTGATTTGCCTTTAAAAATCAGATTCAGCCCCTTTGAAAAAGCAATAAAAAACAGATTAATAGGGAAAAATATAACCGAAAAAAAAGCTATAGCGGGTATGCTCTTAATTATCAAGCTATTGGAATAACGCCTGTAAATTATTTTTGGGATAATTTCGCCAAATGTTATCATAAAGGGGGTTAAGGCTATCGCAATGATAAGCGGGGTCCATTTGTGGGCGTATGCGAATATAAAAGTGGTGGCAATGATAGAGGCAGCCGTGCTTGAAATATTATTGCCTATGAGCGTCGTTGCAAATGTACTTTCAGGGTTTTTCGTTCTTTTAAGTAAAAAAGACGCAAGTTTATCTCCTTTGGCTTCCCTGTGTTTGATTTTTATTTTATCGAAGCTTATCAAACCTGTTTCCGAGCCGGCAAAGAAACCTTCAAAAAAAATGGCGACTATAATAATGAATATAATGGAGATTATATAGATATCATTAAACATCGTATTCATCCTCTATTTCACCGAAGATCTCTTCAAGGAGGTCTTCCATAGTTACAAGTCCGGTCATTTTTCCGTATTCATTCACTACGATCGCAATATGTATCTTTTTCCTTTGGAAATCCCTGAAAAGTCCCATAGCATCTTTTGAAGCTGGAATAAAATACGGCTTTATTAAAAACGAGTTAAGGGTTCTTTTTTCTTCGCCCGCGTTAATAACCTTGGAAAGAATATGTTTTGCGAGCAGTATGCCGATAATGTTGTCTTTATCTCTGAAATAGACGGGAATTCTTGAAAAATGGTTTTCCTCTATAAGTTTGATCGCCGCAGCGGTGGGGGTATTTACATCGAGCGCGAATATCTTTTCTTTAACGGTCATTATACTGCCTGTCTTTAAATATGAGAGCTTCAAAAAATTCTTTATAAATTCGTATTCTCTTTCTTTGATTTCCCCTTCGCTTTTGCCGATTTCGATAATCGTTTTTAATTCATCGTTGGTTAGTTGCCTGTCGCTTCTTAATTGTGTAAATATTGTTTTTATGCCGAGTTTATTCGCAAAAGAGTCGGCGAAAACGGTGATTGGATAGAATATATGCGATATTAGCAGGGAAAGTTCCACCGGTTTTTTAAGGGCGACTATCTTTGGTACTATTTCTGCAATAATCAATAAAATGAGCGATATCAGGATTATCGTATAGATTATTGATATTTTGGGAAAATAATCATTGATGATAATAGTTCCAATGCTTGCGGCAAGAACATTTAAGGTTGTATTTCCCATAAGCAGGACTACCAGAAAGATAGCGGATTTTTTTATTAAGAATATAACCTTATTTTTCTTTTTCAGGTTTAATTCGTCAATTTCGGTCTGTGTTAAAGAAAAAATGGACGATTCGGAAAGGGAAAAAAAAGAAGATAAGATTATAAACAGGATGAAAAATATAAAGAAAATTGTGAGGTTCATTTAAATTATGTTAAAAATGGCGATAGGTCTTGTTATCGGGAATAAATCTTTTTTTACCTTCAAAAAAACAGACTTCATTGGAATTATCAATAACCGTGCCTATTTTATTTATCTTAATTTTGAGCCTTTTTGAAAGTTTAAATATTTTATCTTCATTTTCAACGCCAGACGTCCATAAAAGCTCATAATCTTCGCCAAACGATATTGCATTGCTCAAATAATCCTTTATTTTAAGAATGCCGGTTATTTTTTTAAGATTGTGGTTTAACGGAAGTTCCTCTATGAAAATATTTGCTCCCGATGTTTGTCCTGCCGCTTGATTAAGCAGGTTCGGAATGTCTTTGTAAATGCCATCGCTAACATCGGTCAGGGAATCGGCAAGTTTAAGCCTCGCAAGCTCCATTCCTAATTTAACCCTTGGGACGGGAAGAATAAAATTTTTAATGAAGCTTTCAATAAGCCGTTTTTCCGGTTTTTCCTCTAAAAATTTTTCTATAAGTTCTTTATTTTCCAAAAGGTGGTGAACTAGCCATGAATTTCCGATTTCTCCCGATAAAAATATAAGATCCCCGGGTTTTGCCGAATATCTCGGGATCACTTTGCTTTTCTTCGTTTGTTGATCGCCTATGATGGCGATGCAAATGGAAAACTCGGAGGCTTTCGAAACATTACCCCCGATGAGGGCTATTTTATAAGCTTTTGCAACCCCAATTATCCCATTGATAGTTTCTTTAATATTTTCTTTCGTGATATATGAAGGTATAAACAGGGATAAAATAAAAAATCTCGGAACCCCGCCCATTGCCGCAATGTCGCTTAAATTTACAAGAATGGACTTTGCTCCGATATCATGGAAAGAATAATATTTAAGCTTAAAATGGACATTTTCCGTAATACTGTCGGAACTTACCAGAATACTGTTTTTATCTTTAAAAACAGCCGCATCGTCGCCAATGGATTTGATTAAAAGTGTTTTGTTAAAATCTTGTGTTGCGCTGGCAATTTTTTTAATTTCCGATATTAAATTAAGCTCGTTTAACCCTGTGGTTTTTTTCAATTTTTTTATTTGAACTTTTGGCGGTCCTGGCTATTTCTTTAGCTTTTCCTCCCTTTTTTTCCATTCCCACTATTGCTAAGCTTATAACATCATCCATGTGTTTTACCAACACGAATTTAAGGTTTTTCTTTACAAGCGGCGAAATTTCATCCAAATCCTTTTTATTTTTTTCTGGAATAAGGATAGTTTTAATATTAGCCCTTAATGCCGCCAGTGATTTTTCCTTTAATCCACCTATTGGAAGCACGTTTCCGCGCAGTGTAATTTCGCCAGTCATTGCAATATCTTTCCTGACGGGTTTTTTAGTAAGGGCGGAGATCAGCGATGTTGCCATAGTTATGCCCGCCGACGGACCGTCTTTTGGAATTGCGCCTTCAGGTATGTGTATATGAACATCGCTTTTTTCAAATATAGTGGATTTAATGCCTAGTTCATCTACTCTTGACCTTGCGTAGCTGAGGGCAGCCTGAGCCGATTCTTTCATTACATCTCCAAGCTGGCCCGTCAGCACTAAAGCCCCCTTTCCTTTTACTAAGAGCGTTTCTATAAATAAGATTTCGCCTCCGAAAGGCGTCCATGCGAGGCCGGTAGAAACACCTATTTCATCCCTTTCACGTTCTTCTTCCGGCAGTATTTTTATGGTTCCAAGGTATTTCTTTATATTTTTATTTGTTATAACATGTTTTTTTATCTTTTTTTCGGCGATTTGCCGTGCCACCTTTCTGCAAACGGAGCCAATCTCGCGTTCTAAATTCCTTAACCCCGCCTCTCTAGTATAACCTGCAATAATGGTTTTTATAGCAATCGGTTTAAATTTTATATATTCCGGTTTTAAGCCATTTTCTTTAAGCTGTCTCGGTATTAAATATTTTTCGGCTATTTTTTCCTTTTCTTCCAGCGTATATCCGGATAAATTTATAATTTCCATTCTGTCTCTTAGCGGGGAGGGTATCGTATCGGCTACATTGCCGGTCGTAATAAACATGACATTGGATAGATCAAACGGCAGGTTAAGATAGTGATCCGAAAATGAATTATTTTGTTCCGGATCCAAAACCTCTAAAAGCGCGGAAGACGGATCTCCTCTGAAGTCGGCGCCGATCTTGTCTATTTCGTCTATCATAAATACGGGATTATTAGTGCTTGCCTGTTTTATACCCTGAACGATCCTGCCGGGCAAAGCGCCCACATAGGTTCTCCTGTGCCCTCTTATTTCAGCTTCGTCATGAACGCCGCCCAGAGAGATCCTTATAAATTTTCTATTCATTGATTTTGCGATAGATTTTCCTAAAGAGGTTTTTCCAACACCGGGAGGTCCGATAAAACAAAGTATGGGACCCTTCATTTTCTTGTTCAACTTTCTGACGCTCAAATATTCGAGTATCCTTTCCTTTATTTTTTCAAGATCGTAATGGTCTTTGTCGAGTATCTTTTTTGCCGCTTCTATATCGAGGTTGTCTTTAGTCTTTTTAGACCACGGCAAATCAATTAGCCATTCTATATACGTTCTTGTGGTAGAAGCCTCTGCAGCGTCCTGATGCATTAATTCAAGCCTTGAAAGCTGTTTTTCAGCTTCTTTTTGTATATCGTGAGGCATTTTTGCCGCTTTTATTTTTTCTCTTAATTCGCCCATCTCTTGAGCTTTTTCATCGGTTTCACCCAATTCGTTCTTTATCGCGCGCATTTGCTCTCTTAAAAAATAGTCTCTTTGCATTTTGGTCATTTCTTCTTTAGCCTGAGACTGAATTTTTGCCTGCATGGTCAGGACTTCGATCTCCCGTGCCAGAATATCATTGATTTTTTTTAATCTTTCGATGGGATCTATTTCTTCCAAAATCTTCTGCGATTCTTCTACTTTAAGACCTAAATTAGAGGCGACTATATCGGCAAGCCTGCCCGGATTATTTATATTTTCAAGTATTATTAAAATATCCTGAGACGGAAGTCTGCCCAATGAAACATATTTTTCAAGCTGTTCTTTGACATTTCTCATTAAAGCATCAATTGCCGGAGTTATGTCGGTTACAATCTCTTCCTTGATCTTAGCTGCTTTTACCAAATAAAAGGGTTTTATCTGTATATAAGTTTCTATTTTTGCCTTTGATATTCCCTGAACAAGAATCTTAACTCTTCCATCCGGCAATTTAAGCATCTTCATAATCATTGCTATTGTGCCGGTTTCATATATGTCGTTTTGAGTAGGTTCTTCGACGATGATGTCTTTTTGAGCGGAAAGGAGAATCAACCGGTCTTTGGAAAGTGCCTCGTCAACGGCTTTGATAGATGCTTCCCTGCCTACGAAAAGCGGAATGATCATAAATGGAAAGACGATCAGATCTCTTATAGGCAAAAGAGGAATTACTTCTGGTATCCGAATTTCTTCGGGTGCATCGGCCTGTTCGCTGTTGCTTCTGGCATTAATTATAACTTCGCTATCAGTCTTCGGGTTATTTTCAAAACCATAAATGTCTGTTTCTATCATAGTATCGTCGCTCCTAAACGCCGTTGATGATAATTATCCATAATTTTGTCCACCATGTTTCTATAATCAAACCTATAATCAAAATTAATTGTTTTCCGGCATATAATTCACGGGTATATCAATCTCCAAGCCGAGGTCTTTATCGTCTTTTACTTTGAAAATAATCTTTAAAACGCCGTTGTCTAAAAAAGCCTTAACATTTTTATTTCCGGGATTGAATGGTAAAAGCATAAATTTTTCAAATTTTCCAAATCTTCTTTCCATACATAAGAACCTGACTTCGCCCTCTATCGAAAGAGGCTTTAATGTCCATCTTAAGATTAGTATGTTTTCACGTATTTTTATGAAAATGTTGTCTTTTAGAACCCCTGGTATTTCAACTTCGATAACAAGCTTATCGTTAGTCGTATATATATCTATCGGAGGGGTATTTGCCTTAAAAGAGCCTGATAACTCCTCTGAAGATATTGATTCAAAAAGATAGCTGAAAAGCCTTTCGACTTCCTTTTTAAATTTGATTATTTTTTTATTGAAATTTTCGTCGGTATCAAAAAGATCCATAAAGTTACTTAAATATTTATTCTAAATGTTATCATTTTATAAGAAAATATCAACGGTTTTTTTAATATATTTTTAATTTTTTTTATTTCAACCTATTCGTTTATGTATATTTTATTTTTTTATATTTATATATTA
>JAKASO010000076.1 GCA_021818985.1 bacterium
GAGTTCGGAAAACCTTTCCTGAGCTTCGGAGTGCCTTACGGCGTGAATATTAAATCCCTGCGCTTTAATAGAATTAGATAAATGGTCTTTTTCCTGTTTTAAATTTCTGTCCGTTCTGTATTCGTTATTCATCGCATGCTTTTGCAGTTCCCTGATTTCTTTGACTTTTTCGCCGGAAAGCGCAATATTTCTCGGTCTTCCGTTCTTGCACCATGACCCTTTTAGTTTAAGAACATTTCCTTTTAAAACTGAATAACCTTTGGTGAGGGCAAGTCCGGCATGGATGCTTTCTTCCCGTCTGAGTCCCGCAATTTCTGCAAGTTTTAACTGGGTATAGACGTTTGTGTCTTTTTCTTTAAAATACGACAGTTTTTCGTTTAAATCGACGCCTTTAGCTTTTAGGCTTTTATCTTTATATTCTATAATCCTTTTAAGCCCAAGCTCACCGTTGGAAATACTTATATTCGTCCTTTTCGTCTCAAAAAGAAAAGAGCGTAGGCTCGAAACGTAATTAATAATCGTTGCATCGGTGAGTCCCTGATTTTTATAATAATTTACCATTTGTTTTATATCGGCATTAGTCCATGTCCCGATGTCGCCTTTTTTATTAGCCGTTACTCCTATTCCGAAGTTCCGGGCGCTACCGGCTATTCGGCGCATATCCTCGCGGATGTCATGGTCTCTTTTATTGCTTACTACCGATACGGGATTATCAACTTTATGAAAATGGGTAATTTGTTTTAATTCCTGATTGATTCTATATTCTAATTTCGTCATGATTTATTCCTCCTAAAAATTTGTTAATTTAAATAATAAGCAAACTTCTTCCAACGGTATTTAACTGCCAATTTTTCTTATAATTTCGTTTAAGGTAGAAACTGTCTTTTTGTTTTGGCTTTCTGACTGGAAAGACAATACCAGCTTAAAATTCATTGGATAAAGCCAATAATCCCTATATAGTTTATAAAATTATTTTCCGAATTTATAGACCCGGCAAGTCTTTAAAAGGTTTTTTTAAAGTTAAACCTTAAGCGGATAGCAAAATAACTGTGCAAGATTTCGGCTTGCGTTAGAAAGGATATTTACTTTTTGAATCCCGGATTTTCTTTTCCGAGTAGGAATTTAATCTTTTTATAAAATCTTTAATCCCGCCGGTATTTTTATCGTTTATAAATAAACTTAAAAATCACCTGGGAAATAAAAATCCTACAAAATCTAAAGTAAATACTTGCAAATTTAATAATCAGTTTGCTTCGGATTGGTAAGTTTTTAATCTTTTTACGAAGATAGGTAAGTTTTTAATCTTTTTACGAAGATAATAGGTTCTCTTAATGCGCCGCCAATTAAAGCGCAGAACCTAAAAGAATTGGCTAAACAAAGTATATTTTTATTATACCGCAATTTTTAAAAATGTAAAGCAAGTAATTTGTTATCGTAATTTGTTATCACTTTTTCAATCTTAATGTTTTTATGGCTTCCCCTCGCCTTCTTCAGTTTGTTATTCAACAAACTGAAGAAGACTATATGAGGTTTGTTTCTTGCTCCGTTTGATTTTGCTTCCCAAACCGGCAAGCGGTTTGAAAAGCAAGCCTTGCGGCAAAATCAAACTCCGGTGAAACAAACAATTAAGAACATCGTATCGGGCTCTGCCCGAAACCGCAAGCGTATGCACGCTTGACCGCATGGGTTTTAGAAACGTTGCCCCCGCTGGCCGCGTATTGTTTATTTTGCCGGCTTTATATATATTTTTTCTTTCATTTCCGCGCTAAGGGATTTTAATGCATCCCCGTTAATTTTTTGCCCAGGCATCCTAAGCTGCGCCACTGTTAGTTTGCCCGGGTATCTTTTTAAAATCTTAACGTCTAAACATAGCCTCTTTTCAATCATATTTCGCATAAATAACCAATGAGTCTGGGAAACCCAAACATATCTTCTCTGTTGTTCGACTTTCTCAACAAAAACATTTAATTCCTGGTCCGTAAATTTAAACTCAAAACAAGACTTTCGTTTTGGCAAAATATACCTATATCCGTCCGGCTCGATACCGGGGTTGGGGTTGCCGTAATCGAAAATACTGCAATTCGATAATATGTAATAATTCTCCGCTTCATCTCCCAGAAAAAGTTTAATATTTGTTTTTTCTCTAATTTCCATATTAATTTCCTCTAAATATTAATGATAATTTGCGTTGCCCAACAGTTTAATCAATAATTTCAAGAATCGCTTTAGCTTGGGAAACCGAGCGAATCTCTTTAACTCTGGCTATAACATCTCTCGGTTTTATTTGTTTTCCCTCCGCCGCTAACTTCTTTTTTAAGTTTTCGACTTTCTGAATAGTTTTTTCTAAATCCGAATAGCCATAATTTTTCAGAAGTTCCTTAGTATCGGCAATGTATAATAATATAATTCTCATCACCCAGCTTATGTCTTCGGCGTCAATTTCTTTCTTGCTGGCTTTTCCTAAAACAATATGATAAATAAGCGCAAATTTTAAGGCTTTAAACATCGTCCGCCTGAAAAACGATGCGGGAATCTTACCCGATTCAACATTCGCATAACTATAAAAACATTATTCAAAGGCTTTAACGGCTTCCTTACCCAAAATATATTCTTTGTTCTCTTTCGGAAACTTTAGCTTATTCCAAGACTTCTTAACCGTATCTTTTAATAAACCGTAGGGATATAATGCGACCGATAGATCGGGGTGTTCTGGGTCCTCTTTTGCGATGACAACATTCAACCGTTGAGCAAATCCATCAAGGATGTCCTCAAGCGAGACATTTATCAAGTAGGTGGAGTAGACATTTAAACCAAGCATAACCAACGCGGGTTTTTCCACGACAATTTCATGTTTTGAGGTTTTTCGCATAATCGTTTTATTATCGTAGATTTTCAAGAGGTATTCTTTTAGTTCCTCTATATAAGGTTGATTCTTCATAGCCTTTAACAACTGAGCAAACTCGTCGCGTATCCAGAAACCGTTGTTGTGCCTTTGCATTTCGTCGATAAATTTTGCCGCCGATTGTATCCCTGTATCCAAAATATTTTTTATATTAATAGCTTCCTCGAAAACATTGATA
>JAKASO010000077.1 GCA_021818985.1 bacterium
ATCGTTTATATCATATAAAATGGAGTTGTCATGGGCTTCAACTCCAGTAGATATAAACAGCAAGGCTGTTTATGGTGCATCCATCGTTGCCATTTTATCAAATTTACACAAAGTAGTTGACAGTACCTTTAAATTATTTATTCGTTATTTTTAATTAAATTACTTTGCCTCGCTTATGTCAAGTAAATTTTGCTTGTTAAAGGTAGATAGGTACGAACATAATCTCACCATTATCGTTATTAGTTACTTTTTTATACTGGTAAGTATGTTCGTACCTATCTACCCAAGGGAACAGTTTACAACTTGACAAATGGGAGCAGTATATTATAGGATAAGGGAAAGATTAGGCCTATAACTCTAAGTACGATAACAGAATTTTGAACGCTACTAAACTAAATGTTTGCCGATGAACATCTTATCTCTTTTTATTGCCGGTTTTCTGCTTATTGCCATATTTTTGATTTCAAGGGGAAAATACTTTCTCCTGGCCGCGGTGGTGGCAAATTTCCCCCTATTGTCCCTCTTTACTTACTTCCAGAGCAAAAAACCCGGCAATTCGGCGCTTTACTTGTCGGTGTTTTCCTTTATCGTCAGCATATCTTTTTTGTTTATCTACTTCTTCGGCTTGCAGAATAAATATTTAAATCTGCTCATTGTGGTTGCCGTCTGGGGAGTGTTGTCCGTTATCGCTTTTTCTATTCTGAGGCACATGGGATTACGGTAAAACTATATTTCCAGGGTCTTCCTATCATAGCCGGAATCATTTCCGATATCTGAAATATTTTTACCTTCTTCAAAAAACATCTTCCTTAGCGTTTCGATATGTTTCATCTTTAGCATCCCCTTTAGTTACTAGACAAGGACAAAAGCAGAAAATGGGATAAGCTTATCCTTCTACACCAGATAAACGTCGACGACAACCGCTCACATGCGCTATTGTTTTATCCAGAGCTGACTTTTTGACTTTTTTTTATTGACATTTTCTCCTGTAACCTTGCCCCCATCTTTAGCAATGCTATATTCTTTCGATTTGTTACTCATTAACTGTCCGATAGACGCGTGATACAGGCTAACCTCTTCGAATAATTCTTTATTCTCTATATATATTTTATAATATTTAGGGTTATTCTTATCGTTTAATTTCCTAATTATATCTTGAGTGGTAAAATTGGTACCTTTTTTAATTGGGTTAATTATCTCTCCGATTGCTTCTTTAAGTGCTTCTGTAAGTGCTTCTTTATTTTTTTTACTTTCATTACTAATTCCCATGTCAGCCTCCCAGATTAGTATTTTCTTAATTTTTAAATTTAAAATTTCATTTATATTTATAGTTCGATAAAAATCCGCAAAACTTTAATAATAATTAATAATTCAACTTATTAATACGCGGCAGTCTTATCCGTCCTTCGAATAGTTAATTAATATCATAATTTTAAACTTTATCACACACATAAAAGGTTGTCAACAGCAATTTAATTTCAATAACTTATCAATTTTCGTCTCAACGGTTCTGAACCGATAAGAATAAATTTTTCGGGAGGGGTATTTTAATATCGTATTTATATATAGGAATTTTTTTAAAAAAATAATTTAATTTTTAAATGGGGATAGGAAAAATGAAGAACTTAAAAACTGAAAACCAAATCAACCAAAACCATGAAATTAAGAGCGTTAAAGAGAAGAAGATGAAGAATCCTGACGAGTCCTTAATTAATGACGAAGGTTCGCAATCAAAAAGGCATATACCTCGTGCCAATCCCGTTAAAAAAAGAGACGAATTCTACCGTTTGCCTAAACCCACCAACATACCTAACGCTCAAGAAATAAAAAAACAGTTGGATTTAAGCGTAATCGGTCAAGACGAGGCCAAGATTGCATTATCGACCGCCGTTTTTGAGAATTACGCTAATATATATGACGCAAAAATCCCCAAAGGGAACACTTTACTCATAGGCGAATTGGGTTCTGGCAAAACTTTACTCGTTGAAACGATTGCTAAAATTATAAACGTGCCGTTTGTATCAATCGATTCAAGCTCTATTTCGCAACCATGCTTTAAGGGGAACAATCCGAATACCGTACTTAATCAATTATTTCAGAAATCCGGCCAATCAAAAGAACGGGCGGAAAACGGCATAGTTTTATTTGACGAAATAGATAAGCTTTCAACTTATAGGACGGCAGAGGTAATGCATGAGCAGAGAATTGCCGCGCAGCAAAGCTTGTTAAAAATGATAGAAGGGAGCGAATTACCGATTAGCGACGATAATTCCGCCACAATTCTTGATACCAGTAAAATCCTGTTTATATAAACGTATTTGGCGACAATATAGGGTATAAGCCCGTAAGTATTAAAGATATTTTAATTTAACATACCTAAAATAAATACGGGATTGAAAAAATTTTTCTTATCGATTCTGGACCGTTGGAACGAAAATTGATAAGTTATTAAAAATAAAAGTGATTGACAGGTCAAAAAATTCGCCATATACTGAAAAAAAATTGCAAATTAAAATTAATATTAATAAGGAGGACGCTATTGGTATGATAATAACCAAAAAACCAAGGAGGAATTCTATGGATACGAAAAAAATCACAGACAATCAAAAATTCAATTATAGGGTGAATATCAGGGCATTTGCCTTGTGGGAATCAAAAACTTTTCCATGGTTCCGCGAGGAATCCATGAAATATAACAACGAATATATTGGATACGGAAGGGAGTTTACAAGAAATAACACGACGGAAACAAATCCAAAGGATTACTTTGCATTTAGCCTAAACGCGGGGAATGAATTCTTAGAATGGATAAATAAAAAACACCCGGAATACATGAAAAATAAAGCGGAACACTTCATTAAGTTTTTCACACTCTTATTAGATTGTGACCCGTCTATACGACAACACAAGGCACAGGCAAAAAAGGATATATTAGACCAGTTAAAAACCGAGAACTGACAACAGGCAGGGATTTATAGTGAGGAGAAGCTATATATGAAGGATGACCGGTCTATTAAATTGAGTTAAAAATAAAAAATATTAGGGGGGGGGTATTTATGAATCAAAACCGTGAATCG
>JAKASO010000078.1 GCA_021818985.1 bacterium
AAGCTAACATTATATTATTAATATTATTATTAAATATTTATTATTAAATATTATTAAAATGATTAAATTATAATATAGATCGTATATATATTACAGTTAAATTTTAATAAATAAAAGTTTTTATTTTTCATATTTTAAACTAATTTGAAAAAAAGATAATTTGATTTTTAATGGAACCGAAAATATTACCTGAATCTTTTTTTATAAAAGATAATACTATTAAAATAGCCAAGGAGCTTTTGGGTAAATTTTTATGTACTAATATTGACGGAACAGGCTTAACATGTGGGATGATCGTTGAGGACGAGTGTTATCTGGGACCGGAGGATAAAGCATCGCATGCATATAATAATCTTCGTTCAAAAAGAAACGAATCGTTATACAGGCAGGGCGGTATTGCCTATGTTTATTTATGTTATGGCATACATAATTTATTTAATGTAGTTACGAATAAAGCCGGCATGCCCCACGGAATCCTGATAAGGGCTATCGAACCCGTTATGGGGATCGACATTATGTTAAAAAGAAGAAATAAACCGGTTGTCCAAAAAAACTTAACCTCGGGTCCTGGTGCTTTGACGAAAGCTCTGGGCATAGATTTAAGACATAACGGGATCTTAATTGCTGGCAGCTATAATAATTATAATAACAAAAATAAAGATCAAAATAGAGATAGAGATAGAGATAGAGATAGAGATAGAGATAGAGAAAAAAAACATCAAATATGGGTGGAGGATAGGGGGTTAACAATTTCGGCTCAAGATATAATAGCAACACCGCGTATAGGTGTAGATTATGCCGAAGATCATGCGGAACTACATTGGAGGTTCAGTATAAGAAATAATAAGTGGGTAAGTGAAAGCGGCAATAATAAGAACAATAATAAGAAATAGAAAAATACTATAAATATAAAAAAATAAATATGTGTTAAAATATTGATAGGAATTTACAATAAAAAATAACTTGACATTATACTTAGCTATAAGGGGTGGGGAATAGCATATTTATTTTTATAACGTAAGTGATAAAATTTACGGCATATTGGCAGGGTTAAATTAATTTAGTTATATTTCGGGGGCATTTATGAAAAAAATCAATATTGAAGTAAACGGTATGACGTGTGAACATTGCGTTGCAAGGGTAAATAAATTTGCCGGCTCTGTGCCGGGGGTTCAAAATATCAATACCGTTTTGAAAGAAAATAAATCATATATAGTTGCAAACGATGATGTAAATATAGAAATGATTATCTCGTCCATTTTTGACGCTGGCTATAAGCCGGGCAAATACGAGGTTTTGAAAATAGATGAGACTTCACTTGCGGGTATTCCCGGTGCCGATAAAAAAAATGCCGCCGGCGGTTATGATTACGATTTTATTATAATAGGCGGGGGTTCCGCTGCTTTTTCGTCGGCTATTAAATTTGCCGATGAGGGTAAAAAGGTATGTGTTATCGAAAATTGGGTTATAGGCGGCACATGCCTTAATAGGGGCTGTGTGCCTTCAAAGCATCTTTTGGAAGCTGCGAGGATATATTACGAACCTTTGAACAACCAGTTTAAAGGCATTGAAACAAAGCAGGTGCAGATTGACATAAAAGAGCTTATAAAAAGAAAAATCGGACTTTTGAACAGCCTGCTGGAAATGAAATACTATAATTTATTAAAGGGTTATAGCAATATCATGTTTATAGAAGCCAAAGGAAGGTTTGTGTCAAAAAATTCCGTCCAGGTTATCCCGAACGATAAAGCTATAGACCCTTATGAAATTACCTCGGATAAATTCATTATTGCAACTGGTTCGACAAACCAGATAATAGATATTAATGGATTTGGGGAGGTCGGTTATCTTACGAACGAAGAGATATTAAACTTGGATTATCTGCCGGAAACTCTTTTGATATTAGGCACAAGGGCAGTATCGCTTGAATTTGCCCAGATGTTTAGAAGATTCGGCTCCAAGGTGATAGTGGTAGGACGTTCCGGCAGAATTTTACTTAACGAAGAACCTGAAATCTCGGGGGCGCTTTTACAAATATTAAAAAACGAAGGAATCGAATTTTTGCTAAATTCTTCCATAAAACGCCTTTATAAAGAAAGCGGCGAAAAATATGCCGAAATTGAAACAGAGAGCGGGCTGAAAACGGTCAAATTTAATGAATTTTTAATGGCGACCGGGATTATAGGAAATACCAAAGATTTAAATTTGGAGGCGGTTGGAGTCGAAACCTATAAGCAAGATTTTATTAAAGTTGATGACGAGCTTAAAACGACCAACCCGAATATTTATGCATGCGGAGACGTTACCGGTTTAATGAGGTTAGTTACGACGGCTGCATATGACGGCAGGGTAGCCGCCGATAATATGCTTCACAGCAAACATATAAAAGCAGACTACTCTTTTGTTGCGCATACGACATTTACCGACCCCGAAGTATCTTCCGCCGGATTAATGGAGGAAGCGGCTATAAAAGAAGGCTATGATGTAATCAAGGTTGTTTTTCCGGTTGAATATGTTCCTAAAGCCCAGGCTATTTTTAAAACGGAGGGGCTGATAAAAATGATAGCGGATAAAAAAACCGGCAAAGTTATTGGAATTCATATGCTGGCGCACAACTCGTCGGAAACAATCCAGCAGGCAAGCGTATATCTGCAAAATAGCTATACGATTCAGCAGATAGGCGAGGAAATAGGTGTTTATCCGACTATGGCGGAAGGGCTTAAATTAGCCGCCCAGAGCTTTACCAAAGATGTTGGTAAACTTAGCTGCTGCGCATAAAAAAATAGATAATTTTCTGAGTCTATTTTTGAAAAACATAAATTTAACATAGACTTTGAAATTCATCTATGTCAAGTGCCTTCCTTAACGTATCCGTGATCAAATAGCTATATTATTTCATCATCTGGGCAGTTAGGATTATGTCAAGAAAAAGAATATTGTTTAAAAAGGCTTATTTACTGCGGTTTTAACTGGTGCCCCCGACCGGAATCGAACCGATGACCAAAGGTTTAGGAAACCTGCTATTGCATATTATAACTTATCTATTTTATTAATTAAAAATTAACGAT
>JAKASO010000079.1 GCA_021818985.1 bacterium
GTAATCATTCATAAGATAATCCTCTTTGCTTAAAAATAAATTTATAAACATAAAAACTAATATTAATAGATTTTTGAAATATTGTCAATAGGTTGAAGTAAAATTTTTCAATTAATTCTATTCCGGGTTTATAATTGTGTTATAATAATTGAGGATATTAACCAAAAATGTTTATATTAACAAACCTTTAACAAAATTTTCTATCGATATTTAATTCATTAATTTATTTATGGGATTATTTATGGAAAATAGGGAAAAACAGGTTTTAGCTTTTAGTTCGGACGATATATTAGATAACATAAATGACGGGGTTATCGTTATCGATGAAAATTACAAAATAGTTTATGCAAACAGGCGTTTTTTAAATGATGCAGGCCTGCCCGTTTCGGATGTTATAGGAGGCTATTGTTATAAGATAAGCCATTTCAGGGACGAGCCGTGCGACCCCTTATTAGAATCGTGTTCGGTGGAAGAGGTTATTAAAAAAGGGAAGACGGTTAAGGTTATACACGGTCATTACGGGTCGGAAAAAAAAGAAATTGCCGTCGAAATAAACTCATCCCCTTTTTATGATAATTCAACGGGCAAAAGGTATGCGGTTGAGGTTTTAAGGTGTCTGGGAAGCGGTTCCGATGCCCAGCTTAAATTTAACTTATCTCAAAGGCTTTCCGAAGTCGGCCTCTTAGCCGAGGGCGTGGCGCATGAAATAAATAATCCGCTTAACAATATATTGGCTTCCGTAGATATGATGAGGATGTGCATCGGAAACAATGAACTCATTCAAAGCAATCTTCCCGCCGGTTTCAAAGAAGGCAGCTGCGATATTAAAAAATATTTTGAGTTAATAAGAACGGAGATAGAGAGGTGCAAAGATATTACAAAAAAGCTTCTCCTCCTATCCAGACCCGTATCGGTTAAGGCAGACATAGTAAATGTCAATAAGTCGGTGGATGAGAGCCTTTCTTTGCTTTCCTTCCTGGCAAATAAGAAAAATGTTATGATAAAGAAGAACTTTACCGGACATCCTCCTTTGATTAGTTTCTCGGAAGCGGGGTTAAGGCAGGTCGTACTTAATATAGGGCTTAACGCAATACAGGCCGTTCAGGAAGAGTCGGGAGTCGTGTATTTTATAACCAGGATAATAAAGGATTATATTTATATATTGATTATAGATAACGGACACGGTATTGCGCCGGCCGATATCAAAAAGATTTTTGACCCCTTTTTCTCGAAAAATAAGGGTACGGGAAGCACAGGGCTCGGGCTTTCCATATCTTTGAGCATAATTAAATCTCTAGGGGGTTCGATCGAGGTCAGGTCTAAACAGGATTTGGGAACAAAATTCGTAATAAAAATACCGGTTAAAAGCAACTTCAGGGAAAATAACGATAAAGAAAAATAAAAGTCATGGATAACAATTTAATTTCTATACTTATTGTTGACGACGATATAAATTATAGAAATATACTTACGGACTATTTAAGCAGCGAGGGTTATGACGTTCAATCCGCTCCTTCGGCCGAAGAAGCAATAGAAAAATTAGAAAAAGGCTATTTCAACATTATAATATCCGACCTAAAATTACCCCGAAAGTCCGGCATAGAACTATTAAAAATTGTAAAATCAAAAACGAACGATATAGAGATAATTATCTTAACTGCCTTCGGCGCCGTCGATTCAGCCGTGGCTGCCTTAAAAATCGGCGCCTGCGATTACCTTGTTAAGCCGCTAAGTCTCGAAGAACTCAGCATAACCATAAAAAAACTAATCGAAAATATTAACTTAAAAAATTATGCCGCCTATTTTAAAAGAGAGATTTTTAAGCGGTTTTTTATAGGAGAATCTAAAGCGGCATCGAAGGTGATAGAAGATATTTCCGCCGCCGCCAAATCGGATTTAAATGTTTTGATTACGGGAGAATCAGGCACAGGCAAAGAATTAAGCGCGAATATGCTCCACAAGCTGTCGGTCAGAAAAGATAACCCCCTTATCATTGTCGATTCCTGTAATTTATCCGAAAATTTGTTCGAATCGGAGTTGTTCGGTCATGAAAGGGGTTCGTTTACAGGAGCGGATGCCCTTAAAAAAGGGCTTCTGGAATATGCGGACAAGGGAACGCTTTTTATCGATGAAATTGGCGAGGTTAGCGGTATTATACAGGCGAAGCTTCTAAGAATATTAGATACGAAAAGCTTCAGGAGGGTAGGTTCATCCAAAAACCTCTTTATCGACACAAGAATAATAACCGCAACAAATAAAAATCTAAAAAAGATGGTCGAAGAAGGTCATTTTAGAGGTGATTTATTTTACAGGATAAACGGTTTTACGATAGAGCTTCCGCCTTTAAGAGAGAGAAAAGAAGATATTTCTCATTTAGCCCATTTTTTTATGACGAAAGAAAATAAAATTAAATTTTCAAAGCGCCTTTCCGCATCCGCCGAAAATAAACTTTTAAACTACGACTGGCCAGGCAATGTCAGGGAATTAAAAAATGTTATCGAAAGAGCAATGGTTTTATCCGACGGCAAAGAAGAAATACCGCCGGAAGCTATTCAGCTTGAAGTTTCATATGATAATGACAGGGATGCGGTTAACGGAAAGACGTTCTTTGATAAAAATCCGACATTAAGGGAAATAGAAGAAGAATATATCAAATACCTTTTTTCTAAAAAGTTGAGCAAATCCGAAATTGCGGGTATTATCGGGGTAAGCGAAAGAAATCTTTACAGAAAGCTAAGGGTGTTAAAGCAAGGGCAGAACCCGCATTAGCGCCTGGTTTTATAAGTAAAGCCCATTAGGGAGGAGATGTTTTTAATTTTATTATAAATAATTATGATATTATTTAGTCTTGCCGGTTTGAACCCCATCAGCATTTAGTTTCGATGCCTTAAATAAATTAAAATTTATTTAAATATTTACTTTTTTGTTTTATTATATTTATTATATTTGATATTATTATAAAGATTTTTATTATTTATTTTAATGCAGGTAAAGGGGGATAAATAAGGTGGATT
>JAKASO010000080.1 GCA_021818985.1 bacterium
ATATCCTTTTCAAATTCTTTTTGCGTTAAATCTTTTACAACTGAATGTTTGTAAGTATGTACCCCTATTTCATGGCCTTCGGCGCTAATTTTTTGTATTAAATCAGGTCGTTCTTTTGCCAATATACCAAGGACAAAGAAGGTTGCCGTAATGTTATGTGTTTTAAGAATATTTAGCAAAATATTCGTGCTATATTCAATTCTTTTTTCAAATTTATTCCAATTATCAAATTTCTTGCTCGTTGAAGTTAATCCATGGTACCAATCTTCATAATCAATTGATATTATATTATTATTTAAATCTATCGTATTAGTCATTATATAATTATTATTATGCAATAGAGTTTTATCGGCGCAATATTCGTTTACACGCAAATATTTTACACCTCTTTTTTTAATAAACAGAAATTATTTAATCCTAATTGATAATAATGATGTTTAATTATTTTTAAATTAGTATGCTTAAATAAATCATATAAATCTTTTTTATTGTAATAATGTTTATGATCTTTTATTTCTATCTCATTTATAATATGCATTTTAAAAGCTAAAAATTCTGAAACAGGTTTGCTAATTTTGCTTGGTACGGTAATCACTAATTGCCCCCCCCACCCTAAAACTCTATCTATTTCTTTGATAATTATCAAAGGGTTTTGCAAATGTTCTAAAACAGCCATCATCGTAACAACATTAAATGAAGAATTTTCAAACGGTAATTTATCCATAAGAGTAGCCTGAATGGTTTTTATTTTTTCTGTTTGTATATTCGGCGCTTTGAAATCAATACCCACGCCTTTGTCAATATAAGGCTCTATAGCGCTTAAAAACTTTGCATTCCAACCGCACCCTATATCCAAAACATTACAATTCTTGGTTTTTTGTATTACAGGCAAAACTTTTTTAATTCTTATTTGCCTTAAAATCGGCGCTATAAAAGGTTCTTTCATCTCTTGTTTTCCTTATGTTATCCTAATTTATATTAGCACGAAGATCATTCTCGATATAAAATTACAGAAAACCTACCACTTTATCCCTTTAAAAATAATATCTAATTTAATATTCTCTTTAAATTTTTCGACTACTTTAAACATTCTTTCAAGAGCTTCTTCGGTTAGATAATGAGGTTTAAGTCCAAGGTCAAGCAAGCCTTTATGGTTTACATTATAATAATGATTTTCTTGTTCTTTTCTTGGATTTTTTATTAAACTTATTTTGCAATCGTATCCCAATTTGCCAGCCATAGATTTAACACGCTCGGCTAATTCTTTAACCGTAAATGTTTCGGTAAATTGATTGTATATCTTAAGTTCGCCATTAGCCGAAGGGTTTTTAATAGATAGATAAATGCATTGCAAAGTATCGTTAATATTAATATAGCCTCTTGTTTGGCCGCCTGCGCCATATACGGTTAATGGATATCCCACGATAGCTTGAACAATAAACCTGTTAATAACAGTCCCAAAAATTTCATCATAATTAAATATAGTATAAAGATTTTCATCTGTTTTTACTTTAATGTCTTCAATTTCCAAACCATATACTGGACCCTGCATTAAATCGGTAACTTTTAAATTCCACATTCTAACGCCAAACCATAGTAAATCGGTATCCATTATCTTAGTGGTATGATATAGAGAGCTTGCTTGTCTTGGATATAAAAATTTATCTTTTCTTCCTTTATGTTCTATTTCTAACCAGCCTTCTTCGATATCAATATTTGGAGTTCCATATTCCCCCATCGTTCCTAATTTTACAATATGTGTATCTGGAGAGAAATCTTTTACCGCCCACATTAAATTATTAGTAGTAATTAAATTATTTGATATAGTAAAATCAGCTGTTTTGTAGTCTATCATTGAATACGGTGCGGATGGCATTTCTGCATAATGAACGACAGCGCTTGGAATTCCAGAGAATTGATTTGTGACAGCCCAGTCGTATTTAACAGTCCCGTTAAATAATGACCTCATAAGTTCGGAATTTTGAAGGTTTCCTATTACAACTTTTATTTCCAAGCCTGTTAATTTATGCCACAAAGTTGTCCTCTGAATAAGGTCAGGAATGTTGTACAACGGATATATATATAATTGATTGCATAAATTCCTTCTCAAATAATTATCTACCACTGTTACCTTGCAATTTTTCATTGAAAGATACATTGCGGTCGGCCATCCTAAGTATCCATCGCCGCCTAAAATCAGTATATTATCCATTTACTATTTCCTTTTAATCTGAAAATGCAATTAATAATTTATCCTACTCTGCAATCTGCTTATACGCTGAAGCTACCGTTGCAGGTTTCCCTATTGTATGAATTCTTCCATTATCAAGATATAAGGCTTCGTCGCACATTTTCACAATGGAAGCGGGGTCGTGGCTTACAAGTATAATTGTCTTTCCGTTATCCTTAAATTCTTTTATCTTTGCTTCGCTTTTTTTTGAGAATTCGGCATCTCCGACGGCTAAGACTTCATCCAACAGGATTATATCTGGATTTATGTTTACCGCTATGGAAAAGGCGAGCCGAACATACATTCCGGACGAATATGTTCTTATAGGCTGGTCTATGGAGCTTCTAATTTCGGCAAAATCGATTATTTGGTCATATTTTTTGATAATATCCTTTTTAGAAATGCCGAGGATTAAACCGTTAATAAGGATATTTTCTCTGCCGGTAAGTTCAGGGTGAAAACCTGAGCCAAGCTCGAGAAGCGGGGTTAGCGTTCCGTTCACGGCAATTTTTCCCTTAGTCGGAACCATTATACCCGCTATTAATTTTAAAAGGGTTGACTTGCCAGCGCCGTTTCTTCCCATTATGCCGAATGTGGTGCCTGTTTTTACCGTGAAAGAAATGTCGTTTAATACGGTAAGAGTTTCCTTTTTGTTACGCTTTCTTTTGCCGCGGATTAAATTGACGAAAGCCGTTTTTAAGGTGGTAGTCTGTCTTATCGTTGTCTTTCCGAAGTTTTTTGTAACATTTATTACTTCGATGGCGTCAGTGGGATAGTT
>JAKASO010000081.1 GCA_021818985.1 bacterium
GTTCTGTTTTTTCCATAATTTTATTATATCACCCTATTTCATATTGTCAAGCAAAATCGTTAACATTACCCTGCATTTTATTAACTATTTCTTGAATTGTTAAGCCTAAAGAATAATTATCGTGAATATGCCGCTTAATAAATCCGGTGTTTTTCATTTTCATAGTGTATTCTTTCTTTTCTTGAGTTATTTTCTGTTTTTTATAGATTTTTACGCCTTCACCTTTAAAATATACCTCTCTATCAGCTCCGTCGGGTATGCCCGCCGCAACATAATGAGTTTTACCGTCCATTTGATATACATAAGTCTTGCATAGTTTGAATTCAGCATTTTTTACCTTGCTTACGAGCTTCCAGTTGCCTAATTTCGTCCCCGTCTTTAGTTTTTTGCTCGTAAATAATGCGTCTGTTTCGATATATGCAGCGTCAGCCTTAATGGCTTGATTATATATCTCAATACGTCCCAGAGCCGAGATGTGAGCTGAAAATTGCGGCAGATTATAGTTATTTCTATTGTATTTAACTATCTTTTTAGCAATTTCAACGATTAAATTGTCGTCATCGATTATACGGGTTTTATTATTAATATCATTTATATAATTATTATAATCTTTTTCGTTGTTACATTGCACTGTTTGTCTATAATTCTTTTTATTCTCTGCAAATTTACCGTAAAAAGATACCAACATCTTTTTTAAAAAGGAATTATACCACTCATATTTAGTTTTTTCTCGTTCATTATAAATATATTCGATAAATTCTTTAAAAATGGGCTTTTTATCCTCCCATTCAATACCCCATAATATTTTGACTTCTGCCCCAGCTTTCACGGCATTATCTATCTCATTACCGTCAAAAGTACCGGTAAATTTGTCTTTCGGAAAACAGAGCATATTCTTTGATTTTAAAGGATTATTTATTTTTTTCCATAGCGGCGGCAGATTTAGATTTGATTGATTTACTTCACATTCGTAAAAGCCTATTGCGCCCTGCGTTCTCGTCGAAGCGTAGCATACCCGACCAACCGGCATATCTTGCCTCATCATATCGGCATACATAGAGTTAATGTCATAATAATAACCGTCATTCAGTTTACTTTTAACGATTTCGGAACGACCGCCAGCATAAGCCTTTCTTATGATTTTATCACTTAGAAAGGAAATACCCCTTAAAGCCTCTTTCTGATATTTTAGCCGCCAGAGCCTTAAAGCAAAGGTTGCAGGCGTGTAAGTGGGCAATATGCCCTTGCCTAAGTCATTATATAGATAGAACAGGGCATTAAAGAGGTTTGGCGGACGTTTCGGGAACATAAATAAGGCATTCACTATCGTCAAAGTATTTCTTTTAGAAGTTAGTTTTATAAACATAATAGACGAGTTGGAATATACCGTTTTAATCGTTATATTATCTATCTTTTTACCGATAAAATAATTGAGATATTTATCGTCGAAAGTATAAATATAATAGCCCGTTAATGAGCGTTTACAATATTTAATTAAGTCCTGCGGCTCTATTTGGGTTGTTAAATTATTAAATTGTAATATTCCATTTTCTATTGCGCCTATCTTTGCGGTATGCAATGCTTTCAAAGGTTTAAGCATAAAAATCCTCCATTATCGTAAATACAAATTTTATCTCTATTATATAAACTTTATGGGTTTCAGTCGAAAATAGGAACGGCGAGGGGTTTTCTGGGTCTTTAGCATTGTCTAATACCAAATTGATATTAGAAAGTAATGTCTTTTCGTCTAAAGTGTGAATTACATAAGAAATTAAAGGATTATTATATTCAGTAATAACCTTAAAATAATAGTTTTTTACATTCAAGTTTTTTAACTGTATTAATTTTAATAATACCCTGAAATTCTTTAACACGTGATAACGGATTACGTCCTCCGTAGCCTCTGCCTGTCCTTTGATATAATTAAAAACTGTCCTGAGTTGGAATTGCCTTTTATGGAGTTCTGGGATTAAATCTATGTTTAATTCGTCCCAGCGGTAAGTTACGCCCGTTTCTCTTAAAATATCATCAATTTCTTTATCATCATGCGAAAACATAGAAAAGTCCTTAAAGGTTGGAATGAGTGATAATGCCAGTAAAGGCAGAGGATTACCAAAACTGGCATTATTTCACTATATCAAAATTGAAAATGCAATGTCAAGCTAAATTAAATATAAGTTACCTACTTGAGCAAAAAGGTTAAAACAGTCCCTAACAGCTCTATTTTTCACCTGATTATACCATAAAGTCGTGGTTAAGTCAGCTACCGCGTTATCTATTTCACCCTTAGCTATATATCCTAAAAATGTGTTAAACCCGTAAAACTGGCTTAAACCCAGATTATACGCCATATCGGCTAAGGTTGCGCCCTGATTAATCGATATTTCTTTAAACCATAATAAATCCATAGATAAAAGAGTAGTGATTTCAGTAATAATTGGAGTTAAAATATCGGTTGCTTCTTGCTCAGTCATTAGTTTATGTCTAAATGAGCCAAGCCCGTATTTCTGCGCCATACCGCCCATTTTAAATCCATAACCTATTGTAAGGTTGCCCGCGGTATCACTATACCAAGCGGGCGAGAACCCCTCCGCATTGATTATTAGTGCCTTAGCCGTGTCAAACAAAGTTTTAATGTCCATAGATGAGTTAGATATTAGTTTCATTTTGCCTCCTTTTTTTCTAAATATTCATTAAATCCCTTATCGTTTTTCATTATTTCAAACATATTTTCGTTAATTATAGTCGATAAGGGTTTAGCATAGCCAGCTTGTTCCGATTTGAAGTTCGAATACTCGAACAACAAATTCTTTAACATCGAGCTAACCCGTATGCCGATTACCTTATTATTCTTTATCATAGTTCACCTCCCGTTCCGTTTCTATTAAGTCCTGAGTAAATAGCATAGAAGCCCCAAGGCTTGTTAACACTGCGTCCACTAATGCCCTTTTCTTTGCCATTTTCAATACCGTGTTCCAGACATCAGGCGGGTTATCTCTTTT
>JAKASO010000082.1 GCA_021818985.1 bacterium
GCGCCTTTTCGTTTCCTATAAAATGCGCCACCGCAACACCGGCAAGACCCATTAAGAACATCCCCGGACCAAAAACCAACTGAATCCAACTTTCGGCACCGGTAAACATACTGCCTACTGCGGCTGAATTACCGCTTGTCAATTGCGCCGAAGCGACAAACGGTTTTAAAATAACTGCGATTGAACTGATAAAGCCGATTAAAAACAGCTCTAACCTAAAAGCCAACTCTTTAATTCTGGTTTTTGCTTTCATAAATCCTCCTCACTGTTAATGTTAATAAAATCGTTTATAGTTAATTCGTTGTTGGTTGCTTCCAATATTTTTTTTAGCAATCTCAATGAAGGAGTCCTTTTTAGCGAGGTAATATAATTCACATAAGATATGCTAACCCCGATAATCCCCGCAAATTCTTTCGTTGAGATATTATTCTTTTTTAGCCATTTCTTTAAAGGATGTATTTTCATAATATCTATTATATACAACATCTCGTTGTAATAGTCAATAAAAAAATACAACTATTTAATAATTTAATTGTTTCGGCAAACTATATAATCAATAGACATAGAAAATGTTTATAGTGTATGAAAAAGAACGGTTTTACTGCTTTTTAATAAGGGAGGAGGGGTGCAGGGGGCAAATGCCCCCTGCTGATTTTATAAAACAAAACGGCGGGTTGCCCCGCCGTGCTTATCATCTTTTACGCTTTATTTAAAAAGCTAAATTAATTTAAAGATTAAAATTTATTTTTTCTTCACATTCTTTCGGCAATAAAGAAGCATATAAAAGCGTATTCTGCTGAAAAGTGTTATGCAGCTGCTCGCAAAAAACATCTTTTTCTTCCGCTATTATTTCCGCTTTCCGATTATAAAATTTAATATCGTAAAGATCATTTCCGTTTAATTTCGTTTCCACCCATTTAACGCCCTTTTCGTTTCTCCCTATCTCGTAAATAAGCCCGCCCTCCTCGAGATATTGAAAATTTTTAGCACCCGTTACTAATGCAAACTCTCTGCCCCCATACTGCTTGTAGATAATGTTTGCGATTTCCTGTCTTTTTTCTAATTCCATTTTAAAATCTCCTTTTTAAAGATTAATTTATAAATTTTTTATCTGAAGCAAATTTAATGTTATCCGCGTTTAAATCAATCAATAAATTATTTAAGTCTTGCAATGTCCCACTTGCCTTAAAACTAACTGTCCATTTATTTTTATCCGTTTTAAAACTCGATAACTTAATTCTTCTGCTTAAAGCCGCTTTCTTTATATCCGTAAAGAAAATTACCGCATTATCAACAAACCTGCTTGCGTCCTTAGTTATTTTAATATTCAAATCTATTGTTATGCTGTCTATCTTAAAAGTAGTATTTTCGACCTTCTTAATTTCGGCTATTACTTCGGTTTCTTTTGCAATCTCAAATAATTGTGTTCTCATTTCGTTTCTCCCGTCTTTTTAATTAAATTTAATTTTTTTCCTCAAAACCAAAATCAAAATATGGCTTTTCTAAAAAAGCAAAGGAGTCTTTTGAGTCAATAGCTTTTTTCGGCTTAGAAAAATAGACAAGATATTTTTTTTTAACAAGTTCTTTGTTCTTAAAGATATAATTTTCTATCCTGCCGTTAATTTTAGCTATTACTTCTCGTCCGCAAATAGTAATATTGTCATATATCGCCGCCAATACAACCTCTCCATTAGATTTTTTAATCCCCTCCTTTCCTGTTTTCATATTTTTAATCACTATGCAATGATGATTGTAATAAGCCTGCGCCTGTATTTCATTATCGTTTAACATTTTCAATCTCCTTTTTAAGTTGTTTTTATTTTAAAAAACTTTATCCCGGTTTCCTGAGTCGGCGCTTTGAGTTTTTGTTTTTTTCTCTCTGCGCTTAGTCCAATTATCAATTTTTTTAAAGTCTTTATCCCGTATACCCTTCGTCGTATGCTTTTGTAAAACCTGAGCGGAGAAAAATATTACCGTTTTTTTTGCAAGCGTGACAAAGAGCCTTATCTTGGCGGGCTTGCTTTAAAACGGCAAGCGCAGCGCAGTCCGAAGGATAATATTTTTTGGTAGCGAACTGGAGCATACGACGAAGGATATACGGGATTACAATAAAAATAATTGAATTAAGCGAAGAGAGAAACTAAATAAATAATGTATTTCTCTATATTGAGATATTTAGACGTCCGCAGGATGGACATTAGGAACGTTTTTTTAGGAAAGATATTTGAAAATGTAACAATGGATTATTTTAATCAAAGCGAGCCGATTTCGCAATAAATTAAAAATCTGCGTCAATTTATTTAGATGTCGTCGAAATCTTTTCCCGATATAAATGGTAAGAATATAATCGATCGCTAAACTCGTCTAATATTTTATTTTTTCTAATTTCGAGTTCCCTGATAAAATCTTCTTCGAGCATATCCTTAATATTCATAACCGACCGCCTTTCTAACTTTAATTTTCGCATTTCTTTCGCTATATCCTTTCCTTTCCTGATAAGATAAATTAGAAATAATATTTCTGCCGTTAATAGAATAAATTCCGTGATAAACATCGATATACCTCCCTATAATTGAACTATATCGATTATATCAAAAAAATATTAAGGTATTATGACTGTTTTGTTACAAAACAGTTAAATTTATGTTACAAATATATTACAAATTAACGTTAAAACAGTAAAAATAAAGGATTTAGAATAGATTATTTTTATTATTACAACGATAGTTTTAGCAACTATTCTATCTTAAAGCTTTTGTATTTAAGAATCCAGAAAAAGCCGTTATTGAAAAAACTATCGATTAACCCTTACCAACTTTTACGGCGGCGATGAATATTTTTAATTTACAAACAAAGATACTGTCAAGTTTTTTGTGTAAATTCTTTTTATTTTTTTAAAATGGCAAATTAGCCGTTTTTAAAAACCTCTCTATATAATAATATTTACCTTATATAACA
>JAKASO010000017.1 GCA_021818985.1 bacterium
GCTTAAACTCGCATAGTTTTTTGCCATTATTGTTAAATACATATAAACAGTCGTCTATCTTTTCTATTGCCCCCAAAAGCTCTTTTAAAGGCTTTGATACAGGCATGTATCTATCGTATTTAGTCTTAGTCCCCTTAATAGCTATGACGTCGTTCTTTAAATCAACATCGTCCCACTTAAGATTAAGGGCTTCGCCTTTGCGGCAACCCGTATAAATAAGAAAGGAAATTAAATCTTTAGTCAGCTTATTCGTAGCTCCGGCGATAAGCTTATTTATATCTTCATCGGATAATGTTTTCAGGCGGGATAGTTCGTTTAATTTTTTAATGCCGGAAACAGGGTTCTTCTCTAAAAAGCCTTTTTTTATGCAGTAGTTAAAAAAGTGATGCAAAGTGGTCATCTCTGCATTTATCATTTTAAACGATATTTCGGACTCTCTTTTGCCGGAATTTTTAGGTAGATTTATTACTTCTAATTTTCTTTTAAGCTGATAATTTTCAATCTTATCGGTAGTTATAAGCTGAATATATTCATTTGCGAATGCTTGTAAAAAATGTTTTGCCGTTCTAATTTTAAGTTTTGTATATTCATTCGGAATTTGGATTGATATATAATTGTCCCAAACATCGCTAAAATCATATTTTATTGCGCTCGGCAAATTATGTTTTTTACGGATAATATCGGCTTTTATCGTATCCGCTATGGTCTGCGCCAGCTTTTTATCGGTAGTTTTAGTGGAACCCCGATACCGTTTATTGTCTATCATGAAATCGTAGTAATAAGTATCGCCTCTTTTTCTAATATTATCAGACATTTTTAAATAACCTCCAATGAATTTTAATGAGACAATTTTGAGACAAAAAATATTATGATTTTGATAAATTCTATGTAAATTATAGACAATCTAAAATTATTTGTCAAGAGCTGGAATGGCTTATTTACTGCGGTTTTGAATGGCTCCCCGAGACGGATTCGAACCATCGACCCAGTGGTTAACAGCCACTTGCTCTGCCAGCTGAGCTATCGGGGAAATAGTAATAATTAATAATAAAGAATTAATGAAGAATAATTAATTAATTTTAAAAATAAGTATAGTAAAAAAAAGATGCGCTGTCAATTGAAACCTAAGGCGTGTTAATAACTATTAAAATGTCTATCTATAAATAACTTTTAATTTGTCTATTCCTTAACTAAAAATAATAATAATGTTCCCATAAATTAATACAGCCCCCATAGGTGGATTCGGGCGATGAAAATGTCCCAATATTTTTTGCGGCAAATTCTTTTGTGCACTTTTTATAAAAATCTCCCTTACAATACAACGCTTCCGAGTAAAGAACGACTATAACCGACGGTTTTCTTATGTTAACGCAATAAATTAGATTTAAAACTTTTTAAAAATTCTTTAGGAGAATAGAGTCTTAAGTTTTCTATATTTTCGAAGTGTTTTTTATTTCCAGTTATCAACGGTATATTTTCATGAAGAGCTATTTCTACAAAAGAAAGGTCGAAGGGATCTTTGAGATTTGACGGATAGGGATTAGGTAGCACCGGTCTTGATTCGGACGAGATATAATTTAATAAAGGTAGAATATACATTTCAGGAAACGAAAATTTAGGGCTCGTCAGCACCCTGTTATATTCGGAAAGAATTCTTGAGTCGGCGTTAATCGTTAACGTTCTGTTTATTACCATATTTAATAATCTGGCGGGTAAACCGTCAGGATTAATCACGCCGGAAACAAGGACGTTCGTATCGAGCACGATATTCATGCATTTTCCTTTTTTGCTTTTTCAACCTCTGTTAAAATCTCTTCGTCCGTAAGTTTATTTAGACCTTTCTGAATGGAATAAATTCTTAATTTATCAAGGGCAGACTCCGCCATCGCCCTTCTTATTGATTTGAGTTGTTCCTCTATATCGTCGTCCCCTACTTCTATTACTATAGCCTTAGGCTTTCCGTTGACTGTTATCACGGTTTCTCCGCCTGCGCCTGGTTCCCATAATTTTGAGGGGTTACTTCTTAATTCTTTGCTTGTCATAAATTTCATATACTAAAACACCTCCGGTTATCATACAGTTATCATCTACGTTTTTAAAACAAATTTCTTTTTAATATTAATCTTATATGTCTTACTATTGTATGATTTATTATATGATATCAAGTATATAATTAAACTGTTCCTTTTGTCAATACATTTTTTAATAACACATAGGTGCAGTATAGGTTGTGGGAAGAGGGGGGGGGGTGAAGAATAACCATGCAAAAGAGTTATTTACGGAAAGTAAAAGTTTTATCGGCTAAATTTTAAAATAATTTAAAGTTTCGAATGCCATTTTTTCAGAAGAATACCTTTTGGCTAATTCAAAAGAACTTTTTTTTAATTCATTTCTAAATTTTTCATCGCTTATAACTTTTTTAATAGCATTTGCCATTTCTAACTCGTTTAACGGATCAACAAAAATTGCTGCGTTTTTAAAAACTTCAGGTAAAGCCCCTGCATTTGCAAGAATAAGCGGGGCTCCGCTTGCTGCAGCTTCCAGTGGAGCCAACCCAAAACCTTCGCTAATTGAAAAAAAAGTAAAAGCTAAGGCATTAGAATAATAACTCCTAATTTCTTCATCTTTAAGATTAGAAAGCTGAATAACGCCGCTTATTTTTTCTTTTTTTATAAACTTATCTATAAAATCAACCTTCTTAAACTTAGAACCTATTAAGATTAATTCTAAATCTTTAAAATTATCATCCTTTTTAACAATTTTGTATGTTTTTATAAGTCCTAATATATTTTTATGTTTTTTTCTATTTCCAAGATAAAGTATATAAGGTCTAATACTAAAATTATCTTTCCGATGGAAAACTTCTTTATCGTCAGAGATTGATTTTTGATTAAAAATTGAATTATGGCCTTCGTATATAACTTTAATCTTATTTTTTAAATCTACACTTTTTATATATCCAAACATATTTATTATATCCTGTTTGACAAAATTTGAAACTGTGATAATTTTCTTTGTTTTTTTTAACACCCTTTGTAATAAAAGTTTAGCAGCAAAAGCTTTAAAAATTCCAAAATATTTTGAATAGTGAAAATAAGTTAAATCATGAACGGTAACTACTGAATTTTTGGGGATGTAAAATATTGAAATATTAAAATGCGGAAAGAAAAATAAATTTACTTTTTTCCTGTATTTTAAAAATACATAAGAAAGACTAACCTGTTCCAAAAAAGAATATTTTTTTGCTTTATTATTTATTACAATAAAATTTTCAAAGGGCAAATCATTAGATATAATAAAATCATTAATTTTATTTTTATCCCCTAATATGAAAAACTTTAAATTTTTAGTTTCATTTCTATTTATTTTACTCCCTTTTTTATGGTTTTTTTTATTTATTCCGGCATAGTTTTTGTTTAAACCTATATCCTCTTTATTTTTAAAAATATTTATAAGTAGTTCTCTCTGATACCTCCCCACCCCGGCATAAAACATAAGCCTTGCATCCATAAAAATTTTAAAATCATTATTTAATTTACCCATCATATTTGGAACTTGTTTAATTTTTGTTTCGCATTGGGATTTTTATATGTCAATGCCGATTTAAAATTAAATAAAACGCCGAATGAAAAATGAACTTTTCACCGATTAAAACTAAATTAAATCATCACCTCCTTTTTCATACTTATGGACATCAGTTCAAAAAATAGCTTTGCTCTTGCCGTATCTAACAGCAGATAACCAAGTTCGTCTATTATAAACAGCTCTATCGATTTATAATATCTTAATACGTTTTTAAATCTGTTATCTTCATATGCTTTATATGCTTTTTTTAAGCTTTTCTATCAAATTTTGATAAGATTGAAAAAATAAAAAGAATAGAGCCGTGAGCTCTTGCTTTTCTGTTATATTAAATTAATAAGAAAAATTATTTTAAAGATTTAAAGACAAGCGCAACAGTTTTATATATTTAATTATATTTGATTAATATATTAAATATCCTGAGTTGCCTGCAAAACTTCTTCAATAGTGGTAAGTCCTTCAAGGGCTTTTTTTATGCTGATTTTTCTTAACGGGATAAATCCCTCCTCGATCGCTGTCTTTCTTAATGCCGAGGCATCGGAATTTGTAAACATAAGTTTTCGCAATCTCTCATCAGGGGACAGTAGCTCATATATGCCGAATCTGCCGCGAAATCCCGTACCCCTGCAATACTGGCAGCCTTTTGCCTTATACAAGCCGATCTTATTATTTTTGCCAAAATCTAATTCTTCGATTAAAGATGGAGGCGGAGTATAAGGTTCTTTACACTTATCGCAGAGTTTTTTCAAAAGTCTTTGTCCTATAACGCCAACGAGCGCGGATGATAAAAGAAAAGGCTCGACACCCATATCTATTAGCCTTGAAATGGTGCTTGACGCGTCCTGGGTATGAACGGTAGATATTACAAAATGACCGGTTAAAGAAGCTTGAATAGCTACTCTGGCAGTTTCAACGTCTCTTATCTCACCCACAAGTATTATATCCGGATCCTGCCTTAAAACCGCCCTTAAAATTTCGGCAAACAGCATTCCGCCTTTGAGATTGGCTTCCACCTGATTAATGTATTTGATCTTATATTCCACCGGATCTTCGATGGTTACTATATTTTTATTCAGGCTGTTCAATTCTGAAAGAATGGAATAAGCCGTAGTGGTTTTACCGGAACCTGTCGGACCGGTTATCAGTAGAAGCCCGTATTTTTTATGGATCATTTTTAAAATTAAATTTTTTTCTTCATCTCCTATTCCAAGTTCCGAAATTTTAAGTATTTTAGCTGATTTGTCAAGTAATCTTAAAGCAGCTTTTTCGCCGTTTATGGTAGGAATGACAGATACCCTGATATCAAGTTCGTTTCCATCGGTATTTATTTGAAATCTCGAATCCTGTGCATTTCTTTTTTCGGCTATATCCATATTTGCCATTATTTTTATTCTGGCGATTATGGGATTTATGAAATCCTTTGGAATTCTCATAGATTCGTAAAGCTCGGCATCCACCCTGTTTCTGACAAGCACTTCTTCTTCAAGCGGCTCGATATGGATATCGGAAGCCCTGTTCTTTGCGGCTGAAAAGATGATATCATCTACAAGTTTGATTATGTTAACGTTTTCTGCTTCCATGGCCTCCTGGGCGACAGCCCTTTCAGTATCAGAAAGGGCAGGCATGTAAGCCCCCTGCGGTTTAGTTTCTTCGATATTTATGGCACGCTCTGCCCTTGATATGTCTTGCGCCATATAAACAAAATCAATAGTTCGCATTATTTCATATTCTTTTGCAAGAACGATCTCGATATCAAAATCAGTAAATCTTTTTAATGCATCCGCGGCAAAGACATCTAGAGGATCTGCCAAAGCCACTGTAAGAATATTGTCTTTAAGGCTTATCGCAACCATTTTAAATTGTCTCGATACATTTTCCGGAATGATCTTGCCGATTTGAGGATCGGCTATTATTTTGGACAGATCCACCTTTTTAATACTTAACTGGAAAGACAGGGCATCCAATATCTGGTCTTCAGATAGTAGCCCTAAGTTCACAATGGCGGCGCCAAGCCGCAAATTCCTTTTTTTCCCTTCAAAAAGGGCATTGTCTAATTGTGAACTGTTTAAGAGCTTAGCGTCTAATAAGATCTTTCCAAGCTTTTTGGTTTTTAAAAGACTATTAAGTATGGCCATAATGGATCAACTCCCCGCCTCCGCCCTGCCGTAATGGTTAAATAGACATTAAAATTTAAAGACCTAACAAAAAAAATACCTGCCGGAAAGGATATTAAATCCCGGCAGGTTAGGAGGACATCCGACTTAAAGAAACAAAAAACAAGATGAAAACTTTAATAACGCTTCCAGCACATATCACTGTTTATACCCTTATTATAAAATTATATGATGACGCTATACAAAAGTCAAACATTATGTTCCGGCAAAATGATAATGTCCTACCGCCTTAATCTTTCTTCAAGACAGATAAGAAGGCTTGTTAAAAGATTTTAAAAAAACCTTCTATTGCTTTAACCCCTATATTGTTGGAGTAAATTAAGACACTTTTTGATTATAATTTACCTTTATATATAAGTTATCATAAAATACTAATGTTGTCAATATATTTTTTTATGTTTTTTATAACTTTTAATTAAATTTTTAGTGCCCCTGCCTATTAATTTATTATAAACGGCAAGCCGCATAGTTCAAAGGCGACATATGCTGTATAGTTATTCTAATTTATTGTTGCCAACCCTTTAAGCCTACTTTGAACATCCATAATATTTTTCCAGAAAATCTTTTTCGAACGAAAAGGTTTCCGGCAGGTTTAAGTTTTCTAATATTCTCTTATTCAAAATATAAGTCCCGCCGTTTATATAACCGTAACTGGCGGAAGAACCTTTCATACCAGCAAAGTCCCACCTGGATTTTTCGGCTAATTTTGTAATTCTGCCTTTGCCGTCCAATTCGATAATACCAAATCTTTCACAGGAATCGGTTTCCTTAAGAGCAATACTAAGATCGGAATTTTTATCTTTATAGAAGAAGTAAAACCTTTTAAAATCTATATCAAAAAACGTGTCTCCATTAAGGATAAGCACATTGTTTCCGGTTGAATTACAAAACGCATCCGAGCGCAACGAGTTTCTTATAGCCCCGCCAGTTCCTAAGGGCAATGTTTCGACTGCATAATTCAACTTCAAACGGCCGTATTGAGAATTATACTCGTTTCCAAAGTATTCTATTATATATTCATGCTTATAGCCGACCGACAAAACGGCTTCACTTATACCCACATTACACCTTATAATAAACTCGAGAATAAAAGAAAGATACGACCTGTATGCAATATATTTGTCTTTTAAGCTTATCCTTATCTTATCTTTATTGATATCGTTATTGATATTTGTTTCATTACCATAAAGCCCGCCGACATTATTACCGGCATTATCAGGCTCATAATCATATATATACGGAAGAATTACAGAAAAATTTCTTGAGGCTTTTTTAATTTTATTAATAAAATTTATATAAAGAAGCGGCGCATCATGTATAAGAGCGACAAATACGTTTCTGTTGTTATAATATTTATAAAAATAATCTTCCTGAGAACCGTCCCTGCCATTTTGAAGATTCTTTTGGTTCCCATTATCTATTAACTTTCCGATTAAAAGCCTCCCGTCATATAGACCAAGCCTGCCAAGTTTTTCTTTATATGCAGCTTCGGCATCCAAAATCAATTCAAGTTGTTTTTCGAGACCTTCATAGCCCAAAATCAGATCGGTTAGTCCCGTATCGTTAATCTTGCTTTCAGACTGATTTTTGTCCGGATCCGGACTTAGAATCCTATCCCAATTTTTTAATATCCTTCTCAATTCATCCACCGGAACGTTGTAATTATAAATATCCGAGATGAGTGACGAAATATCCTTGGAAAGATCAAAAATCCAGGCCGGATTTGTTTCTGCATCCGCATTGCCGGCATTACCAACTGTATTGTAAAACCGGTCTTTTCTCAATCTTAAAAAGCCGGCTACTATTTTATAAATAATTATATCCTTTTCATGATCGTCTATCATAGAAAGACCACTAAAAACATCGGTTCTCAGATCGGCTATCTCTTGTGTTATGGTCTTTATTTCGGGAAGAACGACTGTGGTTTTGCCGGTTCGTTCCCTCCAGACGGAAAGAATAAAAAGAATAATCAGTTCCCTGACCCTTTTCGTCGGTACAATAACCGTAGTATTCCTTATTTCTTTAAAGAGCGAAAATTCTCCATGATTGTTATTCAATAAAAAAGACACGATTTCGCATGCAGATTCCCTTATATTGTTTTTGTAAAAAGGAAATAGCTTTAATGTTTTCATAATTTTATTATACCATTATTATAATATAAATTGTGCCGGGAATCGGCATGATATTGATATTCCTAAAATGGAAAGAATATCTCAGAAATGCCTTCAACCTTTTCTTTCGGGGACTGATTAAGAAGATACGGTAAGACAAAACTAAAAAAACGGATATTCTAAATTGCCTTGTATATAATATTTTTATCTTAACATAAGCACCAATATTACTGAATTAAGTCAAATAAACATAATTATTATCGGGACATATACGGTTGGAACTAACCTTAGTCGCCATAGCCATAGATTCCTCCGGCAATATATGGGTGACTAATAACGGGAGTAATAATGTTACGAAACTTTTTGGTATAGCCACGGGACTGCAATACTTTCCCTATAAAGCTCTAAAGTGGCCATCATCATCTTTATAATAACGCAAAATAATTAGAGCGAGCAATATTAACTAAGTAGCATAGGCGAGTTAAACAACGGCAAGGCAGCAAGACAAGCCTTGATAATACTATACCTTTTTGTCTTGCCATTGTTTTGGTGTTTTATTTTGGTAAAATAATAAACTACATTCTT
This sequence comes from bacterium, assembly GCA_021818985.1. GTDB lineage: Bacteria > SZUA-79 > SZUA-79 > Acidulodesulfobacterales > Acidulodesulfobacteraceae > JAKASO01. Next base: position 8,453 of record JAKASO010000017.1, read on the forward strand.
TATTTTATAAAACCTATTTTACTTTTTGTTTTTTCCGGCGGGGACATCAATTGCCTTATGGCATCTATAATTGCTTTTATATCTTCATCGTGTTTTTCGGTCTTGATTTCAAGCTGGGCTAATTTATCGGCAAGGTCTTTGTGTTGCGAAATTATTTTCCTGATTTTAACAAAAGTGCGCATAATTTCTATATTAACCTTTATTGCCCTGCCGGATTTTAATATGCTCGAAAGCATTGCGATGCCCTGTTCGGTAAAAGCATAAGGATTTGCACGCCGCATCCCGCCCCAACTTGAAGTCACAATTTGTGATTTCAAGTCTTGAAATTCATTATCGTTAAGCTGAAACATAAAATCTTCGGGAAAACGTTCGATATTTCTTTTAACGGCTTGATTCAACGCTCTTGTTTCAACACCGTAAAGCTCGGCAAGATCAACGCTAAGCATAACCTTCTGGTTTCGGATTAGATATATTTTCTTTTCGATTATTTCAATGGTGATGTGTTCCATAATTTATGTGTTATGTTTTAATTTTTTAAATTTATTTATACAATTATTCCTAATGAAAGTCAAAGAGAAGATTAAGGGAGGATTATTTTAACTGGTGAGCCGCGCGGGATTCGAACCCACGACCACCTGATTAAAAGTCAGGTGCTCTACCTGCTGAGCTAGCGGCTCAAAAAAGTTTGTATATTTGGAAAACTGGCTAAACTTTAAAATTTTTTAATTTATCAGATTTTAAAGTTTTAGGGAAGTATTTTAGTTAAATCAGGGAAAGAATAATTTAAACCCATAGCCGCAAAAATACCTAGACCAACGATAGCAATAATGCTTACAATTACAATAAGCCATGTTATTTTAGCAGCTTGTTTCTCACTGAACATAATTAATTTCTCCTTTAACATTTAACATTAACATTATTTAATTATTTATTATAATCATAATTATCATAATTTACATTTACCAGAAATATGTAAATAATAACCGTATCTTATAATATAATATCATAAAATAAATATCCAAATATTAAACATTTTCTAAATATTTAAAAACATTTATGGCAGTCTTTTTACCACTAAGCATAGCCCGTGGCACTGAAGATCCTCCCAGGACTGCGTCCCCTGCAGAAAAAACCCCTTTCATCCGGGTCATGTTAGTAACGTTATTAATATCTATCAGCATGGAAGTATTTGAACATATTGAATTATTTATTTTTCGAAATTCATCTTCCAAAGCCGGAGGGTTAATAAAAAATATCTCATCTACATCAAGCTCAAATACATCATTATAATCAGGAAAAAAACCAAAATAAGACGACCTTTCTATTCTCTTTAAATTTAGCTTTACAAGTTTGTTGCTCTTAATATCCGGCGTATCCATAATATAATTGTCTGATTCTAAGATAAAAAATTTTACTCCGGCATTAAAATCGCTTAAAATCTGCTTATCCCATGTCGGAACATTCTTAAAATCTTTAGGAAATATTAAAAAAATATCCTTGGCGCCAAGTTTTTTTAATTTTACTGCAAGACTGATGCCGAGATTGCCGTACCCCATAATGGCAACGGTTTTATCTTTTACTGATTTCAAACCGTTACTTAACCCCCTGTTTTTTGAAGAAGTGATCAAGTCCGATACGTCCGATACGTTAAAAGCACTATTATTCTCTTTATAGACCATAATATCTTTATCAGTATATACCCCCACGGCTATAATAACCGCAGAATATTTTTCTTTAATAGCCTTCACATCAAGCACTCTTGATTCCGTTAAAAAATTAATATTCGATGGCGCTTTTGCCCTTATTTCATGATCTATGAGTTTTTCATGAATATTAGGTATGGGAATAGAATTTCTTGATAAACCGCCAAGTAGTTTTTTTGATTCGTAAACATCAACCTGAACTCCCCACTTTCCAAGCAGGAAAGCAGAAGCTAAACCTGCCGGACCGGCGCCGATAACGGCAACTTTATGCTTAGATTGCGGATAAATCAACTCATTAAAATAACCGGCCTTAAACAATGTTTCGCAAAGACCTTGAAATTTTCTAATAACATTAGAAGTTTTCCACTCCAACATACCTGCGTCGGCATGAAACATATTCATTGCATAATTGAAATTGCCTCTATAATCATAATTAATTCCAAAATTTGCATCAGCTTTTTCATTAATGGAACTAATAGGGCACATGGAAATACAAAAGGCTTCCGCATCAACCGTACATCTTGATATTTTCGCTATGAGATTTGAAGCAAAAGCAGCTTTTATCGAATCATTAAATTGCATTCCAGTATCCTTATCTTAGTTTTTAATCTTGGTTCTCGGTGAGGCTGCTAAAATTTACTTAAATATTTTAATATTTTATTTACTACTTTAACATAAGTCAAGGATATTGTCATACCTGTCATTAACTATATAAAATGTCCATTGCAAAATAATTTCCATTTTGCCTATTCCTTAACTAAACTAAAAATAAAAAACAAGCGGATAACATCAATAACGTTAATTAAGGAGGCCATCCGCTTACGTTAATTATATCAGATTATTATCAGATTATTCGGATTGGCATCAGCCCCATTTTTGTTTGTTGATATGGGCTACTATCTCGGCTTTAGACATTTGTCTTAATTCAAAAGCGGCCTTTTTAGCCTTCTGAAATATACTAAGGCAATTAGGATCAAGATTATCGGCAATCCCCGCCTCAGAAATTGAAATCGCCTTGGATAGAACATGCGTAAGATCCATATGAAGCTGGTTAGTCTTTCTTGAACGATCAATAAGTTGTTCTATATCGGCAGCTATCTTATCAAATTTCTCCTTTGGCGCACCGCATCTAGGACAGATATCTGGAGCAGAATCCCCGTCATGAATATAACCACACATAGAGCATTTCCATTTCATAACAAATAACCTCCTTAAATTTTTAAATTAATTTTCAAATTTAAAATTATTTTTAAAATTATTAATGATATTAAAATATGTTACTTCAAAAGTAAATTATCTATATTGTCTATTATCAATTATATATTTAATATATATATTATAAATACTGCAAAAATACAATCAATCTTTTAAAATAATTGGAATAATTAGCGGTAAATAATTAAAATATAAAATAATTAATAATTATTATTATATAATAATAATTTTCATTTTCTGATTTTATCATAATAGCTTTTAATTGACAAGCGGTATTTTTAACAATATAATAAAATATATAATATAATAATTATGTTTATGTATTAATTTAATGTATTAAATTAAGTGAATTAAGGGGTGCTCTAAAAGCTGAGAATTGTTGCCGGATGATAGTCCGAAACAATAACCCTCATTACCTGATACGGATAATACCGGCGTAGGGAAATAAATAAAAATAGGCAATATCTTAACCGCCCTTTCTATCCCGCCCCTCTTTATTATTAATTATTATTTAAAATCATAAATATTTAAAATATTTAGAAGAAACGTCTGAATAAAATAAACGAATTTATTTAATATATTTTAATATATTAATATATATAATATATATGAATATCCCGTTTAATATTTATCTAATCGGCGACAAAAATTTATTCGATAGCGAAGAAAAATATTTATCGGCTTTAAAAGAGTGCTTTGACAACGGTATAAAAGCCTTTCAACTCAGGCAAAAAGAGCTAACTGTTAGAGAGATAATGAATTTGGGAGAAAAAATAAAAAAACTGATAAAAAACTATAAAGATATATATTTTATCGTGAACGATCGTATAGATATTGCACTTGCTCTTGAAGCAAATGGCGTTCATTTAAATAAAAACAGCGTTCCGGCTTATGCAGTAAAGGAAAAATGTCCGGAGTTAATGGTCTTTTATTCATCTCATTCTGTTAACGAAGCTCTCGAAATGGAAAAAAAAGGGGTTGATGCGGTTACTTTTAGCCCAATTTTTAAAACAAAAAATATGGACTTTGAACATAGTACCAAATCTTTAAAGCAATTAGCCAATGTATTGCAAATACCTATTTTTGCCTTAGGAGGTATAAATCAAAATAATATCCGCGAGATCAAAGAGGCGTGCGTTAACCGAATTGCAATCCAATCTGGAATTTTAAGACAAAACGACATCGCTGGAAGCGTCAAATCTTTAATCAGCGCACTAAACCTTAATTAATATATTAAATTAACGTATCTAACTTTCTAACTTAAATCAATGTATCTGGCAAAAATTAACCTTAAAAACATTAAAAACAGCGTCTTTAAATAAAAATTAATAAAAAATTTAATAAAAAATTTATTTAATATAATATAAATATAAATATAAATAACAAAAAATAACCGATAATTGAACCGAGAGGTAAAAATATGAATCAAAATCAAATAGAAGCTGCAAAAAATAACATAATAACAAATGAAGTAGAATACTGTTCTAAAATCGAAGATATCGAACCGGAAACATTAAAAAATGATATTGCTAACGGATACACCGTAATTTTAAAAAATTCAATGCATAACATAAAACCTCTTGCAGTGGGAAAAGGGCTTACTACCAAGGTAAATGCCAACATCGGTTCTTCCGGCGATAAATATGATCTTGCGGAAGAGCTTGAGAAGCTTTTCGTTTCGATTAAAAGTGGCGCCGATGCCGTTATGGACTTGTCAACGGGAGGAAATATCGTAGAATTCAGAAAAGAAATCCTTAAAAACTCGACTATTCCCTTAGGCACCGTTCCTTTATATGAAGCATTTCAAGAAATTATGGAAACCGGAAAACCGTTGGATAAATTCGACCCGGAAGTCCTTTTTGACGTTATACAAAGACAGTGCGAGGAAGGTATTGACTTTATTACCGTGCATTGCGGCCTTACGCTTGAAGCAATAAAAAAAATGAATAGGCAGAAAAGAATATTGGGTATCGTTTCAAGGGGCGGTTCCCTTATTGCTTCATGGATGATAAAAACAAACAGGGAAAATCCTCTTTATGAACAATTCGATCGTCTTTTAAAAATTGCCAAAAAAAATGACGTGGTTTTGAGCCTTGGCGACGGCTTAAGGCCGGGAAGTCTTGCAGATGCGACCGACAGAGCTCAAATTTCGGAACTTATCATGCTTGGCGAACTTGCAAAAATGTCTTTAGAAGAGGGTGTACAGGCTATGATAGAAGGTCCGGGGCATATACCTTTAAATCAGATCGAAACGAATATAAAACTTGAAAAAAGCATCTGCAACGGCGCACCGTTTTATGTGTTAGGTCCGCTTGTTACAGATATCGCTCCCGGTTACGATCATATCACAAGCTCGATAGGAGGAGCCATCGCTGCAGGCGCGGGCGCCGATTTTCTCTGTTACGTAACACCAGCAGAACATTTAAGGTTGCCATCCATCGAAGATGTAAAAGACGGGGTTATCGCCGCAAAAATCGCAGCCCATGCCGGAGATATCGCAAAAGGGGTTAAAAACGCAATAAAGAAAGACATAGAGATAAGCAACTGCAGAAAACTTATGGACTGGGAAGGCCAGTACAACAACTCATTAGATCCGGAAAAAGCTAGAGAAATGCGTAAAACAATAACCTTGAAAGACGATAAGGTTTGTTCGATGTGCTCGTCTTATTGTTCTATAAAATTAAATGCGGCACTACAATAACAGTATTGCGATAATGGTTTGCAATAAATTTTGCCGTTATAAAAGCTCCAGATCCAAAAGAATCGCAAAACAGCTTGCTATCAGCTTAGTTAATAATTCGTAAACCACTTTGCGCTTACCGCCAATTGCCGTTAAGCCATTGACTTTAGTAAAAACTTCAGTAAAAAAATCATTCAAGCCGAAGAAACCCAGTCTTTAATATTATTCGATAAAATAAAAGACGCCATCATAACCAACCCGTAAAGCAAAAATACATCGTTTAAAGCATAATTGTGAGCGATAATCCCTCCTATCGGAGCAGCTATCGATCCGATGCCGAAGGCGGAAAAGAAAAATATGCCATAAGCGGTAGCCCTGTAATATTCATTAGTATTCAAAGTAACCATAAGATTGGATATAGGATTTAAAGAAAAATTAAAAGCGGCAAAAAACAAGATTGAAAAAAATAGTATAAAATCATGGGACAGACTTGCAACTATAAGAAACGAGCCGGACGCAACTATCAAAAAAGAAAAAACATGCCGGGGGTAAAATTTTTTAGTTATGTAAGTGCTTAAATATTGGAATGCAACCCCTGTCGCAAGGGCAATGGTCACAAAAAACCCGCCTGCGGCAGCCTCCTGATTATGGAAAAATAAGAAATTTTTTAGTTCTGTGCCGGCATAAGCAGGCAAAAAAGAAAAAACACCCTGAAAAACAAATCCGTTCAAAAATTCGGCAATAAATATCAATATAAGATTCTTGTGGAAAAAATCCTTTATAAAATCCGACAGCTTTGAAACATGGCCTTTATTAAAGTTTTTTAAATTTTTGTTAAGTTCTGCACTGGTAAAATCAAACCTTAAGAAAAATGAATAAATAAAAATAAATAGAAAAATAATACCAAGAACAAGATATGGAGCGAAATAACCATAAAAATATCCGAGTATGCCGGCAAAACTGGCACTTAGAGCAACCCCCGTCGTTCCAGCTACGCCGTGTATTGCAAAACCTTTAAGCTTATCGCTTCCCACATAAGACATAATACTTAAACCAACCGGATGATAAATACTGCCAATCAGCCCCATTAAAATTATGAAAAACGAAAACACATAAAAATTACCGGGTAAAGCAGCAAAAAACGAAACAATGGACATACCTATCAAATATAATCGCAATATAAGCTTCTTATTTATCTTGTCTGCGATAAAACCGATGGGAAGCGAGCCTCCGCCGAATAAAAAAAGATATACCCCGGCAACTATCCCCAAAGTTACATAGCTTACATGAAATTTATTCTTTAGAAGAATAAGAATAGCTGGATATGCAAGTATAGCAACATGGCAAAAAAAGTGGGAAAAACTTAAAAGTGATATCGTTTGTTTTTCTTCTTTAGTCATAAGTTTATTATTATACTACAATTATGATTACTGTATTTCATTTTATTTGCGGTATTGGGGTTTAAAGAAACTGCTGTGCCGCGCCGAATGTAGAAGACCGCCTTACTATGACAGAAAGCATAGATGCAATGAGTCATTAACCGTTTCTTTACCGCAAATTTAAATTTGAAAGTATCTTAAAAAATCTTTTAAGCATTTTTATAAAGATATGATATATATAATATTAATAAAATAATTTCTTATTTTATTTTAAAAGAGGTTTAAAATGCCGACTCAGGAAAGTTTAAAAGAAAATGCTTTAAGAAAAGTTATTCAGGAATTAATAATTCCCGACCTAAATAAAATTAGAACCGATGTATCTATGTTAAATATATTAAACGAAAAGATTAACGGTCTCGATAACAAGGTCGAATCGTTCAGGAATGAATTTAAGTCGGAAATATCCCGTCTTGACGGAAAAATAGACTCTTCGGACGATAAAATTGAAATCAGATTAAGTTCTTTAGACGAAAAAATTACGTTGATGAATAAATTTAACGAAAAATTATTTGAAGCCATATTCCATAAAGATCTAAAATAAACTCTTTTAATCCTTCCTTTCAAACGTCCACTCTCCAGACAAATCCCTTTTTAATTTTACTGTCCGTCGAGCGGATACTTTAAACCCGCTTAAAATCAATATAATCAATTTTAAGCCGTTTTATCTTTTATTTAATGGTTCTTGACTTGGCGACGGTAAAGGATTTATGGAACATAAGAATATTACGATGACTTCACGATAAAGTCATTTAACGTCATCGTATATCCAAAATGCCGGTAAGGTTTTAGATAGCGACCGTTGCAAAATCGTTGCAGTGTATTGCGAATAAAAAATCAACAAACTTTAAAAGGCTTGATATTAATGGTGGGTCGAACCGGCGACCTACTGATTAAGAGGCAAGATATTTTTAATAATAAAATATCCTTTAAAATCAATACTTTTAAGACTTTGCCGGTTTTCTATTAAAGATTTTTCTTGCCTTTTTAGTCCGTAAAATGCTATATTTTACCGTATTGTATTTTTAATTTGGACACAAAAACGACCACACTGTTTTACGACTAAAATATGGCAAATATCTACAAAAGAGGCGATATTTACTGGTATCAAATCCGTCTTGACGGGTTAAGATATAGGGGGTCCACAAAAACGGACAACAAAAAACTCGCCCAGCAAAT
>JAKASO010000018.1 GCA_021818985.1 bacterium
AAAGTCATTTTTTTAACGACCACATCGTTATTTTGGGTTACGGAGATTTAGTAAAATCTTCTTTAGCAGGCATATTAAAAGAGGGCAGGAATGTAACATTAATTGCGGACATAGATAAAGCTCCTGCAGATAATAATCATCTGGTATTTATTAAAGGGAGTATAAAGGATGAAAATATTATAGATAAAGCAAATCTTAAAAATGCAAAAATATGTATTATTTCCGACGAAGACGATTCCTCCTCTTTAATTTCTGCAATTGCCGTTAGGGCTAAATATAAAAACATTTACATAATCGCTTTAATCCATAAAAAAGAAATAAAGAAAGCATTGATAGAAATAGGCGTTAACGAAGTATTTTCTTCAGGGTCTTTTTCGGCAAAAGTTTTAATCGAGTCTATTAAATTCCAGGGTGCTTCAAAATTTTTTGACCAGCTTTTAGACGAAAGTTTTAAAGAAGGACTGGTTGAAAAACCTGTTCCCAAAGGTGTTATAAATAATAAATTTTATGAAGCGATGAAATATTTTAAAGAAAAAAGCGATGAAATTATAGTAGGGATAAAAAGAGGCGAAGATATAATAATTAATCCTGAAAAAGATTTTGACTTAAAAGAAAGTGACAGGCTTATTTTAATCGGTAAAAAATAAACCCTATTGGCTATCTGTCCAAGGCAGAATGGAAGAACATCTTTTTAACAAATATGTTCACGATATTATAAAAATTATAAAAGTGAATATTATACCAGGAGTATTAAAATGGAATTAAAAACATTTAAAGTGTTTCCGCCTTTTTTTGCTTTTGTTCTCGATAATCAGTTAAGAACGCTGATAGAAAATCCAGAAAAGCAAGTAGAATTTATGGGTGTGGAATATGGTATGAAGGTGCTTGAAGTAGGTCCGGCAAGTGGATTTATGACCCAATTCTTATCAAAAAAGGTTGGTGAAAAGGGCTTTGTAATTTCAATAGACGTTCAAGAAAAAATGATTGCTAAAGCACTCAAGAAAAGAGGATACCTTAATAATGTCAGCTTCAGGGCGGAAGATGCGGCAGACCTTCGTTCAATAAAAGACGGCGAGATCGATCTTATATTTCTCTATTATGTTTTTCATGAAATACAGCACAAAGAAAATGCAGTCAAAGAATTTTACAGGGTTCTTAAAAAAGGCGGTGTTCTTTCGATCAAAGAGCCAAAATTTGAGGTTTTTAAAAAAGATCTCGAAACTTATAAAGAATTCATAATAAAGAACTCTTTTCGCAATATTGAAGTTGAAAAAAAAGGAAATCTTTTCGGTTATTTTCTTAGATTTATTAAAGATTGATTTGATTTCTTAAGTTTAGTTACATAAATTTATATGCATAACAGATTTTATATTAATGAAAAGCTTACGCCTGAATTGATCGGTGAATATGTGTCTTTAAGTTTAATATTAAACCATGTTAAAGCCTTTAGAATGCGAAAATATGATGAAATTAAACTTTATGACGGATATGGAACGGTATATAGCGGCGTTATTAAATATATTTCAAAAAGAGATGTTACGGTAGAGATAATTTCCTGTAAAACAGCTTTAGAATATAGCCCAATTAAAATAAGCATGTTTTTGCCTTTTATCGCATCTGGTTCAATGGATCTTATGCTTTCAAAGATCTGCGAACTGGAAGTTCAGTCAATATACCCTGTGATTATGCAAAGATCGGTAAAAATAAAGGCAAAAGATATCAGCAATAAAGGTAAAGTAGAAAGGTGGAGTAAAATATCTGCAAGTGCAATGATATTATCCGGCAGAAACCGGATGACGATTATAAATAATCCTATGACATTAGAAGAAAGTTTTTCATCTTGCCGTTTTTTTGACATTAAGCTTATTGCCTCAGCTAATTCTAAAATTTCGCTTGCCGATTATTTAAACTTAAACCCAAACTGTGCAAAAGCGCGCTTAGAACACAGCCGAAGCCTGCTCATAGCAAAATTCAAGCAAAACTTAAGCACGCCTGCTATGGCGAAGAGGAGCATATTGGGGGCCGGCTCCCAAACAGATGACTATACAATACCGGCAGCGCCGTTTTTGAAAAACGAAAAAGGTATTGTAAATATAGGTTGTTATATAGGGCCAGAAGGAGATTTCACGGAAGACGAATTGAAAATGGCGGAAAATAATGGCTTTATTAAGGTTAAATTATCAGATTTTATTATGAGCACTTTTACAGCTTCCATATTTTCAGCTTCCATACTGAGTGCTTATTTTTTTAACGATGCTTCTATTACTTCTAACTTGCCGTGCAAAGACATTTAAATAAAACAGTTCTTTATTTTGATAGGCAGCTTCTTTGTACCAGTTATCGGATAGTTATTATTTATTTGCTGCTATGCGAGCGGATATATTTATGATTTTTTGATAAACTATTTTTTATTGATGGAGAGCAGTTTGTGCCGCTATGAAACTTAAATATATTGAACTTACCGGTTTTAAGACGTTTCCCGATAAATTAAGGATACAGTTCAATGAGAAGGTAAATATAATTGTCGGCCCGAACGGCTGCGGGAAGAGCAATATTGTTGATGCCATGCGGTTTATACTGGGCGAACAAAATTTAAGGGAGTTGCGTTTGAAAAATATGAACGAGCTGATCTTTAACGGCTCGGGTTCTAAAGGCATGGCTATGGCCGCGGTCGGAAGAGGGGTTTTTATAAATAACGGGGAAATAGATTTTAAATATAAGGATTTTTCTGAAATATCGGTTGAAAGGAGGTATTTCAGGGACGGCGAAAACGAATACCGTATAAACGGCACGATAGTTCCATACAGGGAATATGCCGGTTTTTTTATGGAAAGCGGAATATCGTACAGGTTTTATTCTATTATAGACCATGGAAAAATAAGCTCGATATTAAACTACAAACCTGAAGAAATGCGCCTGCTTTTTGAAGAAGCGGCCGGCATAACAAGGTATAGACACCAAAAAAAGGCGGCATTAAGAAGACTTGAGGGGGCAAATGCAAATTTGCTCAGGATAAACGATATTTACAGTGAAGTGGAAAAGCAGGAAAAGGCATTAAAATCTCAGTTTGAAGCCCTCGAAAGATACAAAAAACTTTTTGAAGAAAAAAGAAAATTAGAATTTGTATTATTTGACCGCTCAAGGAATAAGATCCTCTCAATCGTCAGTGAAAACAAAAAGCGTACCGGATTAATTGAAACAGCGGCCGGTAATTACGATAAAGAGATCGTATCCAATGAAAATGCCTCAATTACCTGCAAGTCATTGTTTCAGGAATTAAATGAATGCTTTAGATCTGCAACTGATGAAAAAAACCGGCTTATTGTCGAAATCACCCGGGAAAATTCAGATATCAAATATAATATTGAACGATCGCAGACCCTTAACTCCGAACTTGCGAAAATGCGCACTGAGCTGAAAGAAAATGAAGCACTAAAAATTCAAAGCGAAGCCTGTCTTAAAGAACTGAAAGGAAAAGAAAACGAAGTAGAAGAATCGGTTAAAAAATTTAAAGGTAAACTTTCCGAGGTTACCGAAGAAATATTAAGAACGAAACAGGAAATAGACGAAAGGAAAGAAAAACTTGGCCTTCTTCGCGACGAGATCCTTGAATTAACGGAGAAGTCGCAATTTTTAAATAATAAAGTTATTTTTAACGGTAAAAATATTCAGGATCTTACCTCAAGAATTAACGCCATTACAGATGAAATACAGAAGATCAAGGAGGATATAATTTCCGATGAAAATATTTTAGAATCAAAAAAAGATCTGGTAACAAAATTGGATGCCGAGCTAAATGAACTAAAAAATTTATCCGGCTCGGAAAATGAAAATTTTATTGTGATTTCTGATGAATTAGATAAGCTTAAATTTCTTAAAGGAAGCGTCGAAAAAGACATCTTCGAGCTTAGATCGAAAATTTCGAGATTGTCCGAACTTATTGATCATCATGAGGGTTTTTCCGAAGGACCCAGAAGGCTTCTGGAGAAAAAGGAAGAATTCGGCATTATTTCAAGCTTTGGCGATATAATAGAATCTGAAAGCGGTTTTGAGAATATTGTATGGAATGCGTTTTCGGATATATTAGAAACTGTAATCGTTAACGATGTCGGAAGCGCCGCAAAAGCCTTATCTTATTTAAATTCCAATAAATTTGGACAGGCAAAGATCTTTATCCCAGGAAAAAGCAGTGCAGAGACCAGCTTGATAAATGATAAAAGCCTTGAAGGCTTAAATCTTGTTCCCTTGAAGGAAAAGATCCTTTTTTGCCTTCAAAAGGGCATTGAAGAAAATATCATTCGCGATGTTTCCGTTTTAGCCGGTTTTTTTTATATTGAAAGCGCGGAGGATATTTTAGTCTATATAAAAGAAAACAGGTCTTTTCCGGTTGTTAATATTATATCAAATGACGGAACTGTTTTTTTAAAGGAAGGTATTATAATAGGGGGAAAGAGGAAAAATGATGGGAATGAGAACCTCTTTATAAATAAAAAAAAGCTTCTTGATTCAAAAAAAATCTTGGAAGATAAGGATTTTGAGTTAAAAAGCATTGCAGATAATATCTTAATTAAAGAAAAAGCTTTAGAGGAGCAAAAGAAAAAATTAGATTCGCTTGGGAACGCTATTAATTCTAAAGAAATGACAAAAAGGGTGAGCGTAAACGATCTGGACCATATAAGCAAAAAGGTAGCAAGGACAAAAGAAAGACTTGCTGTTCTTAATAAAGAAAAGGATAATTTAGCTGCGGACAAAGAAGGGTTTATTAAAGAAAAAAATAGCCATGATAGGGAGCTTGAGGTTTTAAAGAAAACCCATGGGATTAAAACCAAAGACAAAGAGAGCTTGGAAATCGAACAGAATATTAACGAAGATGAGTTTGAAAAAATAAAGGAAAAAGAAGTGAAATTAAGAATTGAGCTTTCTTCTGCCGAAAACAACTTTGGTTTTTTGGGTAAAGATATTGAGAACACGGAACACGCTTTAACGAGCATGATAGCAAAGCTGAGCAGTATAAATTCGGAAATCGAAAGAATAAAAAATGAGATAGTTAAGTTAAACGATAAAACATTGCAGAAGCGCGCCTCGCTTTTAGAGTTAAATGAAAGCTTCAGGAATAAAGAAACAGAAATAAAAGAACTTGAGGACCGCCTGAGAACCTTGAAACTTGACGAGGATAAGATTGCTCAAGCCTTAAATAAATTGAAAAAAGAAAAAAACGAGCTTGAAAAGAAAAAAGATAAGGTTTTGATAGAGACGGGCATGCTTGAAGACAGACTTAATGAACTGAACATCTATGATTTTTCTGCCGAAGAAATTGAGAAATATTCCAGTATCGTTAAAAAGGGCGGATTTGAAAAAACGGCAGAGTCGTCTTTAAAGAGCAGGATCGAAAATATTAAAATGGATATGGAAAATGCAGGCAATATTAACATGAATGCTGCGGAAGAATATAACGAAACTTTGAGCCGCTTGAATTTTCTTGCTTCGCAGCGGGATGACCTTAATGCTTCTATAAGATCCATTGAAGATATAATTAAAAAATTAGACCGGATATGCCGGGAAAAGTTTAATGCAGATCTAAGCGAAATCAGGACGAAATTTAATGATCTGTTTAGTTTTCTTTTTGGCGGCGGACATGCCGATATTTTAAATGTAAAACAGGAAGACAGAACAGAAGAAGATGCTTTGGGGATTGAAATCAACGTTCAAATTCCCGGTAAAAGATCATCGGGAATAAATTTATTGTCCGAAGGAGAAAAGGTAATGATTGCGATAAGTTTGATTTTTGCGATATTTCTTGTTAAAAGGACCCCTTTTTGCGTTATTGATGAAGTTGACGCCCCTTTGGACGATGCGAATAATGCAAGATATAATAAGCTTATCAAAGAAATATCAAATTTGTCACAGGTGGTTATGGTTACCCATAATAAAAAAACAATGGAGTTAGGGGATTATATTTTTGGAATAACGACAAAAGAGCCGGGGATTTCAAAGGTTGTTTCCGTTGTTATAAACTAAGAAACTAGAAAAGGTCAATGAATGAAAATACTGGAAAAATTTAAGAATTTTAATCTTGCTTTTAAAAGATCAAAAGAAGTTATCTCCGGGAAAATTAACGGGATTTTTGGAGGCGCCAAGCTTGATAAAGACTACCTTGAAAAACTTGAAGAGGCACTCGTAACGTCCGACATATCTTTTTCTACTTCGAGGGAAATCATAGAAGGTTTTAAAATGAGGATCTATAAAGAAAAGGAATTAACTCCGGCAGTGGCTAAAACCGTTCTCAAAAGCGAGATAAAGGAAAAAATCTCTAAAAACTTTCGCGCAGTAAATTTAAACGAAAAGAAAAGCATATTTTTGATAGTTGGAGTAAATGGAGTCGGCAAAACCACCACCGTTGGAAAACTTGGAAATTTTTACAGTTCACTCGGCAAAAAGGTTTTAATAGCAGCCTGCGATACTTTTAGGGCAGCCGGTAAAGAACAATTGGAAATCTGGGCTGAATTGACCGGCATTCCGATTGTGTCAGGAACAGAAAAACAGGACCCTGCCTCGGTTGCCCACGATGCCGCCGTCAGATTAAAAGAAAAAGATTTTGATCTTTTGCTTGTTGATACGGCCGGCAGGTTGCATAATAAAAAACATCTTATGGACGAGCTTGCAAAGATAAAAAGGACTATTATAAAAGCATCGGGAATTGTACCTCAGGAAACGTTTATTGTGTGTGATGCAAGCCTTGGACAGAATTCAATTGTGCAAATCGAACAATTCAGGGAATTGATAGATATTTCGGGGATAATTATCGCAAAAATAGATGGTTCCGCAAAAGGGGGAATAATAATAGATGCAATTAGCAAATTAAACCTACCGGTAAGATTTGTCGGTATAGGGGAGTCTAAAGACGATATTGCAGAATTTTCGCCCGGTATATTCGTTGAAAGCCTGATTGAATAAATAAGAATAACTATAAATAAGGAAACAAGGGCCTGAGGAGTAAAACTCAGTCAAGCCCTATGACCCTATGATTTTTCAGAAATGCCGGCCGCCTAATATTACCGTAAAAGTCCTGCCTTCAGACACGAAGGCATGGGGGGGTGTCAAATAAGCCGGTGGTTATTTTATTTCGATCTTGACCGGCTTTAAGGCTTTACTTTTCTTTAAGGCAATTTCAAGCACCCCATCCTTTAATGTAGCCTTAATATTTTCTTTTTCAACCTCGGCCGGCAAGTCTATAAGTCTATAAAAAGATCCATAAAGAATTTCCTGCCTGTAGTAATTTTCTTTTTTTTCCTCTTTTTCCTGTTTATTCTCGCCTTTTATTGTTAGCTGGTCTCCTTGAACCTCAAGTTTAATGTCTTCTTTTGGTATGCCAGGAACCTGGGCCTTGACGATTATATTTTCGTCCTTCTCGATAATGTCAACCGCGGGTTCGATAAATCCAGCCTTTGTTCTGGCAGCCGGGGCAAAAAAATCGTAAAAACTCTTTTCAAAATCGCTTCTTAAAGGGTAAAAAGGCTCCCATCTTACAACCTTCATAATAAATCATCTCCTTTTTTTAGTTTTTCTTAGTTCTTAAACCTGTTTAAATCTATAATGGTTATCATTCACCTCCTTTTTTTAATATCCCGTGAAAGCAATATATAATAAATAAATATAAATAAATTGGACGACAATTTAATTTATTTAATATATAGCTATAGATATACCATAGAAAATTTTAATTTCAAGTATCGTCTTTAACCTTAGTTCTATAATAATATGATAATGTCCTATTTTTTCATTCCAAGCTTTACAAAAATTATAAAAAAATATACAATCTAAAACCTGAGTAAGTTTCAAAATATATAAATTCAATTTAACTTTTATGTATTATATATAAATATAATAATTAAGGTGTTATGGATTATAAAACTGCCGGTGTTGACATAGAATCTGGAAAAAAAGCCGTGGGCATGATTTCATCTATGGTTAAAAGCACTTTTAGAAAAGAGGTTATTGATAACTTTGGTTCCTTCGGGTCATTATTTTCTATCTCGAATTTTAATTTTCGTGAACCGGTCCTTGTATCAGGTGCCGACGGCGTTGGAACAAAACTTAAAGTGGCATTTGAGGCAGATAAGCATAATACTATTGGCATAGATCTTGTTGCCATGTGCGTTAACGATATAGTTTGTCTTGGGGCCGAGCCGCTATTTTTTCTTGATTATATATCTGCATCGGTTTTAAAGCCGGAAGTTATAAAAGAGATCGTTTCCGGCATCGCAGCGGGTTGTAAAATGGCCGGATGTTCCCTTATAGGCGGAGAAATGGCGGAAATGCCTTCTTTTTATAAAGGAAGCGAGTATGATCTTGCAGGATTTGCGGTCGGAATAGCCGATAAAAAAGACATAATAAACGGCAGGCGGATAGAGGGCGGCGATTTGGTTATAGGAATTTTTTCAAGCGGACTGCATTCTAACGGTTATTCTCTTGCGCGTAAGATTGTCTTAGAATCAATGGGTTTAAAGATTCACGATGCCTTATTACCGGGCGGCATTAGTGTGGCAGAAGCTCTCCTTAAGCCGACCTTAATATATTCAACGCTGATTCTGAATGTTCTAAAGCGGTTTAAAATAAAAGGAATAGCCCATATTACCGGCGGTGGTATTCCTGAGAATCTGGCAAGGATAATCCCCGGTAATTTTATTGCAGAAATAGATAAAAGTTCATGGAAAATGCCGGAAATTTTTAATATCATGAAAGAAAACGGCAAGCTTGAGGATGTGGAACTGTACAGGGTTTTTAATTGCGGCATAGGCATGATTCTTGTTGTAAATAGCGGGGCATCAGACGGTCTTATCTCTTTTATAAACGGTTTTAAAGTGGACGGTGGGGAAAAAGAAAAATTTAGGGCGACCACCATAGGGCGAATCGCTGAATATGCTGGCAATATTAAAAATGCTATTACAAAAAGTGTAATTATGGTATGAAAAACATAAAAAATATCATAATACTTGCATCTGGAAATGGTTCTAACACCGTAAATATAATTCGTTATTTTTCGAAAAGCGGCTCGAAGATCAATGTATCAGCCGTTATTTCCAATATTCCGGATGCTCCCGTAATCAATAAAGTTCGGAACATAGGAAATCAGGTCGCGGTTTTTACGGTTCCATTTACAAAGAACACTGAAATTATTACTTTTGAGGAAAAAATTACGGAGATCGTGGAAAGTTATGGAATTGATTACATTATTCTTGCCGGATTTATGAAGGTTCTTTCAAAAGAATTTGTTTCAAGGTACGAATGGAGAATAATAAATATTCATCCATCGCTGTTACCCGCTTTTAAAGGCAAAGACGCAATAAAAGATGCATTTAATTACGGAGTAAAATTTACGGGTGTAACTATCCATTTTGTTACAGGTGAGGTTGACTCCGGTCCGGTAATAATGCAGGGGGTTTTAATGATAAGCGAAGAGGATAATTTAAGCACCCTGGAATCTAAAGTGCACGCCCTCGAACATAGGATGTATCCGTTAGTGCTGGAATTGCTGGCAGATGACAGGATAGCAATAAAAAATGGAAAAGTAAAAATACATGGAGAAAATAAAAAGAAATTTATCACAGCCTTGGATTTAGATCAATTTTCTTCATCTATAAACCTGTAGCCGACGCCTCTGATAGTATCAATGAATTTTACCATGCTTTCCATTTCTATACTTGATCTGAGCCGCCTTATATGAACGTCAACCGTTCTTGGTTCCACGAAAGAGTCGCTTCCCCATACATTGTCCAATAGTTTTTCCCGTGAAAAAACCTCTCCCGCGTAAGTCATTAAAAAGATAAGCAGTTTAAATTCGGTCGGGCTTAATCTAACCTCCCGGTTTTTAACCGTAACACTGTGTTTGGCGACATTAACGCTTATATTTTTAAATCTGTATTCATTTGATTTTGTTTTTACCGGCTCTTCAGCTCTTTTTGCGGCAATCCTTCTAAACATAACCTTGATCCTTGCAAGAAGCTCATTTATTGAAAATGGTTTAACCATATAATCGTCGGCGCCTGCTTCAAAGCCTAATATCTTATCAACCTCCTCCTGTTTTGCGGATAGGAATATAATAGGCGTTGCGGCTGTTTCACTATTTAGTTTTATTCTTTTACAGACCTCGTATCCGTTAATGTCTGGCAGCATGAGGTCCAGGATTATAAGGTCGGGTTTTGTAATTTCGGCAAGATGCATGCCGTCATAGCCATTTAAAGCAAATTGCATGCTGTAGCCGTCTTTTGCAAGATTGTATTTCAGGAGTTCGACAAGGTCAATTTCATCGTCTATAATCAGGATGCTTTTTTTGGAAAGGGTTTGCACCCAGTCTTTTTCTTCCAGAGAAGATGGATTTGGCATACATAATACTCCTGATATTAGGTGGATTATTATAATTTATCCAATTTTAAAATAAACTTGTAATGTTGTCAATATTTATAAAATTTTGATATAATATTCAGCTATTTATTTTATTTTTTAAAATTAAGCTAATATTTTAATATTTTATTTCAAGGTGGCATTTTTGAAACGCCGTATAAACAGGGAAAAGATATTTCTTAGGTTAAAATTTATATCATATGTAGGTATATTTGTAAACCTCCTTTTAACGATAGCCAGATTTGTTTTTGGAATAATCGGAAATTCTACAGCCCTTTTTGCCGATGGTTTTAATTCGCTTTCTGATATATTTGCAGGCTTTGTTGTATATATATCTTTTAAGATCTCCAAAAAACCTCAGGACAAAGAACATCCCTACGGTCATGCCAAAGCCGAAATGATCGCTACTTTCATCGTATCTTTAATCTTGTTAGGTTTTACATTTTCAGTTATAGCAGTTTCTTTTTATAAAATATATTTTAGCGAATATGAAAAGCCGGCTTTTTACACTTTGGTAATAGCCTTGGGAACGGTAATCGTAAAAGAGGTCCTTTACAAATGGACTTTAAAGTGGGGAAAATTGTTAAGATCTACCGGCTTAATCGCCACGGCTTATGATCATAGAAGCGATGTTATCGCTTCTATTGCCGTAGTTATCGGTATATTATTCGCAAGAATCGGCTATACCTATATGGATCCCGTGGCGGGGTTTGTGGTAAGCATATTTATTTTTCGTCTTGCAATAAAACTAATAAAAGAATCGGTCGGAAATCTGATGGATGAAAGCCCTCCTTATAGTGTTACGGAAAAGATAAAACGGGTGATAAACAGTACAAACGGCGTCGAAAATATTACAGAGTTGAAAATTAGAAAATCCGGACCATATATATATATTGATGTAGAGATCGAAATAGATCCCATGATAACGGTTAAGATGGCTCACGATATTGCCGAACATGTCAAAGAGAGGCTTATTAGTTCGAATGCTTATATAAATGATGTAATGGTGCATGTAAATCCATATGAAAAAAAAATGATTTGATAAAAGTCACATGAATTTATCCGGGCAGGTCTTATTTATCAGAGTTTTTTTGTGTAATATTATACTCTTTAATCTTTTTTCTAAGCGTGTTTCTATTTATTCCCAACAGTTTTGATGCTTTTATTTGATTATTTCTTGAGATAACAAGGATTTCCTCTATAAGTATTTTTTCTGTAGTTTCGATTATAGTTTTATAAACATCATTTAAGCCGATGTTTTTAATCTTTTCCAGATAATTTTTAATTTTGTGCCGTATAATATCTTCAAATGTATTTGTATCGCTCTTTATTTTTTCGGAAATATTTTTAATAGCAGGGCCGTTTAGGTTTATGATTTCATAAAAATCCTCAGGCATTAATACGGAGCCGGCAGACATAATCATAACCCTTCTTATTGCATTTTCAAGCTCTCTTATATTGCCGGGAAAATTATATGATTGAAGAAAGGCTAAAGTAGATTCGTGAAGCTGTTTTTCCGGCAGATTTAATTCTTTCGCCAATTTTTTAATAAAAAAGTTGGCAAGTATTGGTATATCGGATTTTCTTTCCCTTAGCGGTGGAAGGGTGATTTCTATTACATTTAACCTGTAAAAAAGATCTTCCCTGAATTTTGATTCTTTTATCATTAATCTAAGGTCTTTATTGGTAGCGGCGATAATTCTGACATCAACTTTGATCGGTTTGCCTGAACCAACGCGCTCCACTTCTTTTTCCTGAATGACCCTTAATAATTTTCCCTGAAGATCAAGCGGCATATCCCCAATCTCGTCAAGGAAGATCGTTCCGCCGTTTGCCTGAACGAATTTACCGTCTCTTCTTTCGTTAGCGCCAGTAAAAGATCCCTTTTCATGTCCAAAAAGTTCGGATTCAAGTAATTCCGCCGGCACCGAAGGGGTATTAACTACCACGAACGGTTTTTCGCTTCGTATGCTATTAATATGTATCGCTCTTGCTACAAGTTCCTTTCCCGTGCCTGATTCCCCAAGTATCAATACGGTCAGGTTATTGTGGGATAATTTTCCGATTGTTTTAAATATTTCCTGCATTGTTTTAGATTTTCCAATCAGCAGGGAATCTATAAAATCCTCATTTTTTATCTCTAAGTTATCTTTTGAAAACTCCTCTTTTTTAATCTTATTGATTATTCCTACGATTTCGTCTACTTCGAACGGCTTGGTAATATAATCATAAGCCCCTTTTTTCATGGCATCAATTGCGTTTATCATAGTGTTCTGCGCTGTCATTATAATTACATTAGAGGGGTGTGTGAGTTTTTTGGCAAATGAAAGGACCTCCATTCCATTAATTTTCGGTATTCTTATATCTAAAAATATGACAAAATAGCGATTATTGTCTATAAGGGAAATAGCGGTTTGTCCGTTATTGGCTGTGTCTATGATAAACTCGTCTTCTAAGAGCTTTTTCAAGACAAAAACGATACTTTCTTCGTCATCAACGATTAATATTTTTTTGTTTCTCATTTATAGCACATAAACATCTAAATTATCGTGGGTTTTAATATCTTTAAGGTTCTCAGGGAGTGATATAATAGAGTTTATAGAGCCGAACCCGCTTATCATTGCCGGACCTATCTTTTTATAGGGCTCGGAGTAAAGGCACCCATCTTTTATAAATGTTTTAGCCGGTATAAATTCTCTTCTATCATGGTTTTTGTGAAAATCAGATGTAATCTTTGAGGTTATATTTTCATTATTAATAATGCCTAATTGCCTTTCTATAAACGGTTTAACAAAAACTATCAGGCAGATAAAAAAGGCAACGGGATTTCCGGGCATAATAAATACTGGCATTTTATTTATAAGTCCAAAAGAGAATGGCTTGCCCGGTTTAATTCCAACCTGTCTTATCTTTAGTTTAAGGCCAAGATCCAATAGCACCTGTTCGGTAAAGTCTTTCTCGCCAAAAGATGCTCCCGCAGAGGTTATAATTATCCTGCTGTCTTCTAATGACGCGCTTATCTCTTTTCTTATAGACCAAGTCCTGTCTTTGCATATCGTGTTTTTTATAATCCGGCATCCGTTACCGGATAAAAATGATGCGGCTAATATGCCGTTAGAATTAATAACTTTTCCATGTTTGTATGTTTGTCCGGGAGAAATTATTTCGTTGCCGGTAGAAATAATAGAAACTGGTATATCGTCATAGACGGGAACCTTTTTTATATTACATGCGGATAACAGAGCAATTGATTCATGGGAAAGCTTCGTGTTTTTTTTTATTATTTTTTCCTTTTTTTTTATGTCCTCGCCTTTAAATCTGACATTTAAACCAGTTTTAACAGGTGAGGTAACGATCAAACGACCGTTTGCTATTATTGACTGTTCGGCCGGTATTACCGCGTCAAAGCCATCCGGCATATATCCGCCCGTCATAATTTTTACGGACAGGTCTTTTTTTATCCGTTCTTTATAAATTGTTCCCGCATAAATAGTCGTATTATGTAATTTAAGGTCTATTTTACAGCTTTGTGAAACATTTTTGGTTAAAGATGAAACTATTGCATAACCATCCATTGCAGAATTATTTTCGGCAGGATAATCTATCTTAGAACTTATATCTGAGAACGTGATGCGATTTAAAGCGTTTATTGGCGATAAACTTATGCGGCGCGTACCGATTTTTGTTGAATTTAGAATAATATTAAGCGCTTCATCAAAAGTTGTCATATACTAATAAATAATAAATTAATCAATATCTGTTAGTTTCCAGATACATATATATACATATAATGAAATAAAATAATAAGGATGTATAATACAGATGTATAATACAATAGAGGCTTAATTGAAAGGCTAAGAGTGCTTTTTAATTAATTCTTAGAGTTTCACCGGGGTAGATCGCGTTCGGATTTTTTATATTATTTTCTGTCATTATGTTGTGCACATTGGAATTAAATTTTGCGGCGATCGAATATAAGGTATCACCAAACCTGACTCTGTATTCGGTCATTTTTTGGCTTAAGGTTTGTCTTTGACTATTATTATTGTTGTTTTGCAGACCGGAAACCAAACCCGCTTTAAGATAAAGCTTTTCTCCGACATGAATATTATTGGAGCTCAGGTGGTTTAGCGCCTTAATAGTATCTACCGGTATGTTATATCTATGTGATATATTCCATAAAGTCATTCCACGGGTTACAATAACATATCCAACCTTTAAATTTAGCGGTTGAAAGTTATTACTGCTATAGGCGGTAGTCGTGTTTTGTCCATTTCTTCCAGGGATCAAAAGCTTTTCACCCACGCGCAGTATGGTATAGGCGTTAATATTATTATAGCTTTCAATTAAGTGTACCGGAATCCCGAATCTTGAAGCTATCCCGTCAAGGCTGTTCCCAGGTTCTACAGTATAATACCAGCTTTTTACAGGTCTTGAGTATGAGGCGTTAAGTACCTCCGGGGCGCTGGTTTTCATATATTTGTTTATATTTTTAAATCTTCTTTTAAAGATCTTTAAGCGGTTTGCAGGTATGTTAAGCAGAAAACCGGGATCATTTGGCGGGGTGGCATTTCTTAAAAGATCGGGATTCATTTGCCATAATCTATTTTCAGGAATGCCGGCACATTTTGCAAGATAGTAAAGGTTAACGGAAAAAGGGATGTTTACTTGCACAAACCTTATGGGTTTTGCATATTTTATATGATAAAATCCAAAATTCTGCGGATCTTTAGCAATTATTGCGGCTGCAATAATTTTTGGGACATATCTTCTTGTTTGGCCTGGCAAAAGATATGGCTTGTTCTGGGAAATTGTCCAGAAGTTGCTATTCGGGTAAAGCGACAATGCCCTTTCTATTGTTAGCTCACCTGAATTATAGGCGGCGGCAGCAAGATACCACGATCCGAATTTTTGGAACAGGTTTTTAAGATATTTGCCTGCGGCGTAAGTTGATTCTACAGGGTTCCTTCTTTCGTCCACCCACCAGTTGATCGTTAAACCGAACAATCTTGCAGTTGAGGGTATAAATTGCCACATTCCACTTGCGCCAGCATAAGAATAAGCGGTCGGAGAAAAACCGCTTTCTACCATCGCAAGATAAGCAAGATCGTTAGGTATGCCTAACTTTTTAAAGACGCTCTTAATCATAGGGATATATCTTTTGGATCTGGCGAGCATTCTGGCAAACATATTCCTTCCGGCGGTCTGATAATAGTGAATGTAATGAATAATTTCACTGTTGATAATAACCGGAAAAATATGGGACAGATTATTGCCATAGTCCTTATTTTTAGATAACAGACCTGATTTTTTCAATACTTTGTTGTTATCCAAAAGTGCAGCGTCTTTTTTGGGTTTGCTCTTTTTTGATATTCTTGATATTTTTGGTATTTTTAATTTATTAAGAGCAGTTTTATTGCCGGTGACTTTTTTTACGGTTTTTAATTTTTTGAGTTTTAGTTTAAGGTGAAATGAAGAAATAGTTATTACTTGTGTGCTATTTTTTGAATTTAAGACAGCTCTTTTTGTTTTTGTAATTTTGGGAGTTTTGTTGAAATTTATCTGAATTATTTTAGAACCATCGGCGTGCGAGGCACAAGCATAAGGGAGGTTAATTGCCGGAACCAAGAATACTATAAAAAACCATGTAGGAAAAGTTCGTGCAAGAAAAATAAATGGTTGTATACGTTTCATTAATTAGACATCCTTAGTTTATTATGATATTTACTATAATAATTTATGTTAAATTAATATAAATGCAAACTTGTAATTTAAAGATTATATTTAGAATAAATTTAAAAGTCAAATAATTTTAATAATTGTGTCGAGATATGAATATTATATACGAGGCAATTTATAAA
>JAKASO010000083.1 GCA_021818985.1 bacterium
AGATCGTAAGACGCTTAGGTGCTGGAAATGTTAGGAATAAATATCAAACCGTAGCTTTATTTATTAAAAATAATGCAAGAAGATGGCTGCCAGATTCATTAGAACTAAATAGGAATGAAATTTTATCTTTATTAAAAGCAATGATAACACTTGATTGTCCAGCGAATTATCGCCTTAGGGATTCTTTAAGGAATTTGCAATATTTGTCTGCGCTATTATGGGTTAAAAAAGAAAATCCGAAGCTTTTGCAGGGAATCAAAAAACCTAAGGCCAATGAAATTTTTAGGATTAGCCTTGTAAGATAAGTAATCTAATTTTGTTCTCAAATTGGCATAATTCAATTTGGATAAAATAATTGAAAACTAATTATAAAGTTCAAGGGAACTTTCAAAAAACCAATTGGCATAATTTATTCCTTCATCTTTCAAATAATCTTTTTTATACATGGTATTAGGTCTCATATCATAGTTCATGCGTTCTTCTAATTTATTTTTTTTACTAATATCAAGATTATCCCACCATTGAGGAGAAATAAAAATATTTTCACAACTTGAGAACAAAAATCTGATAATAGCATCAGTAATTCTATCAGGTTTTATAAGTTTTAGTGAATCGATAAATTTCATGCAAGATTTACTATGGCTTTCTAACCAGGAAACAATAAAATAACCTGCGCCTCCCGAATAAAAAGAATTGTAATATATATGATCAGGTATGATATTTGGATTTACCAAGTCTTCTTTATTTTGAAGCAGATTCCCTAAAAAATCATAAACTGGAAACATACCACCGCTGGCCATCACAGTAGGACTGCTTTTAAACTTAATAACATATGACCGAAAATTATCAAATTTTTTTGTAACCATTATATCATCAAATTCCAACTTATATGTTTTCATATCATCGAATCCAGACTCAGACCCTTTTTCAAAAGGTGTCGTAAAATTATCTAAAAAATCTTCATCCGGCGAAAGCCCTCTGTGTATTTTCTTTAGATTGGGGTCGTTAGAAGATTCTTTTTTAAAATATTCTATACATAACGATCTATAAGCATGAAGAAAACATTCCTCTTTAGTAAAATTAAAAGTATTTCCCTCAATTGGTTTGAAAAATTCATTATCGTGTTTAGAGCAAAAGCCGGTAAATGTTGAAGCATAATTTATTCCTACCTTGTCAACTATTAATCTACCGTTTTTTATAAGACTGCCAAGTGTTCCATTAATTTGATATATATGGCCGTTTTGTGCTATCGCATTCAACGATGTAGATTTTGTAATAGTATGTGCCTTAACGATATCGCCGGAACATTCTTCTTTCAAAATCTGTGGCGATAGACAATATTCATGACCAAAAACTTTTTTAAAAGTTTTAATAGTCTCATTTATTTTTGTATAACTGCCATCAGATTTATTTAAATGGCACTTTTTATATTTTTTACCGGAACCGCACCAGCATGGTTCATTTCTGCCAAGCTTTTTCATGGGCATAATGTTAATCCTTTAATATTTTAAATATTATAAATCAAAATTACTCAATTTTTTCGCCACCACACCTCGTCAACGGCTTTCTTTAAAGTTTCCGGAATTAAGTGACTATACTTTTTCGTCATCTGCGTCGTCCTGTGTCCGAGTAATTCCCCTGTAATATAAAGGCTCGTCCCGCCCATTACCATTTTAGAAGCGAACACATGCCTTAAATCGTGTATCCTTAAATCTTTTAATCCTGCATTACGGCAGGCTGTATGAAAGGAACGCTTAAAATCGCCGATTTTAGCCCCGTTTCGTTCAAAGACATATAAATTATCCCGGTTCTTTTCAATGCCGCCTAAGATAGCTTTCAGCGGTTCCGAAATTGGAATATAACGGTCGTATTTCGTTTTCGTTCCTTTTATGGCTATAACACCGGTCTTTAAGTCCACGTCGTCCCATTTCAGGTTTAATGCTTCTCCCTTGCGGCAGCCGGTATAGATTAAAAATGATATAAGGTTTTTAGTGAGCTTATTGGTGGCTCTGGCGATTAACTTGTTTATATCTCCGTCGGAAAGGGTTTTTAATCTGGAAAGTTCATTAAGTTTTTTAATTCCTGCCGCAGGATTTTTTTCGGCATATCCACTCTTAATACAGAAATTATAAAAATGCCGTAATGTGGCAATCTCAAGATTTACCCACCTGAAATTTATATCCTGCTCCCGTTTTTCCTCATTTTTTGGCATTCCTATTACTTCTATTTTTCTTTGCAGTTGATAATGTTCTATATCCTGGATTGTTATTTCGGCTATATTCCTATTCCAGAATGGTTTAAAATGGGCATAGGCTAATAGTTTATTTCTAATAGTTTCCTTGCTGTTAGGAAGGCTCTTAATATATTTTTCCCATGCGGTAGTAAAGTTTACTACCGTCTTTTTTAAAGCGGGCAGGCCGTTCTTTTCCCTTGCTATATCGGTTTGTTTTGCCTCGGCAATTAATTTCGCGGATTGTTTATCGGTGGTTTTAGTGCAACCCTGGTATTTCCTACCGTTATAGGTTATGCAGTAATACCAGACATCATTGTCTTTCTTCCTGTAAATCGAAGCCATTTTTAACCTCGTTACGGTAGTAAATAAGTAGGAAAATTTTTCCATTTTGCCTCATTTTCATACATAATTTTACATTTTAATTCATATTGGTGTCAAGAATAAAATTAGCAGAACCGCTTATTTACTGCGGTTTAGAGTGGTGCGCCCAGAGGGATTCGAACCCCCGGCCTGCAGATTCGTAGTCTGACGCTCTATCCAGCTGAGCTATGGGCGCTTTTAGATTTGCAATATAGCAAAAATTGCGGTTAAGGCAGTTATG
>JAKASO010000084.1 GCA_021818985.1 bacterium
TTCCTACATTTTTTATTCCTCATACAGTTGCCAAAACGTTTTCCTCTCGCCCTTTTTCGATTTTATGCTATACATTGCGTCGTCGGCGTGAATAAGCAATACAGACGGCGGCTGTTTGTCCAAAGGATATATGGTAACGCCTAAACTTATTTTTAAATAAATATCGTGTCCGTTTATGACAATAGGTTTTACAAGCGCTTCTTCCAACCTCGGCATAAGTATATATACATCATCCTTATTTTTTAAATCCTCCATAATTATAATAAATTCATCTCCGCCAAGCCTGACTATGTGGTCTGTCTGCCTTAAAATAGTTTTCACTCTTTTTGCAAATTCTTTTAAAAGATTATCCCCTTCATCATGTCCAAAGGTATCGTTAATATCCTTAAAATCGTCAAAATCCATCATTCCTACGCCGACGTAAGTTTTACCTCTATCCGCCCTTTTGAGAGCGCTTTCCAGCAACTGCGTAAGAAGAAGCCTGTTCGGAAGCCCCGTAAGTGCGTCGTGGTGGGCAAGATATTCAGATTTTATTTTTTCCCTTTCAAGTTCTTTTTTGATATTTATTTCATTAAGGCTGTGAGACAAAAGAGCGGATATTTTAGAAACAAATTCTAATATTTCCCTGTCAAAAGTATTCTTTTTGTTGGAAATTAAAGCAATAACGCCCCATACCTTGTCAGCCCTGTGAATTGGGGTGGCGCAGGCGGAGAGCCAGTCGTTTTTTATCAAAAAATCAAGATGCGGGTTAAGAATCGTATCCGAAATATGGTCGTTATTATAAACGATGCGATTAAAACATATAGCTCTTTCGGCAAGCGTCAAAAATCTTTTACCGCAATCCGCGCTTAATTTTATCTTCATAAGTTCCTGCGTTCCCCTGCCTTTAGCGGCTATATATTTAATCGTCCTGTCTTCTTCAAGCCTGCCTATCCATGAAGCGTTGATAATACCGCTTTTTTGCAAGGCGGCAAGCGTTCTATGAAAAAGGACATTCTCGCTTTCGGGGTTTAATATTAAAGAAACCTCTTTAATTAATGATTCATATAACTGTTTAAGCGATTTTATTTTAGATTCGTTTGCGAGCCTT
Source organism: bacterium (assembly GCA_021818985.1). Classification (GTDB taxonomy): domain Bacteria; phylum SZUA-79; class SZUA-79; order Acidulodesulfobacterales; family Acidulodesulfobacteraceae; genus JAKASO01. The sequence continues at coordinate 1,091 of JAKASO010000084.1, forward strand.
TCGGTAACATCCACAATCGTTGCAACAGCCATGGGCGTATCCTTCTTGTAAACTGACGTGAGGCTGACCTCGATATCCCTTATTTCTCCATTTTTTAAAGGAAATTTAAGCCCTGTAAAAGTTTTTTGTTCCTCTTCCTTGAATTTGTCTAAAAGTTTAAAAATTATATCCTTTGTAATAAATGGGTCAATTTCATCTAAGGTCTTTCCGACAATCTCATCTTTAGGATATCCGCCGTATTTTATAGCAGATTCGTTTACATCTAACAAAACAAGGGTTTCCATATCGAAGGTGAACATAGGGAGGGAATTATCGTAGAACATAGATTTAAATTGTTTCCCGCTCTCGATTCTATCCGTTATATCGTGACCTACGGCTATAGAGATTAGTCTTTTGCCTTTTTCGTCAAAAATGGGCATCTTAGTAACATCAAGCGTACGTATTCTTTTATCTTTATCATAAAAGCGGAGCAGAAAATTATGGGGGGTTTTTGTTTTCCATATTACTTTATCGGTATCTTCTACCGTTTTAAAGAAATCCGCCGTTTGAAAGGATAATTGTCTTATTTCCTCATCCGTCTTGTTTATAATTGAGTTAAGTTTGGAAGTAAAATGGGATTCTTCTGCGCTTTTGCTGGTCTTTAGATATATTCCAGAAGGGTCCTTAATTACAATGGTATCGGCGGTATGTTCCAGTATTGCGTCAAAAAGCCTTTTCTGCTCTAATAATTTCAAATCCCTCTTGGAGATCAAATAAGATAATAAAAGTATTAGAAAAAAGATTATAAAAGTCCCAAAGAAAAATATTATATTAAACCTTCTTGTCGCATTATTGAAATGATTCGATATATTTTTATTCGTCATTTTTAAAATTGGAAAGATTAACAGCCGCAGCCTTAAAAAAACCGGAATGAAACGGGATTTTTTAGACATTAATTTGGGATGGGTTATAAATCTTTGTAAAATAGGCTTGTCGATATTAAACCATCTGAAAACAGCCTTATTTATTTTTGGATATTTTAGAGATTTATCGCGGGCTAAATCTGATTTAAAATTAACGGCGGCAAGACCTGCCCTGCCGATACGATATTTTAATTTCCGTATTTCTATATCGAGCTTTTTATTTTGCGATGGTTTTTCATTTTCGTATTTTATAATTTTAATTAAAATCGGTTTTATGATTCTTATGTTATAGATTAAAGACGCGGCATCGTTTTGCAGTTTTAATTCTTCTACGATTTTTGATTTTAATTCGATATTCAAATAAGAATAAATCAATACCGGCAATATTGAAAATATTACTCCTATCGTCAGTCCGATTAAAAATTGTTTTGACCTTAAAATATTCAAATACCTCCCCCCCCCCCTCATAATCACCTCATATATTTATCAATTCATTTAAAAAAACAAATATGACATTAATTATAATATATAATAATTAATGTCAACTATTTTAAGTTAAAATATGTATTATAAAATTACAAGATTTTCCTTATATATAAGATTATTGAATAATTTTTTATATCGCAGGCAACTAAATAATCCGATTTGCCGTTTATCGCCGAAACAAGAACCGGTATGTCTTTAAGCATAGAACTTTCCTTATAAAATTTAAATAAATTTAAATTAAATAAAACAAAATAATTAAATTCAGCCGATAAGTTTTGCGGCATAAAGAGAATAGTA
>JAKASO010000085.1 GCA_021818985.1 bacterium
TTCAATAGTATCAAACCCTTATTTTATTTTTAAGGCAAAAAACAACCTAAGAATATACGCTTGATTAAATTTTAAAAATTAGACAGCAATATTGTAAGGATTTTATTGTAATATAAAACAGAAGTTAAAGTCAAGAATTTTTCTTATGATTGTTATTTAAATTTTATGATTCAAAAATAAAAATCGGTTTTTATTCAACCGGCATAAATTTAGCGCACGGATACCAATTAAACAAATGAATAAAATGATGTTATTTTTGCATAATAGCGGGAAGTAAGTGGCACCGAGAGGCGGAATCGAACCGTCGACACGAGGATTTTCAGTCCTATTATATAGCTTATAAGTTATTTAAATTACTATTAATACGGGGCAGTATATTTTTTATGTAGGGGCTTTTGTAGGATTACCTGCGGAATTTTATTGTAGGCTTAGGCTGGTTCTTGATATCTTGAGCAGGGGCGTCGGGATTAGGGATTCGGGATTCGGGTTTAAGGTCCGGTTTTGGCTCCTGGGTTTTAATACTTTGAAAGTTTTTATACATTTTTATAAAATTATCCCAATTTTGTTCATAAAGAGAATCAAGTCCCAAGACCAATCTATTAGTCGTTGCATTTTTGTAAAGTTTTTCTAATTTATCTATATCAAGGTTTTGAACTATGCCGGAAGAAAAAATATCGTCTAAATCTTTTTGATTTCCCCTTCCTATTTTACTCGTAGCTATATCATAGCGCCCAAGAGAAAAAATATGGACTACCCCTGCCTCTTTTATTTTCTTGAGTCTATCTACATAGTCGGGGCTCAAAATAGGGATGGTTTTATTTACAACCGAAAAACCATACTCGTATAAAAGATTGTCTATTCCAGCGAACCCCGGGGCAACCATTATATCGATACCATATGTAGCTTCCCTTAATTTATCCGGCTTTAAATCATTCCTTACTATTATCGAAGAAAATCCTATAAGGACAAGGTAAATGTCTTCGTCAAGTTTTGAATCTAATATTTTTTTTGTAGCATTATCTAAAAGTTCTTCTATATTACCTTTTAGTTATTTTATCTAACATGATTTCCATACTCTATCCCTCATGTCATATCTAAATTTACTGTATTCTTGAAACGGAATAGGTGTTTTACCCATAAACTCGGTATAATCGATAAAACCCATTTCTTGGATTATTCTATAAAATAAATTAAATAATTCTCCATCGATTTTATTATCCCATCCCCACGCATTATCAATAGTATTGCAAACTATAGCGCGGCATAATTTTAAGTCGTTATATTTCGTATCCCCTGCCTCTAAAAGTTTCTTCGGTTTTTATAAATTCAATTTCTAATGCTCTTTCTCTTATTGCTTTTTCGGGAATATTATTACGGGACGCAATCTTTTCGGCATCGTTAATATCTATATCTGTGCCTCTTCTTAATTTAGAAATAATAAAATCAACGGGTTCCAGCGTCTTTACGGTAATATTCCCTTCTTTATAAATAAGGTTTGCCCGCTCTCTATAACCTGAAGGCATCGGCACCATACCCCAGCTATCAAAATCTTCATCTATATTGAATTGAATTTTATTTTCTTTTAAATTTTCCAGCAAAGCTTTATATAAATCTTCTGGACAATTTAACATTTCCGCGTCAATATCCGTCGTAGTCCTGTAATCTCCGTAAAAAGACATAGCCGTACCGCCTACTACGATAATTTCGATATTTTCATCCGTATTTTTAGATAAAAAGTTTACGAGTTTTTTAACTCTTTCAATGGAATCTTGTGCAGTACTTTCGTCCATACTGTTCTATTCTCCTTAAATTCCTTTAATTTAACCGTTCCAGGAGTTTTAAGATTGATAATTCCGCTCTCGACTAATTTTTCAAGTTCTTTATTAGGGGTACCGCCGTAATATTTATCATCGTAAAATATATATTTAAAGGCATAGTAGAATGTGGCGGCTCTTTCGAGCGATTCTTTAATGAGGGGATTATCAATTAAGGGTTTAGCTTCTTTGACAGCTTCGCTATTTAAAATAAACTCGCCGAAAAGATATTTATAGAGCCGGCTAATTTTAATAATATCATTAAGCGTTCCAGGCGCAGGACTAATAAAATCATTTAAAAAAGTAAAATTTATCGACCCCTCCTGTAAGCGTTTTTCCGATACTTCCGAAAGCAAACAAGACCTGTCTGTTTTTTTATTTAATATCTTCATATTTTTTAAAAATCGGTGATTTTTTAAAGCATATAAAAAATATACATTATAGCTTATCCAAGCTCTACCCCCTCTTTTAGCGTGTAATAACTTATAAGTCCTTTATCATCTTTTTCGTCAAATATTCTTTGACTTGATTTAATAATTATGTCGCTTGCCATATAATCAGAAAGTCTTAAACTAATTTTTGACGTTAAATCGATTTTTTCGCTACGGACAAGATCTTTATCTATTGCTATTAGAAAATCGTAATCGCTGCCTTTTTCATAATCTCCTCTTGCTCTTGAACCGAACAAGACGATTCTATCAACCTTGTATCCGGCTTTTAGGGTTTCGTCATAAATAATCTTTTTTGCTGTGGCGTTAGATATTCCGTGTCAGTCTCCTTGTATAAGGTTAGATTATACCAGACTGACACGAAATTTTAAACGGTCTCTTTTTTTAAAAACTTGATTCCCAGACTGGACCTTTATATGGAAAAAATTGTTTTCCTTTTGTAATATTTTTAATCTCCGTCACCTCTGCCGAACCAGCATCCG
>JAKASO010000019.1 GCA_021818985.1 bacterium
TTTTGTCAATTTTTTTACCAAACCAATTTAGTGGTATATAATACTCAAGAAATATCCCTTTTTTCGCTACATTTGTAAAACAAACTATTACGGTTAAAACCGTGGTATATTCATATTAAATATGCAATAAAGAAGGGATAATTATAACCTTGAAACCAGACATTTCTACTTTGCTAAAAAGCGGATATTTCTAAATTGCCTTAATACAAAAGTCAAATATTATTGATATTTTTTCCTTAATATAATATGCTATATTATTATATACTTATGGATATACTCATATACAATAAATATATACTTCGGATTATTAATAATAAAGCAATAAAGAAAATAATCATTGTAATATAATATATAAATATATAATAAAATAAATATATTATAAATAAGATAAATAAATTTTTACGAATTTATGGGAGATGGAAAAATGCCTTTTGTTTCTATCAAAATGCTTGAAGGAAGGACAAAAGAACAAAAAGAAAAATTAATAAAATCAGTTTCCGCGGCGGTTGCGCAGGTATTAAACATAGATATAAGTAACGTATGGACGGTGGTTGAAGATTTCCCAAAAGATGAATGGGGGATAGGCGGCGTCCTGGCTTCGGAAAAACTAAAAAAATAGTAAAACTAATTAATAATTAAATATTAATCCTGATATGCTGCTTTCGGAAATACCGGAAAAACCGGCGATATGTGTATCTGTGGGGAATTGTTCGTTTGAAGATATACCGGATACGATAAAGTATGCAAAAAGCAAAAAGGCCGAATGCGTAGAGATAAGATTCGACCTAATAAAGGATCTAAAAAATAATCCTAATCACGACAAAATCTCTAAAATCGCTTCATTTGCAAAAGAAAACAATATAGTCATAATCGCTGCATATAGAAATAAAGAAAAACATAATAAAGCCGGTAAAACCTCCGCTGGCGTTAATAAAAAACCGGCTTTTTTGAAAAAACTTGTAGAATCGGGAATAACGGCTCTAGATGTTGAACTTGATCTTACAGAAAAACCGGCAATAGCGGATATTGTTAAATTTGCCCATTCAAAAAACGCCGAGATTATTTTATCGGTTCATGATTTTAATTCATCAGGAGATATTCAAAAAACGCTCCAATTTTATCTGGAAGCCGCCTATTTCGGAGCTGATTTTTTTAAGATGGCGGTAATGCCGGATTGCCGCGAAGAAGCTTTAGAAATTTTATTAATTAATACCAAAATAAAGGAGATAATGGCTTCGGATCCAAAAAATTACCCTAAATTTACTATCTTCGGCATGGGGGACAATGGAAAGATCACGCGGGTATTGTCTTTACTTTACGGTTCATTCATGGCCTATTGTCCTTCCCCTTTCGGACTAACTGCGCCCGGCCAGATAGATATAGACAATTTTCAAAGGCTGTATAGTTCATTGTCGGCGATATAAACAAAACAATAAATAAACAATTAAATTATAATTATTAAGATGGCTATTTACGCTTACAGGGCAAGAGACAGATCCGGAAAACTTGTTATAGGCAAAATAGAAGCTTTTTCGCTTATTTCTGCCGAAAAAAACATCGAAGACCTGAAATTGATTCCTCTTTTGGTGGAAGAGGTTTATAATTTATCTTTCGGCGATTTGTTCCCGTCATTTGAGTACGTCTCCAAAAAAGACGTAATTATATTTTCCCGTCAGCTTGCCACCCTTTATCAATCCGGAGTTTCACTCACTAAAAGCTTAGTTTCATTAATCGAATTTACAAGAAATAAAAAATTCAAAAAAATTCTTGAAAAAGTAAAAAGCGATGTCGAAAATGGCCAAACTCTTGCAAAAAGCCTTTCTAAATACCCGAAAGTCTTTTCCGAGATTTATGTTAATATGGTGGAAGTCGGTGAATCGTCCGGTCTTCTCCACAACATATTAGTCAGGATTGCCCTGCTTATGGAAAAGGAAATGAATCTAAAATCAAAAGTAAAGACCGCCACCTTTTACCCTAAGGTAGTGGTATCCGCTATAATAATAGCTACCATTATACTGATAGGATTCGTCATCCCTAAATTTGCCATGCTTTATAAAAGCTTTAACGTTCCTCTTCCTTTAGAAACAAGAATCTTAATCGGCATATCTAACTTTTTTATCAGTTACTGGTATATAGTTTTAATACTGCTAATTGCTTTAATACTTGGGGCTAAGCTTTATATCAATTCCACAAAAGGAAGGCTGTGGTGGGACGAACATAAACTGAAGATACCTATTTTCGGAAGTATTTTTTATAAATCTATGATGGGCCAATTTACAAGGATATTCGGGCTTTTATTCCAAAGCGGCTTGCCGGTCAATAAGTCTTTCGAGCTTATCAGGAATTCGGTTAACAATAAATTTTTTACCAAAAAAATAGACGAGATACAGAAAGAAGTTACGGAAGGCAGGTCAATAACCGATAGCTTCAAGGAATCAAAGATATTCTCGACCATAGTAATTCAGATGGTAAGCGTTGGCGAAGAAACGGGTCATATTGACGAAATGCTGAGTAAGGTCGCCGATTACTTTGATGAAGACTTAGACCATCAGCTAAGCATGCTTCAAGCTTCTATAGAACCCGTGCTCCTAACGATCATCTTCGGCATGGTTCTCTTTCTTGCCCTTGCGATATATCTTCCACTAATAAACGTAATAAGTTTCATTAAAAGATGAACATTCGGATTTAAGTGCCTAATTTCTTTCTAAAATAAGCAATAGTAGCCTTTAAGCCGTCTTCAATATTAATTTTAGGAACATATCCGAGTTTTTCTTTAGCCAACGTCAAATCGGGCTTTCTTTTGACCGGATCATCTTTTGGAAGCGGGTCAAATGTAATTTTCGATTTTGAACTCGTAAAAGAGATGATAATATTAGCAAAATCAATCATATTAAATTCATAAGTATTGCCAAGATTAACTGGACCGGTAAAGCCTTTTGAGTTCATAAAAAGCATCAAACCGTCCACAAGATCCGATATATAACAAAAAGAACGGCTCTGAGTCCCGTCGCCGTAAACTGTGAGATTTTTACCTTTTAAAGCCTGAACGATAAAATTTGAAACCACCCTGCCGTCATTTTCAAGCATTTTAGGTCCATAAGTGTTGAAAACACGGGCAATCCTGATATCTAAACCATAAACCCTGTGATAGTCAAACATTATCGTCTCGGCCACCCTTTTACCTTCATCGTAACATGATCTTATGGAAACAGGATTAACATTGCCATTATAACTTTCAGACTGGGGATGTACCAATGGCGAACCGTAAACCTCAGACGTAGATGTGTGTAAAACAGGAACGTTAAGCCGTCTTGCAAGCTCCATAAGGTTAAAGATACCGTAAACATTATCTTTCATGGTTTTTAAAGGGTTTTTCTGATAGTATAAAACGGATGCGGGGCATGCGAGGTTTACTATAAAATCAGCTTCTATGTTAAGCGGCTCTATAATATCCTTTCTTATAAATTCAAAATTGGGATCCGGTATAAATTCAACGATATTAGCCTTAGAACCGGTATAAAAATTATCTAAACATAAAACTTCATGACCTTCGTTCAATAAACGTTCGCACAAGTTGGAACCTATAAAACCTGCGCCGCCGGTAACAAGCACCCTCATAATCATCCCTCCCACAAAGATAAATTTTTACAAAACATACTTATTATCATAACCGCGCTTTGTTATCATAAAAAGGTCTTTTACAAAAGTCGTTTTGTTGCCTATTATTATCGTTGTATTCATGCTAATGATATCAAACGCATCTATTCTTTCCAATGTGGTTATCACAACCTCTTCGTCCGGTCTTGAAGCCGCCTTGACAATCGCCGCAGGCCTGTCTTTATCTATATTTTCAAGTAAGAGTTCTTTTGCCATGGTAAGCTCGTCCTTTCTTTTCTTGCTTTTCGGGTTATACAGTATTATAACAAAATCCCCTTCCGACGCCAATTTAAGTCTCTTTTTAATTTCTTCCCATGGAGTTAAAAGATTTGATAATGAGATAACGCAAAAATCGTTCATTATAGGCGCTCCAACTGCACACGCGGCGGCACAGAACGCCGGTATTCCCGGAATAAACTCCACCGGAAGTTTCCCGACAAGGGACTTTTTTTCCATTATCTCAAGTAATAATCCGCTCATTCCATAAATACCAGCATCGCCGCCGGAAGCAAGACATACACCTTTACCCTCCATAGCCTTTGCTATCGCTGTTTCACATCTGGCTATCTCGTCTTTCATACTAAAAGGCAATTTTTCCTGATCTTCCCTTAATATATTATTTACATGTTTAAGATAGGTTGAATATCCTATAATAACGCCAGAAGTTTTTATTGCATTTAAAGCTGCTGGGCTCAGATGATTAGTGCCACCCGGACCTGTGCCAACCACTGTTATTTTGCCAAAGCCACTGCTATCGTTACATTGCCTTTCTCCTTCTTGCATATCAAAAGCTCCTTATTTTTAGAGGATAATAATGCGCATGGTTCGCAGACCGAATATGCTCCCGTATATTTAAAACATGAAGAATTCGGGGACGCATCCGGTAAAAATATGCCGTTACCTACAGTTTCCATAAAATCGTTTATCTCTTCTTTAGAATAATAGTCAATAAAATCTGCATATTTCTCCGAAAATAGCGCAATTCCCTTTTCTTTATTTTTTATATCTATCGTAGCGGTATTCCTGATGCTGTTTAAAGAAAGATTATGTTCATTAAATATTTCTCCGGCAAATTCTTCTATTTCTTTAAAAGACGTATCTTTGTTGCACCCAATCCCCACTATCAGATGCTTTGGTCTTAAATAAAAAAAACTACTTGAGCCGCTTATGCTATTTAAATTATTTATATTATCCGCACCATTATCTACACCGCTATCATCTACGTTATTCATATGTTCTTTATCTTTACCGGTTAACCCGTCCTTAGTATCCCGTAATATATCTTTTTTATGCGTTATTAAGATCAGCTTTGCATTTTCATCTCTTTTGTCCTTTTTATCCTTTTTATCCTTTTTTCTTATATCGCTATTAATATTAAGATTAATATCTTGCGCTAAACCTTCAAAAGAACGGTTGATCTTAATATCAATGCCGTAATTAATAAAATAATTTTCGACATTCTGAAATTCAGTCCTGCTAAATTCTTCTTCGGGCATATATAAAATAAATGTTTCATCGTTTAAAGAAGCTTTATTCGCCGTCTTTATATCATCCGGATTTTCAATATAAAACCCGAATTTCTTTGAAAACATATCCACCGCAAATTTTCCGGACACATCAGTTGCCGTGGTAATGACTGCGGTTGCTTGAATACGGTTTGCAATTATCTTCGAAAGCTCGTTAGCGCCGCCAATATGACCGGCAAGAGCGCTTATTACGAAGTTTCCGCGCTCATCTACTACTATAACACCGGGATCGCACAGCTTGCTTGCGATAAATGGGGATATAATGCGAATGACCGCCCCAAGCGCAAAAAAAAATATAAAAAAGTCATATTCTTTAAATATCCTTCCAATCAAAGCCGATAAAGGCATTTCATAAGGTTTTATATTTAAGTCGTTATTATCTTTATTATGATTATGCTGCCACACTTTTTTTAATTCGTTTATTAATCCGTTAAAATCGTTGTTTTGACTTTTTTCATCTACATCTATTTTAATAAAAACATCCATATTCATACTAACGTCTTTATTAGAGTCTTCGTATTCGCCTAAAATACAGGAATATACCTTAAACGATAAGATAATGCCGCTTTTCGTCAAGGGAAACAGTGCAATCTTTTTAACTTTTTTGCCTTTGCCTGAAGGTGTGAGAAAAATCCTTGTCATATAATTTAGATCTGTTTTCTTTATGGTATTTTCCTTTTAAGGCTTCGCCCACAATAAGAATCGCCTTATTTTTAATGGAACGTGAACTTGAAACGGCTGCAACGTCTTTTAGCTCGCATTCGATCAAAAACTGACTGTCTAAAGAAATATCCTTTGCGATAAGGCAGGGGGTGTTTTCAGGATATGACGCCATAAGGTCGGCAACAACGGAATCTATCAACCCGAAACTTAAATATATCGCCATAGTAGCATGATGCGAGGCTAAACTTTTTATATCCTGTCCTTCCGGCATCTTACCTGTTTTGCCCTCTCCCCTACAAAAAATCACGGACTGGGAAACACCTGGCAAAGTCAGAGTGGATTTATTAAAAGCGCTTGCGGCAAAAGCGGCGGTAACACCCGGAACGATCTCATAATCTATGCCCTTTTCGTTTAAAAAAGCCATTTGCTCGTTAATCGAAGAATAGATAGACGAATCGCCGGAATGGAGCACAATCGTAAGCCTGCCGGAATAAAACATTTCCGCCATTTTTTGGGAGATCTCTTCAAAACATAGCCTGCTTATATCGCACAAGACGCAACCTTTTTGCAATAGCTTAAGCATTTTTTTGTTTATCAGGGAACCGGCATAAAGCACGGCCTCGGATTTTTTAAGAATGCCGTAAGCTATAACCGTCAAAAGTTTTGGGTCGCCAGGACCCGCGCTAACAAAATAAAGCTTACTTCTATTTATATTTACATCATTATTTATATTATTTATACCGATATCCGTTATACTGATATCCGTCCATTTTTTATTCATCATAGTAATAGCGCCAGCTTTTGTCCGCTAAACAAAAACTACAGGAAATACGATAAATGCGATGCGGAAAATTTATAAAAATATTGAAATTAAAATAGAAAAATAATCGAACGACTCTTTTTTGCCCGTATAAATATCTGTTTTGCAGAAATCCTCGATGATTTCTGATTTTTCGATCAGATAAAGCTTTAATTTTCCTTCTTTGAATTCATTATAGTATAATTTTCTAAATACTTCTAAAATATTCTTTACATAATTTCCCGCTTTCATAAAAACAATGACCTGCGGTCTTTCTTTCTTTTTGTATAAAAATTCTATCTCGGAGTTTATCTCAAAGTTGTCTTTATTTACGGGAACCGAAATCAGTACAGAGCTTTTTTTTGTTATATAAGAGTCTTTTAAAAGACCGAAGGCATAATTTAAAGAAGAAATACCAGGAATAATGTTAATCTTTGCCCCCGTTGCCTCAAAATCAGGTTCATTCTTTAAGGCGGTGTATAAACCTGCGTAAGTGCTGTAAAAGCTTGGATCTCCAACAGTAATATAAGAGCAAACCCCCCCTTCTTTAAGCTTTGCAATAATCTTTAATGCATTTTCCCTGTAAAGATCCATATTCCTTTCAAAAGATTTTTTCATTTCAATTTCAAGAGGTATTAACCTGTCTTTTTGAATATCAATATAATCTTTTATTATATCAATAGACAAAGAAGTATTCAAATACGATACTTCAGGATAAAATATAAAGTCGCTGTTTTTGATAGCTTTTATGGCTTTTACAGTTATTAGTTCGGTATCCCCGGGACCAACGCCAATTACGTTAAAAACCGGCTTTTTTTCATCATTTTTACCAAAACCACCGACATTATTATAAATAATTGCCATAGTTATTATAGTTATTCCAGTTATTATAATTAAATTTATTGCCGTTGTTATTAAGTTTATTATTATCAAGTTTAAATGTCATTTTTGTTTTTCCTGCCGGTAAACTACTTTATACCGGTATCAACTATTTTTGCCGTTACTCGCCTAAGCCTCATAATTAATTAAATCAAAAATCTTTTAATTTCAATATCTTAATCAAATATATCTGATTTAAAGCTTTAAAATAATAATCGTTTGAAATAGTTTTAAGTTTGGATACGCTTAATGATATAATTTCAAATTTAAGCAAAAATGGATCGCGGTTTTCCAGATGTTTTAAGAATAACATGACCCTGTTAAAAGAATCCAGCATTATGCAATTTACTACTATAATACCGTTTATTTTTAATATTTTAAAGGAGGTTTTCAGTATATTTTCCATTAAAAAGCTCCCGCCGCCTATAAATATACGATCAGGAATAATTAATTTGCCGTCCGGCTTGTCCTTTATTTCATTTAAAACATCTGGCAGTTTTCCCAAAATAGGCTCTATATTGGGTCTTTTAAATTTTTTTATGTTTTTTTTTAAATTTTTAATTTTAGCGGAATCTTTATCAATTGCATAGACAACCCCCTCAGAAACGATCCCAGAGGCTTCGATGCTAATGCTTCCACTTCCGCAGCCTGCATCTATCATTATCAAATCTTTTCTTAATTCAAGCATGCTTAGACTGACGGCACGAATTTCTTTTTTGGTCGGCTCTCCATCCGCATGGAAAAAATCTTCATCTTCAAACCCTGTAATCCTGCCAGCAGTTTTAATGCCGTCTGCCGTTTCTTCACTACCGGATTTCCGTTCAAGAATTACAATATTTTTCCTGCCGGTAAACCTTTCTAAATGAATTTTATTTAAGTCTGAATTTTCCGCAGCGCTTGATGATTTGCCGGAAAATATACTTACATCTTTACCTTTGCTGCCGCCTTTACCTTTATCTTTAGTTTTATCTTTACTATTATCTTTGTCGTTGTCGTCGTTAAGATTGATTAAAGAGCTATTTACAGAATATATTTCTTCATCTTTTTCGCATAAATTGCTTAAAACATGAAAATTAAAATCGTTTCTAAATCCTTTTTCTTCCAAAAAATCGTATATTCTTGCAGGGTTATTATAATCGTCAGTAAATAATCCAATATTTTTAGAAGAATACAACGGACTAAACAGGTTTTTCATGCTTCTGCCGTGAAGGCTGACAATGATGGAATCTTCCATGGGTATCTTAAGCCGTAAAAAAGCAATCTGCGCAAAACTGACGGAAGGATATATCTCGACGAAGTTTTTATCTACATTTTTTAAGACGGTTCCTCCCACGCCAAAAAAATTCGGATCGCCCCCCGCAAGTATCAGTATGTTTTTCTTGCCGGTATTTTCCTTTAAATATTTTATTATAAATTTGATCTTGCTATCATACAAAACAACGGCTTTATTTATTGAATTTTTAAATTTACCGTCGGCTTTTTTAATATCCTCTATTAAATTTAAGTCGATCTTCCTTGCAAAAATGGTATCGAAATAACCTATTTTTTTAATCGCAGTTTTTATTTTATCTTTATAATTTTCACCGCTAAATGTGTCAAAACATTGCGATATGCCGATAATATATATTTTTTTGACCATTTTTTTATTTTATTTTCGCTTTTTATTCCGCAATACTATTTCTTCAAAACAGGAAAGTTAAATATAGCGCCTCTATTTATTTATCGCTACTAAGGACGACTATATCAGCCGTGTATATTTAGGGTAGCGCCATTTTCTTAAGGACGGAAGTGGATTGATTGCAGGTTGTTTTACAGGTTGTTTATTATACCTCTAATAACTTTTTGCCGTCATACGATAAAAGAACAACCGTGCATTTAATAGAACCGCCGCCCATCCTTTCTAAATTTGATCTTGCGCTCTTTAAAATATCGTAAATAATATTTTTACTTGCTTCTTTGCTTGTTTTATCTAAAATATGAAAAAAAGCCTCTCTTGAAGTATTTGAATTTGCCACCATTTCATAAAGCCGCTCATCACTGACGCGGCGTTTTACCGCCTCTGCGAGATATTTAAGATTGATTGTGGTATATTTTGCATTTGTATTTCTTGCACCCTGCGATATTTTAAGGATCTTCCCAAACTGCCCCACGAGTATTATTTCCTTCATTCCAAAGCGCATCGCTTTTCTCATCGAATAAGACACAAAATCGCCTATCTCGATAAAATGCTCGTGAGCATAGTGGCCGAATATTTCCATAGCTTTTTTCTCGCTAAACCTCCCCTGGATATATATTGATACTTTCCTGTTATTAGCCGATAAAAACATTAAAGAGGATTTAATTGTTTCAAGCCATGCGCTTGCAGAAATTGGAATAACATACCCCGTTGTGCCGAGTATGCTTAAACCGCCTATTATGCCGAGTCTCGAATTTAACGTTTTTTTTGCTACCTTTTCGCCCTCCGGAATATATAAAACAGATAAAAAGGTTGCGCCGCTTTGACCCGTAATATCCGCCCAATAAAGAAGTTCTTTCTTTGCGGAGTCCTCTATCATCTTGTAAGGAACAGGGTTAATCGCCGGGGCGCCGATATTAACGGGAAGCCCAGGTTTTGTAACAATGCCGATACCGTTTGCACAAGTTAAGATCAACCTGATATCTTTGTCTTTTAAGTGAATCTCGTTATATATATGTATTTTGCCGTATAATTGAGAACTTAAGAGATATTCGTTACCGTGTTCGCCGTTATAATTTGCATAAAAATTCTCATTGCACTTTAATGGTTTTAATGCCAGAAAATCTGCATGGATCTTAATTCCGCCTGTAACATCGGGGTCGTCGCCTGAGTATTTTTCTATAACCGTGCATGCCGCTTTTTCCCCGCTTTTTAAAATCTTAAAGGATAAACTGAAAATGTTTATCGAACACGTCTCGCCTAAAGGCATCTCAATTTCAATCGAAGATATATCTTTTTTCAAAAAATAATATCTAATAGAAGCTTTAACCGCGGCCGCGCTAACCGCACCGGTAGAAAATCCTTTTTTTAGCCCTCCTTTTGTAATAGACGTTTTCATAAAATCAGAGCCTTGATTTGTGCTTTGCGCAAAACTAAAATCTAAAAAGATGTGCCGATAGTAAAGTTAATACCGCCTATGGGCCAATACGGCTCTTTTGTCAGGATATAGCCGTAAGAAACGCTGATAGGCCCTATTGGAGATATATACATTATACCAGCGCCAGCCGATTTATACAAAGCTAAAGGTCTTATATCCGACGGTGTTAAAAATACGTTTCCTCCATCCTGAAAAATAAAAAAGTTAAAATTCTTATAAACCGGAATATTTAATTGAAGGTTATAATTTTCCATAATATCGCCTCCGACCGGATAACCGTACGAATTCATAACTCCGATTGAATCTTGAGGAAAACCGCGCACAGTCGTTCTGCCGCCTAGAAAGAACCTTTCGTTAATGGGAACCTGCGTTGTAGGGGCAAGCGGCTTTATATAGCCCAAACGAAGAGAATATTCAAAAACCGTATTATAGATGAACGGAATAAATTCTTCAGTATGAAAGAAAAGCCTTGCAAAATTTATTTGGGACTCAATCATAAAAGAAGAATACGTCAGCTTTAAACTTGTCAGATCACCGGAAACGGGATTAAAAATATTGTTCCTCGTATCGTATATCATCGCCACCCCCACCGCGCTTACACGTGTAAAGCCGGTATCCCTCGGGGTTATTTCAGCTCCTTGGTTAAGACCGGAAAGGACATTGTAAAACATGCTATATGATATCAAACCGTGCAAATGGTTATTAAATTTTCTTATTAAAGAAAATGACGTGCCTTCTTTATGAAGGGTATAGTTTAGCGTAATAATATCGGAATCAAGCCCGTTTGCATTAAATGATAACCCCCTGTAATTATAAATGGCAGGATCGTAGTAAGAAAAAAGAATAGTCGTATAGATTGCGCTTTTTGAAAACCGCATTAACAGCGATTTACCGGAACCAAACAGGTTATCGTCATCAACCTGGATAAATCCCCTGTATCTGGTATAAGTTCCGTAGCCTGCGCCAAAACTTAAAGATACCGGTCTGGCATCCTTAACTTTTACAATAATATTTTTAAATTTTTTTTCTCTTTTTGGATTTTGTAATGCAATATTGACGGAATTAAATATGCCGGTTTTATACATATCATTCTGCGTCTTGATTATTTCTGCCTGATTATAGATCTGAGCTGGTTTAAATAAAATAAGACTCCTAATATAAGACGTCTTTGTAATTGTGTTTCCGCTCACAAATATTTTTTTAATTACTACCTGCGGCCCGCTTTTTACGATGTAATAAAGATCAACCCCGCTTTTATCCTTTGTATATGCCGTTTTTAGCCTGACCGTCGAAAAAACGTAGCCGTAATTAACCTCCGCCGTAGAGATTCTGCTTTTATCTTCATTTGCTTTTATTATACGAAAGGGCTTATTAAGCATGGATTTAAAATGCCCCGCTACAATCTTTTTAACTTTTGGGGGCAAACCTGAAAGTAAAATATGTTTTACGTAAGTTCTTATGCCTTTTTTTATGCTTATAAAGATAACAACGCTTTTTTTATCTTTACTAAAGGATAATTTACTTGATACTTTAGCGCTTAAATACCCTTCATTATTATAAAAGTTCACAATATTTGCAATATCGTTCGAAAGCCTTTTTTTAAAGAAATACTGCGGACTAAAAAATGCCGATGGATGGGTTTTCATAAACGAAAAAATCTTAGAACGGCTAAAAGGCATATTGCCTTTAAGGATTATATTTTTAACCGTAACCTTGCTGCCTTTAATTATGCCGTAATATAGATCAATAGTCCTTTTTTTCTTATTTTTCCTCTCTGAAAAGGAAACTCTGTTAAAATAATAACCGTTTTTTCTGAAGAAATCCCTTATCACATTCTTGAACAATAGAAATGTTTCCTTATTAAACACAAAGACTTCTTGTATATTTAAAACATTGGTCTCGATAAAATCCGGAGTGTACGGCTTTATTCCCTCAAAATGAAAAAAGATCCTGTAACCAGGATGAATATCAAAAAGCAAGATACATTTGTATTTACTTATATATTTGATACGCGGAAAACCTATAATGGGACTTAAAAAACCTTTGCTTATGTAAAGGCGTTGTAGTCTTTTCCTGAAATTGCTTATAACTAATCTATTCAATGGTCGTCCCGTAATTGTTTTTAACATTGTTTTAAGACGTTTTTCAGGGTAATATGTCCGCCATTTTATAAAAACCTTAGAAATAAGAATGGGTTTATGCAATGTTATATAAATATTTACGATATATTTCCGTAATTTCCTTAAAACGTAATCTGAAATTGAAACAGCTGCATCCGAATAACCGGATCTTACAAGAATTTTTTTTATCTGGCCGATGGTCCCGGTTTTATATGAATTCATTAAAAGTCCGCCGGCTTTTAACGGAATAGACTTTAACAGGTAGTTTTTATCTATTGACGAGTTATTTAAACCGTGTATATTAATTTCCTTTATAAACACTTTTTGAAGTAAAAAAAATCTCAAAAAAATAAATCTGCCTTTTATTTTTGAAAAAACTTTGATATTTGAAAAATAACCGGTGGCATATAAGGATTTTATCGTTTTTTCAAGTCCGGACATAGAAAAATATTCGCCCTTTTTTATGAATAAAGAATTTTTTATATCATGAAAACTAACTGAAGGCGGGATTTTATACGTAATGCTCCCAATTATTTTCGCGGATAAACCGTAGAGCTGCCCTGTTTTTTTAAAATTGCCGGCATTGACGTTAGAATTTTGATAATTTGAGCTGACAGACAAAGGCGGTTTTGACCCATAAGACATGGAAATAAAAGCAAAAAATGAAAAAAAGAAGATAAAAAAGGCTATTATTGCGCATCTAAATTTAAAAAACACCCTTAAACCCTATTTAAATTATTTAAATATTAAAAAAATAGATAATTTGCGATAAATATAAATAAGAAATACGATAAATACAAGAAATACAAAAAGTTCTAAAAAACTTTAGTAAAACCTGAAACGAAAAACAATATTGCCTCCAACCTCGCTAAAAACATTTGAATTGTTAGGTGCAAGCTGGTTATTTTCCCACTCTCCGATTAAAGAAACATGATGCGCTAACTTGTAAGTCAAAGCAACGGATTGTGAAGATTGCGATGCTATTGTATTGCTGTAGGAAATAGTCAGCCTTCGCGTAAGTCTTTTACTTGCTATAACCTGAGGTGCGACGCTGCGGGTTACGGCTGAATAAGACGGCGCGATAGAAAGGTTCTTAAATCCGAAGTAGTTCGAGATAGCGCCGGTAATGCCGCTTTCCACGCCGCCGCCAACAGCCGAAGCGGCTTCGGAAGCCGCTATACTGCCGGCAGAACTTGAATAGATAGAATTCGAAGGCACTCCAAGCGCGAGCATTGAAACAATATCTAACTCGGAAAGCGGAGGCGTTGAAGAAAAGTTGACATTAAAATTTAAAAACGAACCGTGGGCGTTCATTCTAATAATATACTGATTTATATGCGTGTATGTCGCAACCGTGAAAACCGGATAAATCTTATACGGATTACTAAATGTCACACTTGCGTAACGCAGATGGAAGCTGGTGCCTCTGAAATGTAATTTTCCGCCGGGAGAAGAGTTAATCGCTCCAAGAATATCGGGATTGTAAAGCGTTCCTGCAATACGCATTTTTGTACTAAATCCGGCATCTAATATATTGTTCTTAACAAAAATGCTCTTATTTGATATTACATTTATATTGAAAAAGGGATTAAAAACACCTTTTTTTATAACCGGTTTAATCATACTATATCTTTTATAACTTATAAGAAAAGACGAAAGGTTTATCCTTTTATTATATATAGCCTTTTTAATTTTAACCGTCCCATATATTTCCCCTTTATTTTGACTTCCGTTATACTGCAAAGTCCCGCTGGAAATAGCGTAAAAATAGTTTGAGACGCGATAAACCGCCAAGTGGAAGTTTGTCTTTATATGGTAGTAATCCGGTCTGAAATTTTTAAGCATAATATAACCTCTGGAGGAGAAAAATCCATGAAGCATCCTGAAATGCATTGTTTTTATGACGATCATGTTTTTATTGAACGTTATTTTGCCGTTAAGTCTCGATAACACAAATTCAGAATTTACCGCAGTCTTGATAAGCCCTTTTTTAAGAGTAGCATATCCGTAAATCTGCGGATGGGCGATATTTCCAAATACAACCGCGGAGCTTGATACGTAGCCTGACGAATTTACGACCTTATTAGATAAAAGGCTAAGCACCCATAGTTCCGTCCTGGCATTTATGATCAGATCGTAACGCGTCCTTGTTATCTTTCCCCTTACTTGAAGATAATTGTCCTTACCCCTAAGCTCGACTCCACTAAGACTTAATGTTTTATTCATATAAGCAAGGCGGATATTTTTTATATTTTTTAAAAAGAACTGCCCATGTTTGATATAAATATAATTTATCTCCGCAAAAACATAAGACGACCTGAGCGAAGATAATTTTCCACTTCCATACACACCGCCGGCTAATCCAAACAATGTCTTTTTGTAATTAAAACCGGCATTATTTATTTTTGACGTAAAATTAAACGGGTACCCTTTTTTTAATAAAATATTAGCGGTCGTGGTAAATTTTCCATTTAAAGCAGAAATATTAACGGTTGTTTTCGAGGCGGAGGATTTAATACCGGCATAAATATTTTTTAAATAATAATGGTTGATATAAATGTTACTGGCAAAA
>JAKASO010000020.1 GCA_021818985.1 bacterium
TTTACTATAATAATTTATGTTAAATTAATATAAATGCAAACTTGTAATTTAAAGATTATATTTAGAATAAATTTAAAAGTCAAATAATTTTAATAATTGTGTCGAGATATGAATATTATATACGAGAAATATTATATACGAGATATGAATATTATATACGAACGAGGCAATTTATAAATATAAATATCCTCGTTATAGTTTTTATTTAATACGATGAATTTTAATATTAATATAATAATAATCGAATCCATTATATATATTACAGTGGGAATAATTGCCGGTTATTTATTGCGGGATAAAGAATTTAAAAAAATTAAAAGAATAATTTTACTTTTTTATTTAATTATAGGTATAGCAGTTAATTCTATTTTATATTTTATAATACTTTCGCTGGCAGTATTATTAACTGCCTTATTAATTTTAAGGCATTTTGAATATTGAACCGTCTAATTGCATTACGCAATTACGCAATAAAGGCATAGGAAATATGAGGGGGGGGGTCAGAAGAGAATGTTTTTCCTTGCGTTAGAATTTCTGATTATTAAAGAAGATTCACCACTGTTATTATGTGGTTATTTATAAAGAAACATTATTTTTACCGCCGGCTTTTGCCCTGTATAACGCCTGGTCGGCAGCTTTAATCAAATAATCAACCGAATAGATATCTACGCTGCCGTCTGCATTTTCGTTTGAAGAAATTCCTGCCGATATTGTTAGATTGGCAGAAACGCCATTTTCAAAGAAATATTGCTTTTTTTCAAGAAATTCTATGATCTTTTTAGCAACATTAAGCGCATTTTCTTTTGGCGTATCATGAAGCACAATGATGAATTCATCTCCCCCGTATCTTGCTAAGATATCCTGCTGCCTGATTAAATTTCTGATATCGTCAACAAATGCGGCAAGAAGCTTATCGCCTATGTCATGCCCGAAGTTATTATTGATATCCTTAAAATTGTCAATGTCAATCATCATAAGCGATACAGGCAAGTTGCTCCTTTTACTTTTGAAGATCTCCTGCTTGGCAAATTCGAATAAAAACCTTCTGTTGTATACATTTGTCAATATATCTATTATGGAGAGCTCTTTATTATGTTCAACAAGCATAATTTTCATCAGAACAGGAGAAACGATATTGACCATTTCAAGCATCAAGTCTTTTATATCGTTCGTAAAAAATGTTTTAGAATTAGCTTCGATATTTAATGTTCCTAACAGCCCTTCTCCAAAGATAAACGGATAACATACATAACTTCCAGAGGTGCCTTTAAAATCACAATTTGTAACGGGTATAATGCTGTTCGCTAACGGACCGTCTTTTTTGTTCGTTACTTCTTGAATCACCTTGCAATTTTCCGTATACAGGTCATAATCTACTAAGGTTTCTAAAACATTGAATTCTTTGTCTTTATATATATATGTGGCGGATTTGGCCGTCTTTTTATCGAATGTATTAAATATATTTATATGAATGGAATTGATCGTTTCATAATTCTTGGATTCATCGTCATATAAAATATTTTCGTCAGCCGTATTACAACGGTTTTCTAAAAGATTGCCGTTCGCATCCGTCTTTTTTTTGGGAGGGGAGGTGGCGCGAATAGGGGGGATATTTTTAATCTTAACTAAATGTTCCGTAAATATTTTCAGGACATCATCAATAGTTTCTGAGGATAAAATGCTTTTTGAAAGATTGTTGATAAGCTCCAGGTTGTTTTTCGCTTTTTCTAACCGCCTTAAATTATCCCTGTTTGCCGCATCTTTTTCACAAAGCTCCTTGTTGATATCGTCTATAACTTTTGCAACTTCCCTGAATTCGGACTCTTTGTTTTCATATCTTTCCAGTAACGAAATGGCCTTAGAGCTATCTTTTCCCATTAATTTAATGTTACCGGCAAACTCTTCCATCGGCTTTATAAATTTTTCGGATATGAATATAAACAGTATAAAAGATGATATAATCAGCCATACAATAATAATACTTAGCCATAAGTAAAATTTGCTGTAAAGTGCAGACCATGTTGATTGGGGGATGCCGACTCCCATGATGCCTATTATCCTGCCGCCGAGATTATAAATAGGCTTGTTATATATATAAAAAGGAATATTGCTTACTGTAAGGCTGCTTATTGAAGGAATTCCGGTCTTAAAAACCTTCAGCTGAGCCTTGGTGGCAGGCTGTCCTATGCCTATAAATTTATGATTAACTGTATGTGTTCCAGCAGAGCGGCGGAGTCCGTAATAAACACCGATGTCGGCTAATACATGCTTTTTGTTGTGAATTTTTAAGAGCAGGTTATTGGTGATTTCTTTGTTTAAGATTAAAATATACCTCGGTATGCCACTTTTGCCTTCCGGAAAAATCGTTCTTAGGTCAATGAGCCTTTTTGTCCTGCTTTTGCCAAAGCCGGACAATATTAAAAATTTAAGAGCCTTATTCATTCCGGAGAATTTATAGCGCTTTAGGAAAATTACCCCTTTTCTATCGAATTTTTTGATAAAGGATATCTTTTTATTTTTTATTCCTATTAAAACAATATTTGTAGCTTTGCCGGAGCCGATAATTTTCTTAATCGAAGATGAAGCATTGTTGTTAGAAGCAATTATATTGGCGTAACCGGTCATGTTTTTTTCTATTTTTCGAGCGCTCATTTCAAAAATCATCAGCTCGGATCTTAAAGTTTTTCCTAAGTCGGTCGAAGTGTTCTTTTTAAAAATATAATATAAAAAAGAGCCACTCACAAACAGGATTATTATATTTTCAAGAATAAAAACTAATGTTATTTCAAATCTTATAGATTTAGTAAAGTTTTTAAACATAATATTTTATATAATTTTAATATCCTTAAGCTCATTTTAGATTAGTTTTAGACAGAAAGCAAATTTTTTGAAATCCTTTAATCCTTGACAATTATTGTAAAATTTGATTTATTAGTAACTTCTAAACCATTTTAAAATAATTAATTTTAAATTATTCAAGGGGTTTCTAAAAATGCGGAAAAAATATCTTTTTGCGCCTGGACCAACGCCGGTTCCCGAGCGCGCACTAGCGGACATGGCGCTTCCGATCATTCATCACAGGGCGCCCGAATATTCGGCTGTGCTTCAGGAGGTTAGAGATAATTTAAAGTATCTGTTCCAGACAAAGAACGAGGTTCTGATTTTCACTTCCAGCGGCACGGGAGCTATGGAAGGTTGTGTTTCCAATTTGCTTTCGGCCGGCGACCATGCTCTTGCTATCAGGGGCGGAAAGTTCGGCGAAAGATGGTATGATATCTGTAAAGCGTATTCGATAAATGTTTCGGCAATAGATGTTGAATGGGGCCATGCTGTTACCGTTTCACAAATTAAAGATGCGCTTGAAAAAGATCCCGAGATTAAAGCAGTCTATATTCAGGCGTCGGAAACTTCCACTGGAGCTTTTTATCCGGTTAAAGAGATTGCTGAAATAGTAAGCGCAAGGGAAAATACGATATTGATCGTTGACGCCATTACCGCGCTGGGCGTTGTTGATATACCTCAAGATGAATGGAGGATAGATGTCGTTGTTACCGGCTCTCAAAAAGCGCTTATGCTCCCCCCGGGCCTTGCTTTTGCTTCCTTGAACGATAAAGCATGGTCTTTTGTCGAGCAATCGTCCCTTCCTAAATATTATTTTAATTTTAAAAAAGAAAAGAAATCCTTAGAAAAGAATCAGAATGTTTACACTCCTAATGTCCAGCTTATAATCGGATTGAGGGAGGTTCTGCGGGAAATTAAAGAAGAAGGGCTCGAGCATGTCTTTAAAAGACATGCAAGCCTTGCCAATGCCACAAGAAAAGCCGTTCAAGCGCTGGGTTTAAAGCTTTATGTCGTAGATAAACCTTCCGATGCGCTGACGGCGGTATATGCTCCTTACGGGATAGATGCGGGCAAGATCACAAAATTGATCAGGGAAAAGTACGGAATTACAATTGCCGGCGGACAGGATGCCGTCAAGGGGAAAATATTCAGGATAGCCCATCTTGGATACTTCGGATGTTTTGATATTATTACCGTTATTTCTGCTTTAGAGGCTGTTTTAAAAGAGCTTGGCTATAAATTTGAGCAGGGTGCCGGTTTAAAAGCGGCTCAAGAGGCGCTTTTCGGAAAGTAATTAAAGGCGGTTTTTGTATTTGCATATTATTTAGCCTATTTAAGGAGAAAACTCAAGATGTTTAAAGTTCTCGTAAGCGACAAATTGTCTAAAGAAGGCATAGATATATTGACTAAAACCGGAAAGATACAAGTTGATGTCAAGACTGGTTTAAGACCGGATGAACTTAAAGAAATTATTCATAAATACGATGGGATCGTCATCAGAAGCGCGACTAAACTTACGAAAGATATAATTAACGCGGCAAAAAATCTAAAAGTTATCGGAAGGGCGGGAAGCGGACTCGATAACGTTGAGCGGGCAGCTGCGACTGCCGCTGGCATTATTGTAATGAATACCCCCGGAGGCAATACGATTACTACGGCTGAACTGACATTTGCCATGCTTCTTGCCATGTCGAGGTATATACCGCAGTCTTTTGTTTCCATTAAGGAAGGCAAGTGGGAAAAGAGCAAATTCCAGGGGGCCGAGGTATATGGTAAAACGTTAGGCATTATAGGTCTCGGTAATATAGGACAGGCGCTTAATAAAAGGGCTAAATGCTTTGGAATGAATGTTATCGGATATGACCCGTTCTTATCCAAAGAAAAGGCTATGGAACTTGAAATATCGCTTGCAAGCCTTGCCGAAATCTATGCAAAATCGGACTATATCAGCGTCCATACCCCCCTTACGAAAGAAACCAAAGGTATGATCAATAAAGAGACGATCTCAAAAATGAAGGACGGAGTCAGGCTTTTAAATATCGCAAGGGGAGGCATAATAGACGAGCAGGGCCTTTACGATGCTTTAAAATCAAAAAAAGTTGCTGCATGCGCGTTAGATGTATTTGAGGTCGAACCGCCGGTCAATAATCCGCTTTTGACATTGGATAATCTGATTGCAACGCCGCATTTAGGGGCTTCGACGGAAGAAGCGCAAATTAACGTTGCAGTTGCCGTATGCAGCCAGATGGCCGATTTTTTGCTTCACGGAACAATAAGAAATGCCGTGAACGTCCCTTCGGTGACTAAAGAGGAGATGGAGATCATCGGCCCGTATTTAAACCTCGGAGAAAAGCTTGGCAAACTTGCGGGAAATCTTGTAGCTGGCGGCATTATATCAATTAAAATCGAGTATAACGGAGTTGTTGCCTCCCACAACACTAATGCCGTTACTCCCGGAATCGTTAAAGGTATTCTTTATCCTTTGCTTGGCGAAGATATCAATTATGTTAATGCCGCCGAGGTTGCAAAAAAAAGAGGCATTTCCATTATCGAGTCTAAATCGGATTCCGCTTACGATTATACCAGTACGATCGGCATCGTCATTACAACTGATTCTGAAACATTCAGCGTTTCGGGCGCTTTATTTGGGAAAAAGAGCCCAAGGATCTTTAAAATCGGCGATTTTTCGATTGAGGCGATCCCGGAAGGCCATATTCTGGTTATATTTAATTTTGATAAACCTGGGGTTATCGCCTCAATAGGAAAAGTTCTTGGGGGGCATAACGTCAACATAGCGAGAATGCATTTAGGAAGGCATAAAGAAAAGGCGATCTCCATCCTTCAGCTTGATTCCAAAATTGGCAACAGCCTTATTAATGAACTTTCTGCAGAGCCGAATATTATTTCTGCTAAATATCTGGAATTATAAGTGAATAAGAAAAACTTTCAAATAACTACTCAGCCGCCGCCCGGCACAAGGGATTTTTTGCCTGCCGATGCCGGACTATTCACCAGGACCGCTGATATTTTGCTTAGAGAATATGCCGGATGGGGCTACAGGCGTGTTATTACGCCCAGTATTGAATTTTTGGATGTTTTTTCCAATTTAAAGGTAAACGGCCTTTTTAAGGTTGTGGATATTAATTCTGGAGAACTGATATCTTTTAGAAGCGATTTTACTCCCCAAATAGCCCGTCTTAGCTCGGCAATAATGCATTCAAGGACATTGCCATTCAAGTTCTCGTATTTTGGTCCGGTTTTGCGTAATTTAGATCCCGGAAGTGGAAAACCCCGCGAGATATGGCAGGTTGGCGTTGAATTGATCGGGCCTTATGCTCCCGAAAGCGATGCAGAACTGATCGTTATGGGTATTGAATCGTTAAACGGTTTAAACTTCCGGGATTTTAACATTGATGTCGGCAATGTAGAGTTTTTTCGCGGTATTGTTGAAAATATCAAAGAAAATGATAGAAAAAAAATCGAAGAATGTGTTGCAAGAAAAGATTCTTCCGGGCTCAAATTAATACTTGAAGATATGTCCGTAGATGATAAAAAGAAAGAAACAATTAAAGACCTGCCTTTATTATTTGGCGAAAAAAGTATAATAAAAAAAGCGTGGAAGATGGCTGATAACGATAGATCGAAAAGAGCGTTAGAAGATCTTGAAAGGGTATTGAATTATGTAAAATTATATAAAAAAGAAAAATATATTACAATAGACCTTGGGGAAATCCGCGGGCTTAACTATTATACCGGCACAATTTTCGAGTGTTTTATTCCGCATATTGGGCATGAAATTTTTGGAGGAGGCAGGTATAATAATTTAACGGGTATGTTTGGACCTTCATGCGGCGGAGCCGGTTTTGCAGTTGATCTTGAAACTGTTACGCGCCATATGGGTGAATATCGTTATCCTTCCGAAGATTATTTAATAGCAAATGTAACGGGGAACCATTCTTTTTCCGTGGAAATAAATATTTTTTTGCGCCGAAAGGGATTTAAAGTCGAGGTCAGTTTTATGGATTACAGCTATTTGGATTTTATTGAATATATGAAGCAAAATGATATTAAAAATATTGTTTATATCTTTAACGATAAAAAATCTTCCAAGGGTAGCCCACTTATTTCTTTTAAAAAGATCAGCGAAGAAAAAGAAAATATATTCAGGTCTATTCCGGAATTTAAAGAATTTATCGTACATATGGGCAGTTAATGGATAATCCATGAGAAAAAAGAATATTATTGTAGTGGGTCTTCAGTGGGGAGACGAAGGAAAAGGCAAGATTGTGGATCTGCTTTCCAAAGAAGTTGATATTATTGCAAGATATCAGGGGGGCAATAATGCCGGTCACACGGTAGTTAGCGGCAGTTTAAGCCTTGTTTTCAGGCTGGTTCCTTCGGGGATGCTTAACAAAGATAAAATCTGTATTCTCGGGAACGGGGTTGTCGTTGATCCTGTCGTTCTGTTCGAAGAGCTGGATTCCCTGAATAAGCTTGGAATAGAAGTTAAAGACAGGTTTTTTGTTTCTTATAAGTGCCATATTATTATGCCGTACCATAAAAGGCTCGATATTGCCCGCGAGAGGCTTCGGGGCGCGGGAATGATAGGTACCACCGGAAAGGGAATCGGGCCGGCATACGAAGATAAAGTGGCAAGATTGGGCATAAGGGCGGTTGATTTGATCGATCGGGATATTCTCTATGAAAAGATCTCTTTAAGTTTAAAAGAGAAGAACTATCTTTTTAAGAATGTTCTTGGCGAGACTGTTTTTAATCCTGATGATTTGATAAATAAATATCTTGAATTAGGAAAAAGACTAAAGGATTTTATGATAGA
Source organism: bacterium (assembly GCA_021818985.1). Taxonomy (GTDB): domain Bacteria; phylum SZUA-79; class SZUA-79; order Acidulodesulfobacterales; family Acidulodesulfobacteraceae; genus JAKASO01. Next base: position 7,679 of record JAKASO010000020.1, read on the forward strand.
TTCTTCGGAGTTTATCAATAACAAACTCGATGAAGGAAATAATATAATGCTTGAAGGAGCGCAAGGGACGTTTCTTGATGTCGATCACGGAACATATCCTTATGTAACGTCTTCAAATACTGTATCGGGGTCATCTCTTACCGGGGTCGGGATCGGTCCTACAAAAATTGATGCAGTCATAGGCATTACCAAAGCATATACAACCCGCGTCGGCGAAGGGTATTTTCCGACCGAGCTTAAGGCGGAGCTTGGAAACAGCATACGGGATAAAGGCGAAGAGTTTGGGTCCGTTACCGGCAGACCACGAAGGTGCGGCTGGTTCGATGCCAATCTGATAAAAGAAGCTGCGTATTTAAACGGTATTACCGGCATGGTAGTTACCAAGCTTGATGTTCTATCGGGGTTAAACAAGCTCAAGATATGCACAGGTTATCTGCTTAAAGGCTCTATAATAAACCACCTTCCTTATTCCATAAGCGACTATGACCGTATTACGCCGGTATACGAAGAATTTGAAAGCTGGAACGGCGACATTGGCGGTGTCAGATCGTTTAAGGATCTGCCGGTAAATGCCCAGAAATATCTCATAAGATTGGAAGAATATACAGGCCTGCCGATTTATATCGTTTCTATAGGAAAAGAAAGAACGCAGACGATAATGCTCAAAAATATTTTCCGGTAAGATATCGTGTCTGTATTGCCCAATTTCTTATAGCCTGATTTCTTACGGCATAATTACGGCGTAATCACGTTTTGACGGGTAAACTGTAAACTAATGATTAAAAATGAGATCAAGGCATTTCTTGCTATAAACAACAGGGAGATTTTGAAGTTTGTAAGACAGAGATCGCGGTTAATTGCCGATATGTCAAGACCGATATTATGGCTTTTTTTTGTCGGGTTTGGTCTTTCTACGATAGTTAAGCTTAAAAACGGTTCGTACATTGATTTTATATTTCCTGGTATTCTTGTAATGACCGTTCTTTTCAGGTCAATCTTTGCCGCCATTTCTATTATCTGGGACAGGCAGTTTGGGGTTCTAAAGGAAGTGCTTGTTTCCCCGGTCTCAAGGAAGACATTCGTTTTTGCAAAGATAACCTCCGGTGCGATTGTCAGCACGACGCAGGCTTTGATAATGTTAATATTTGCTCCATTCTTAGGTATCGGGATCTCTTTAAATACCGTTATTCTTGCTGTGATCGCGCTGTTTTTAATTTCGTCTTCTATAACCGCTTTTGGCATATTGATAGCGGCAAAGATGACTTCGTTCGAGGGCTTCAACTCAATCATTAACCTGATTGTTCAACCTATGTTCTTTGTGAGCGGCGCGCTTTATCCGGTTAAAAGATTTCCTGCCTTTTTAAAGTTCCTTGCCTATATAAACCCTATAACCTACTCTGTAGATCTCTTAAAATATATTTTTTTTTACGGGAAAGCAGGTCTTTTTGTCCCCGAAGTTCCGTTGGTTTTAGACATTGTTTTCATATTGTTCTTTCTTTTTTTAATGGTATTTTTTGCCAATTACTTTTTTGAAAGAGGGGATAACTGATGCTGGTGCGGATAATACCGGTATCCAAACCCGATAATAAATAAAATAGATAGATAGGTAGGTAGATAAATAGGCAGACAGGCAGGTAGGTAGATAATGGATATATGAAAATAAATTTAAAAATATTTAAAAAATCCATAAGAAAAATAAAAATTAGCAAACCCATTGACAAAAAAGGGTTTGTTATTTTCCAGATCGATGGTCTTTCAAAAGAGGCTCTTGATAAAGCGATGAGCCGCAATTTAATGCCTAACCTTAAAAAGATGTTAGCGATAAAAGGATTCCGGATGGATGAATATTTGACCGGCGTTCCCAGCGATACGCCGTTTTTTCAGGCAGGGCTTTTATACGGGGATAATAATAATATTCCCGGGTTCAGGTGGATAGAAAAACAGACCGGCGAAGAAATAATATTTAAAAATCCGGCAAGCGCGGGGCATATTGAAGAGATCCTTTCAAAAAAGCATGCCGGGCTCCTTAAAGGCGGTTCATCATATGTTAATCTTTTCTCGGGTGGCGCTTCCAGAGCGACATTTACCCTTTCGACATTTTCGATACGCTATCTTTTTAAAAAAAAGGTGCGAAATTTTGATATTTTTATTATTTTTATATTCCATCTGGTAACATTTTTAAAAACGATTTTTTATGTTTTTTTTGAATTTTTGTTTGAATTATGGGAAAAGTTCCTTGATTTTGTGTGGGCAAGATCGGCGCGTCCGGAAGGGTTATTCCCTTTTGCAAGGATTATGTCAAATGTTATATTTAAAGAAATAGAAACATTTGGGGCAATAATGGATATTTCCCGCGGCGTGCCTTCCGTCTATTTGAATTATACCGGCTATGACGAATTATCTCATCACAGAGGTCCGTATTCCATGAGCGCATTAAGGGCATTAAAGCCCATAGACCGTAAAATCAAATATATATTTAACGAGATTAAAAAGAGCCGAAGAAAGTACGATCTTTTTATCCTTTCCGATCATGGTCATACCCCGTCTTTGCCATTCGTTCATTTAAACTACGATAAAAAACTTGAAAACATAATATCCGAATTTCTTACGGAGAATAAAAAAAGCGCGCAGTTTAGCGTTTACGAATTCGATACGGGTTATAATGCGTCTTTGAAAAGATTGATGATTTATGTAAGCGACTTTTTTAAAAAAGGGGCATGCAGTTCTATTTATCATAAATTTTTCGACATAATAGAAGAAAATATAACATTAAAGGGAAAAGAGGAGATATATCTTAATTGGGGGAAAGAAGGAAAAATTATATATATTATGAACTCCGGTCCCATGTCCAACCTGTATTTTTCGGATAAGCCGTTTAAAATGACAATCGAAAACATTGAGTCGTTCTATCCCGGGCTAATTAGCAAATTTACTCAAATTAAACATATCGGTCTTATTGTCGGGCATAATAAAAATAAAGAAATAGTCGTATTCGATAAAGATTCGGAACTGTTTAAACCCTTTGACGAAGTGAAGATATTTGATAGCCGCGATCTTTTTTTTAAAAACATGCTTGCAAAATTAGAAACGGATGAAAAGAAAAATATATTGATAGGCTCGATTAAAGATTTTTGTAATTTTAAGAATTCCGGCGATCTGATCCTGTTTGGAAATTATGACGGCAAATATATAGTAAATTTTGAAAATCAGTTTGGGGCTCACGGCGGGGCCGGGGGTGAACAAAACATCCCGTTTGCCGTATATTCCGAAAGCATACGGTTTAACTTCGGCGAGATTAATAATTCTTGCCAAATATACGATTTTTTGTATAATAATTATGTCGCATAATCCGTATGAGGCTTATCCGGCTAATTAATATTTTAGTCATTAGTTAATAAAGTTAAAAGGGAGATTAGATTAAATGTCCGAGCTCAGACAGGACCCTACGACAAGAGGGTGGGTTATCATGGCTACGGAAAGGCGCAGAAGGCCGCATGAATTTGATAAGCCTTTATCGTCCATGGAAGCTAGGAAAAACATGCCGCTATATATGTCGGATTGCCCTTTTTGCGCCGGAAATGAATACCTTTCTACTAATGAAATAAGATCTTATAGAACTTACGGCACTTATCCCAATGCAAAGGGATGGTGGGTGAGGGTTATTCCGAACAAATACGCTGCGCTTTCCCCCGATGCTGGGGAGGCGGTACCTGCCAGACTACCGGAGGCGCAACACTTTGCTGACTATTTTTATCCCAGGACTGCCAATATTTTTCGTTCAAAACCGGGCATCGGTTCCCATGAAGTTATTGTAGATACCCCTGTTCATAATGAGAACTTTCCGTTTTTTAGCGATAAACAAATTCAGGAGGTTTTTCTTATGTACAGGGATAGATATTTGGATCTCCATAAAAATCCAAGGTTTAAATTTATCATTATTTTTAAAAATTATGGGGCCAATGCTGGCACCTCGATATATCATTCGCATTCTCAGATCATTGCCACTCCAGTCATTCCTCTTGCTCTTAGAAATAACATATCTCAGGCATTGTTTTATTATGACGATATCGGCAGGTGCATTTTTTGCGACATGCTGCAAGCGGAAATCGCAGACGGCAGAAGGATAATTTTTAAAACTGATGATTTTATAGCGTTTTATCCTTTTGCTTCAGAAAACCAGTTTGAAACATGGATAATGCCTGTAAAACATGAATCGTGCTTCGGCTTGACTTCTGTTGATAAAACCAAAGCGCTCGGCATATTAGTCAAGAAAATATTAAAAGGCATATATAACGCGCTTGGAGATCCCGATTATAATTTTATGATATATAACCCGCCTGTTGTGGACGAGAAAGAAGAATATTATCACTGGAGCTTTCGCATCGTGCCAAGGCTTACAATGAAAGCAGGTTTCGAACTCGGGACGGGCATGTCAATAAATACCGCCCTGCCTGAAGAAACAGCCGAATTTATGAAAGATTTTATAAAAGATTAAACCAGCAATCAAGCAAATCCGCGCAATATTAATAAATAATATAAAGTGTTATAATGTTATAATGATTAATACGCTGACGCAATATTCCTGTATAATTTTTGATCTTGACGGAACATTAATAGATTCTTTCGCGGCTATAAATGAGGCTTTTGATGCTGTTTTTATAAGGTTTTCCGGCAGAACGATTCCTTTTGAAGAATCAAATTCATATGTCGGGGTTCCACTTGAAGAGCTTTTGGGCGAGATATTCGGGAAAGAAAACCAGCAGGAAGCTGTAAATATATTCAGGAATAAGTATAAAGAGGTCTGTTATGAAAAGACTTTTTTAATAAAAGGGGTAAAAGAGCTTTTATATTATCTTAAAAATCAAGGGAAATCATTGAATATCGCAACCAATAAAACAGGATCCATTTCAAGAAGTCTTATTAAGTACTTAAAAATTTACGATCTGTTTGATCATATTTACGGAGTTTACGATGGACTGGAAGGAAAGCCCTCGCCGCAGATGATAAATAAGATAATTAACGAAACCGGTTTTTCCAAAGAATCTTCTATTTTGGTTGGTGATTCCCCGATTGATATAATGGCTGCGAAAAATGCTGAAATTGCAGTTCTAAGTGTTACTTCCGGAAACCATACCTATGATGAGCTTAAAAAATCTGAGCCCGATTTTTTATGCGATTCTATCGGAAACATTCTGCCGCCGGTTAAGGGATGATAAAAATAGGCGAAATAAACTATCTTAATGTTTATCCCATATATTACTTTTTAAAAAAAGAACGGCTACGCAATAAGAATGGATTCTGCTTCCTTGAATTTATTTTGGGCACACCCGTTTTTTTAAATCAGGCTTTACAAAACGGTTATATAGATATAAGCCCGTCCTCTTCTTTCTATTATGCCCTAAATTACGACAATTCCGTCCTGTTCAAGAATATTTCGATAAGCTCAAAGAAGAAGGTTAGAAGCATACTTCTTTTTTCTCCAAAAAGTATTGATGAGTTTTCCGGTAACGAAACCATATATATAACCCCCGAAACGATGACCTCGATCAATCTTTTAAAGGTACTGCTGACGGAAAAATATAAATTTGACATTAAAAATATTAATTTTATAATTATGCCTTCCGATGCCGATTTCAGGTTAAAAGCCGGCACAGGTTTAGGTAGTGGAAAGATCAGCCTTCATATAGGTGATAATGCGCTTAAATTTGAAAATGATAATATTCATGCAGGTTATTTTTCTTATGATCTTGCAGATTTATGGTATGAATTTACAGGTTTTCCATTTGTTTTTGCACTGTTTATAATCAGAAAAGATTCGTATGAAAAAAATAAAGATGAATTTAAAATTCTTTATGAATACCTGATAAAAGCAAAAGATAAAGCCGTTCTTAATTTTAAAGAAGTTCTTAAGCCTGTAATGGCGGACAATTTTTATAATTTTATTACTGGCGAAGAATTGCTCGATTACTGGACGAGCTGCCTTAGTTTTGATCTGGGCGAAAATGAAATTAACGGTTATAAATTATACTGCGAATTCTTATATAAGAATAAAATCATCCCCGTAGTTCCTTCGTTTAATTTTATACTTTAATATCTTTAATGTTTTGATTTTCCATTTCGGCAGGAATGAATGCTATAAAACTAAAACCGCTGCCGAGGCAACTTTGCAGTATAGCAACTCCGTTCAATATTTTAAGTGTGTGTTTTACGATAGCAAGTCCAAGGCCTGTGCCTCCCGGATCATGGGAATGGGAACTGTCAACTCTGAAGAATCTCTCTCCAAGCCTCAGTAAATTAACATAACTGACCCCGCTCCCCGTATCTTCCATAGATAAAAAAAGAAAAGTATCTTTTTCCGGCGGTATTGTATCCCAAAAAACTGCTGTTTCATCTATTTTCGATAAAATTTTTTCAACTTCGCCAATATTTATTATCGAAGCCTCTATTTTTATGATGCCATTATTTTCAGTATATTTAACGGCATTTTGAAGCAAATTTGTAACGATCTGGCTAATCTTAGAAAAATCGGAAAGTATTGAAGCGTTTTTTATATCCTGAATTATTTCCAATTTTTTCGATCTGATTTCTTTTTGGAAAAGAAATACGGAAGAATCAATTATTGTTTGGAGGTTAAACCTTTCGATTTTTAAAGAAGTTTTTCCGGTTTCGATATTAGTCAATATTAAAAGATCGTCTATAAGGGAATTGAGCCGTTTTGCGTGGTGTTCTATTATATTAAAAAATTTTACTGCCGTTTCACGGTTTTCCAGTGCGCCGTTCTTTAAGGTTTCGATAAATCCCATTATAGCGGTAATGGGCGTTTTTATTTCATGAGAAAGGTTCTGTATAAAAGTTGCCCTGACTTTTTCGGTTTTTTGCAGATATGTTATGTCGCGGACGATCGCGGCATAGTTTTTTGTTCCCTCTATTTTAAAAACCTTACAGTAAGCGATCTTTTCAGATGCGCGGTCAAAATAAGTAATATTTTTTTCAATGACCTGCACCTCATTTTTTTCTATTGTCTCGTTTATCATATTGTTAAGTTCATAATTCCTTGTCAGCAGTTCAAATTTTTTAACGTTGTCTGAAGGTCCTGAACGTATATTTTTTCTGAAAGACCGGTTGACAAAAACCAGATTTTTATTCCGGTCCATTATTGCTATGCCGTCGCCGATTTGCTGGAGGACATCGGAAAACATTTTTATCCGGTTTTCTTTTTCGTCTATATTATCTTTAAGTAATATATCGGAGGCAATAACATTCTTTTTTATCTTTTTTGATAAAAAAATGTATAAAAAAGATGCAAATAATGATATTATTAAGATTAAAATTAAAATGATTGAAAAATCAGTCATTATTCTTTTGTTGTTTTTATTATTTTTTTATTGTTTATAGTATTTATCTGGATTTGTTTGTTTATAAAATAAATAAAGATC
>JAKASO010000086.1 GCA_021818985.1 bacterium
CGACCTTAAATCGTAAGTGAGTGTTTCATAGCATTATAGAATATAGGCAGGGTTAAATGCCATTGCCGGAGGTTTGTATAAATAATAATAAATATTTTTATGGAGGATAATATCATGACTAAACTCGAATATAAAATAAATCAGGAATTAAAAGAAATAGAACACTTTCATAAGATGGACGCCCCGTTATCCGTTGTTTCCAATAAATCCGACCATGACATAAGGCAGGACATGCGCCGCATTTCGCATGACGCCAGAAATTACGATATAGGGGTTACCGCCAACAGGAAAGCCGATATAGGCAAATGGTCCAACGCCGATATTGAAAAAATGGTAAGTTATTATAAGGTTCAGTGGCTAAAGGATGCCACTATTATTAACTACGTTTCTTCCTTGAGGTCTTTTTTGAATGAAACCGGCAGAACGAATATTAACATTTCCAACAGCGAACTCGGACTCAAAAGAGAAATTGAATATAAGGACAAAAGTCTCAACGCAAAAGGAGTGGATATAAACGAAAAGCTTCAGTATTTTAAAGAAAAAGATACCAATGTTTACGTTCAGTTAAAAATCGCAAGCATAGCAGGTCTTCGCAAAGAAGAAAGCGTTCACGCCGGACTTGCGCTTTCCAAGGGTTATGAAATCGTAAAAAACGGCAGGCTGGAATTAAAAGGCTCATGGTGCAAAAACGGCAGACCCAGGGAAATAAAGCTTTCTTCAGAAAAGCTCAAAGAACTTGCCGAACTTCGTAAATATGCAATGAACTGCAATTACGATACCGGCAGGAACTTGAAGCAGGAAATGAACCATCTGGGCAATTCCATTAAAAATGCCGGCTTCAACATGCACGCCGTAAGGCATTCCGTTGCGCAGGAAAGATATGCGGAACTCATCAATAAAGATTTTAACGAAAAAACGGCTAAAATGGCGGTTTCTCAAGAGCTTGGGCACAACAGGGATTATATAACGAAGGTTTATCTGGGAGGTAAATAGAGCTAATTTTCAACGAAAATATCCTTTATAGAGACTTATTTTGAACCCTTATATTGTTTTATTAAAAGGGTTAGATTTTAGATTTAAATAATATTAAAATTTTGTTACCTTTTTCCGAAATTAATTATATAATGATATTATTATAAGTTTATTTGAGGTATGCATATGGAAGTAATTTCAATAATTGCCATCTTTTTGGGACCCCTTATTGCTGTGGTAATTTCAACTATATTAAATCAAATTTATTTAAAGAAAAATTCTGATCAACAAATAAAAATAAACATCTTTTATACTCTCATGCAAAATAGGGAATTCCCTTTTTCGCCGCAATTTTATGTTGCATTAAACAGTATAAATGTAGCATTTTACAATGATAAAGAGGTAACCCATGCATGGAAAGAATTTAGAAATTTTATTGCCAGTAGTCCTGAAAAAGATAAAATAATCCAAAGCGATGAAAATTTAAAATGGAATAATGAAAAAAAAGAGCATTTTTATAATTTATTGAAAAAAATGACAAAAAGTTTAAATTATAAATTTGATGAAGATGATATTAAAAATACATCTTATATACCACCTGAAGTAATTGAAAACTATGAATTGAATAACATCACTGTCAAGTCATTAGCAAAACAACTTACGAAATTTATTCCACTTGCCATATCAAAATTTACCAAAGAATCTGAACAAGAAGGCAAAAATAAAACAGACGATTGATCATAAAGCCGGGATTTAAAAACCTTTTATTATTAGCATATATAATGAAATATTTAATTAATGAAAACAATGATATTATTCTAACCATACCTGTCGTCAATAAGGGAAAATTTAGATTTAAAAAAAGAAAGGAAGATTTAGATTTTGGTAAAATATTTTCTACGAGACGCCTCCTATTTGACGATAGCGCTTATTTGGAATGGCAAATAGGATATGATATTCCTATTTCAGATATTCCTATTTCAGATATAGATAAAAAAGGAAAAGATACAAAATTATCAAGCGATAACTATAAATTTAAAGCAAGTAATGGAAAAGATAAATATCCCTATGAATTGTCGGAGATATTTTATCAAGCTGTTACATTAGGACATATAAACGGAAAAAGAGCCGAAGCCTTGCTGGATGAGATAAAAGGATATAAAACCTTTATAGACCAAAAACCGATAACAGTAGAACGTCATTCTACAATTACTTTAAACGGTATTAATTATGAAGAAACAAGCATTAAATTGCCTACGCTTTTCATGGTTGAAACACAAGATAAAACCATACAAGATAAAACCATAATAGAGGTATCAATTCAAAAACAACAGTATGCCAGCGGCGTCCAACCCATGATTTATTTTTGCATACCTATTAATTCTTTTCATAATGAGAATTTAATTAATGAACTTAAAACAAGGACGGCGCAAAAGGACGATGAACTCCATTACGTTATTAACGAATCTAATGTGTCTAATATAGAAACTATAATGAAGGTATTTGGTATGGCGTCGAAGCGCCATAACCATGATATAGTAGAAATTTTAAAGGTATTATTGAGAAATAAAATTAATTAGAGGATTTATGCTTATAAACTATGCAGAGCATTTAAACAAGAACGAAATAATCAAATCAGGCAGTTATTACACTCCAAAAAT
>JAKASO010000087.1 GCA_021818985.1 bacterium
CATTGACAATAATTTGGCACGAATTAATTCTTTTATATTCTTCTAATTTTTGTGTAACTGACCCATCATAGCGGTTATTTGGTTCTTTAGTTGTTAGAATATAATATCTGTCTATCTTTGTATCCTTAATTTTTTGAAAAGCAGTATTAATTATATCTACTGTAATAGGTTTGCGGTGTTTAACTTCTATTGACTCAAAACAAGAGCCATCTTTATTATTTATATCGATATCACCAAACATATTTGAACGATTATCCGAACTTGTATGATATTGCAAGGGTGCAAGAACTTTATTCTCATATCTTTTTATATCCGGCATAAGTAAACGGTAAACTGAGTAAATGGCTAAAACAGGGATACGAGCTGTTCCAACTGCACCAATGCCGTAATTATAATAAATATGTTCGCTTACCGCTTCTATGATTTTTGCAATAGGCAACCCACTTTCAACCTCAATATTTGAAAGAAGAACGTCATCATATCTCGAAGATTCATACAATAAAGCCATAATTGCGGTTAGTAATTTAAGGGAAAGTTTGCTGTCATTCTGTACACGATCTAATATCCTTAAAAAAGCTGATTTTAATTCTTTATTGCGAATTTTTCCGGGATAATCAAGATCATACGGATGTGGTTGTTCTAATGACCGCGTTAACCAAGCACTTTCCGCCATTGAATAATGCGGAAATTTTTCTTTCATAAAAGGGGTTATATTACTAGTGTCAAATGTCCTCCCTGAATAACCACCAGGCATGCCATTCTGATGATAACGAATATCCTGCGCCGGATTGCAAATTTTATATACGATTGAAGTTAAAGTGACTCCCAAAACTCCTTTTTGAGATTCGGCATTTTCAATAATGGTTCTCAATTCTTGAACACAATCACTTGGCAAAGAAGACAAAATATCTCCTATCGGTTTATTTTTTGCTTTTTGATAGGCCTTGCTCATAATTTTAAGAGGATTTACCGGCATTATTTTCATCCTAAATAAATAATTTATGTTGAACGATACCCAATCGCTTTTGAGCATAAAGACAGTATTCCATGCTTATATCAAAGCCAATATATACCCGCTCATTTTGAGATGCAACTACTGCCGTAGAACCTGAACCAATAAAAGGGTCAAGGACGATGTCGCCTTTTTGTGTTAATAATTTTAAAAACTCTTCCACTATCTTTACAGGGTAAATGGCAGGATGTGGGCAATTTTTTAAGGATTCAACCGGAGCATTAATCACATCTTTTTTTAATGGGTTTCCATAAATGCGGATAATAGTAAATCCATTCTTGTCCAATTGAATTTTTCTACCGCCTTCTTGTCCACCAAACGGTTCCGAATGAATTCCTCTAATTTTCATGCGAAATCCTTGAATTTCACCACTATGGACTTCTCTGATAACATTTTCCAGCGCACTTTTTGCCTTTTCCTTTTGTTCTTGAGTAAGCCCAGATTGTTCGATAAGCGAGAAATATTTTTTTCCTATATTTCTACCTGCCCCATTTTCATTTACCTTAAGTTGATTTACTGATTTTAGAAATTTATCAAGAAAATATTTGTAATTTTGGGATTTTACGAAATGGAAAAAGGGCTCTGTGCTACTCACGAGTCTTCGCTTGAATTGTCGCGGCGTTGGATTAGATTTTATCCAAGTTATATTATTAACAAGAGTTACTTCGCATTGCTCGGTTGCGGCTATTGCAAATCTATAAGGCATTAAAAGTAAACTTGCATCTTCATATTTATCGCCAATATTAAAGACAATGCTTCCTGTCGGTTTTATAATGCGGACGCATTCACGAAAGATTTTTATGAGTGCAAAAATATAATCACCCAGTTTTTTTTCGTTACCAATACCGCCGTTATCATATTCTCGTTGTTGGAAATAAGGAGGGGAAGTAATAATCAGATCGACACTATCAGAAGGAATAGATTTAATTAAATCCGCAGTATCTCCACAGACAATTTCATTCCAAAAGGGCATATTTGGTGGACGATTAGTTGAATAAATATCTAAATCCTGATTTTTTATTTTCTCCATGATCCAGTTTTTATCCATATAATTAAAACTATGCTCATATTTTACTTTTTATCATCATTATTGTAAAGCCGTCTTTTTATTTGCCTTTTTTTATTTGTTGAAAACCTCATCAACCGCCTTTCTCAAGGTATCCGGGACTAAATGGCTATACCGTTTCGTCATCTCATATTCTTCTGCTAAAAAGCAGTGCTTTTTAATGCACGCAGAAGAATATATGTCCTGTGTCCAAGAAGCTCCCCCGTAATATACAAACTCGTCCCGTTCATAACCATTTTACTTGCGAAGACGTGCCTTAGGTCGTGGATACGTAAGTCTTTCAGCCCTGCGTGTCCTGCGGCGGTCATAAAAGACTTGCGAAAATTACCCAATTTAGCCCCGTTTCGATTAAATACATACAAAAAACAGTCGTCTTTCCTTTCAATTGCCCTTAAAAGCTCTTTTAAGGGCTTCGATATAGGAATATATCTGTCATACTTAGTTTTAGTCCCCTTAATCGCTATTACGTCGTTCTGCAAGTCAACGTCGTCCCATTTAAGATTAAGCACCTCGCCCTTGCGGCAA
>JAKASO010000021.1 GCA_021818985.1 bacterium
AGCGAATTATAATTCTGTATAAAGAAACCTGCCTCTTTTAAAGTTGAGTTAACATCGATTCCTAACATCCCGGTAGAACCTATCAATGCAATTTTAAGTCCCGTCACCTTAGTTCATAGTCCCCCGATATAATTCTTCTCCACCATTTTTCGTTGGCGATATACCACTTGATAGTCTGATTTAATCCTCGATCTATATCTACCGTCGGATTAAACCCAAGCTTTTCTTTTATTTCGGTAAGATCCATGGCATATCTTCTATCGTGTCCAGGCCTGTCTTTAACATATTTTATAAGGGACGCCGGCTTATTTAATTTTTCAAGGATTATGGTTATAATGGCGATATTTTCCATCTCCGAATCCCCCCCTATATTATAGACATTACCCGCCTCGCCCTTTTCAAGCACACTTAAAACACCCCTGACATGATCCGTAACATATATCCAGTCGCGAACATTTTTGCCGTCGCCATAAAGAGGAATTTCTTTACCCGTCATTGCATTAATTATCGTTAAAGGTATTAATTTCTCGGGGAACTGGTATGGTCCGTAATTGTTTGAACATCTGGTGATTAAAATGGGCATATCGAATGTATGAAAAAAAGATAGGGCAAGCATATCTGCAGATGCTTTAGAAGCAGAATATGGACTTCTCGGGGATAGCGGACTTTTTCCCGTAAATTTACCCGTTTTCCCAAGCGAACCATAGACTTCATCTGTAGAAACCTGTAAAAATCTTTTTACGGATGCTTCCTTAGAAAGCTCAAGTAAGTTTAAGGTGCCTTCAATATTAGTTTTTATAAAAATGGAAGGATCTATAATAGATCTATCTACATGAGACTGCGCCGCAAAATTAACGGCATAATCAATTTTATGGTTTCGAAAAACGGAAGACAGTTTTTCTTTATCGGCAATATCAATCTTGTAAAATTTGTAATTAGCGGTATTTTCTGGGATATTATCCGGATTTGCGGCATACGTAATACAATCAATATTAATTACAAAAAGATCGCTTTTGTTTGACAGAAGATATTTTATAAAATTAGTTCCTATAAAACCAAGTCCGCCGGTTACTAAATACGTCTTCATAAAAATCCTCCTGTTCGTCCGCTACCGGATCCTTACGGAAAAGGCCCAGATAATATTGACAATCGTTGTATTATAACATGATTATGAGGATTAAAAACTAGAATTAAAATTTGGCGCCGTCAACGATATTCCGCCGGCTGTTGCCGGCGTAGGGGTTGCCATATTGCCAAATCCGTAAGTTCCGATCCCCTTTAATATTATACCAAAAGAAAAAGCCCACTGGTGAAAATAAGGCAGATTAATATAATTAGCGACGAATCCTATGCAGCCGGACTGGTAGAGAAATCCTATCGAATTTGAAATATCTTTATGTATGGTAATATCGTAATTTTCCACCGTGTTAATACTGAAACCGTCGATAATATGCAAATTCACGGACAAATTAGCATAGGCAAGGGTATTAGACGGCGTAATAAGCGACAGCCCTTGGGGAAAGACGGCAGGATTCGAAGAATTGAACATATTTAAGGCGCTTAAATATCCTTGAACATCATTGATTCCGGTATAGCCGATGCCAAATGTATCCTGCCGAGGATCCGTTATTAAAGCGCTTAAATTATATTGGCGAAAAACATAACTGTACGTATCATAGCTTCCGCTGCCTAAAAAAGTCAGATTGCCGACCGGATGAAATTTCAACCTGGTAATAATATCCGAATTCGAATCTTGATAGTTAAGATAATTGACCGGGTTTATAAAATTTCCCGAAACCGAGTGATACTGGTACATATCGAAACTTAATAGATTTGACAGGCTTTTTTTTGAATAGTTTTCTAAACTCCAATTAAATCCATATTTAAAGGCGCTTTCGGAAGGAATATAATCCGTCTGGTCAAATAGCGGCAAACTATACTGGTTAACCGGCTTTATTAAATCATAATTCACATAAGGCTTGATAAAAGACATATAACCGGTGTCATTTTTCTTCGAAACTATATAATTCTTGAAAAGGACGGCATTTGTCGAAATCGAAGCGTAATACATTTCCCTATTGCCGTTAGCGGCAGGCGGCGCTCCAATGCCATTCTGCACATCATAATAGCCGGTATATCTAAATCCTGCGGCGGGCGTTATGTGCACGCCGCTTATAAATTTAAGCGGCAAATAAAGCTTCGGAAATATATCAAGCCTGTTTGCGTTGTAATAAGCCGGGCTTCTCAATATACTTAAAGACGAATGAAGTTTAAGATATAGATGCGTGTTAAAAATCTTATCGAGATCCGTCTGACCGTTAACAGAAAGCCTCGGATACTCCTGAACGGTGGCATAATTCGGGAAAAAAAGGTTGTCAAGCCTCAAAAAGTTCATCCTTGCCGAAAAACTGCCCCAATCTTTTGTAACCGAAAAATTGGAAGAAAGCCTGTTCTTAGTTATAGTATAAATATTGGTCGAAAAATCTGGATAAAAAGCCGGATCGCTTGGAATGTTGATATTAGCCTTAAGCGCAAGACCGTAAATAAAATCCATATTATGAGAAAATAAAAGATACCTTGTTAAGCTGGGAGCTAAAGTAAAATTCCTTTGGCTGTTTATTTCACGCATGTAAAAGACATATATAGAGCCATGCGAATATTGGTTTAAACCGTATCTGTATTTAAGGGCGTTGCCTATCCCGAGATAACTATAATAGTCTAAATAATATGTAAGGTCCTGGGATCTCCCGAGATCAAAATAATATCCGTCCGATGCTTGATAGCCGGTAAGTTTGTTGTAGCCGGCGGACGGTATTAAAAGTCCTGACGATTTTTTCGTCTTTATAGGAGTTACCATAAAAGGTATATACAAAACAGGAATATTATGGATATAAAAAATAGAATTATACGAGTACGCATAACTGCCGACATATATGTCTGAAAATCCCGAATAAAGCTTCCACGAAGGCGGTTTTCTGCTGCACGAGGTTAAATAGCCGTTTTTTACCTGATAAAACTTCTTCCCCTTATGCTTTATCTTTTGCCCATAAACAAAAATGCTTTTTGCAGTATAATTTATATTTGAATGATAGATTGTGCCGAGCCTGTTTTTTAGATATATCTTTAACTTTTTTGCCCTTGTTATGCTGTTTTTGGTATGCACAATTACATGCCCCGTTGCAACGGCAAGATCCGTTTTATAATAATAAACAACCTTATCCGCCTTTAAACGCAAACCTTTTCTTATTATAAGAACGTTCCCGGTAATGATATAAACGCTTTCTTTTTTGTTATAAACTATTTTATCGGCAGTAATATGTATAGGAGTTTTTTTGACGCTTTTAATCGCAAAGACATTTTTTATGAACGGCTTAAAAAAAAGAACGAAAAGGATAAAGAGAAGAAAAAAAACAAATTTACTTAATTTTTTTAGAAATATATTTCTCACGTTAATAATATTTTATATTGCCGGATTAAGATATAATTTTTTAAACTCTCCTATTAAGTATAATGAACCACAAACAAGAATCGCTTCGCTGCCGGATTTAATATTAAATGCGACGCTCGCTGCTTCCTCAAGGTTTTTTGTTATATACGACCTTTTAAAGCCCGGTAGTTTATCTGCTTCAACTTTTAACCTGAATGGATCCGCCGATCTGTCATTACTAATTTTAGTAAAGATGATAACAGCTCCTAATTTTGAAAGTCTTCTTAACATTGTTTTATAATCTTTATCCTGCATAACGGCAAAGACGATCGTCCATTTGCTGTTTTTAAAATAAGCCTTCAACGAACCGGCAAGCTTTTCTATACCGTCCGGATTATGCGCCCCATCAAGAATTACGGTTCTGCCTTTTAACCTGATTATCTCAAATCTCCCCTCGTGTTTAAAGCTATTAAGCCCTTTTCTTACAAGGTCCTTTTCAAGGGTCTTGCAGATCAAGTCTTTATACAGCTCAAATAAAACTTCGACAGATAAAAGGGCAGTCTTTAAATTATATTTTTGATACAGGGCTTTATTTGAAAGGGTAATACCGTCAATAGAATTATAAAGACCGTCGTAACAGTAAAGCCCGCCCTTTTTTGTGAGCCGGATCATGTCGGTCGAATATGCTTTAGAGTCCATCCTTACTGCATAATTAAAGATAAGTTCTTTTATCTTTTTTTTACTTTCTCCGGTAATGATGACGGAATTTCTCTTTATTATCCCCGCCTTGTCGGCCGCGATCTTCTTTAAGGAATGGCCAAGAATAGCACTATGATCCATTGAAATATTTGTAATAACGGAAATAAGCGGTCTTTTAATAACATTGGTCGCATCGAGGCTTCCACCGAGTCCTGCCTCGATAACCGCAATATCCGCCTTTTTTTCTTCAAAATACTTAAAACAGATTGCCGTCGTCAGCTCAAAAAATGTCAGTTTCCCCATTTTTGCAAGATCACGACCGGAACTCAGCGCTTCCATAAAATAAACCGTTAATCTTTCCAGATCCTCATCGCTGATATAAGTATTATTAACGACAATTCTTTCATTAAATCTGACAAGATGCGGGGAGGTATAAAGCCCTGTGACCAAGCCGTGCATGTTCAGGATTTCGTAAATCATCCTGGAAACGGAGCCTTTACCGTTAGTGCCAGTTATATGAATAAAATTGATCCCGTTCTGGGGATTACCTGCATGATCAAGCAAAGCGGCTATCCTATCTAAGCCGAAATCCATTTTGAAGCCGCTTTTATTGTATATTTCGTCTATTTTAGACATTCAAAAAAATGGACAAAATGTTCTTTAACATATTTTTCATATCTTTTCTTTCAACTATCATATCAATCATCCCGTGGTCTAACAGATATTCGGACCTCTGAAAACCCTCAGGAAGATTTTGGTGAATCGTTTTTTCGATTACGCGCGGACCGGCAAAACCGATTAATGCTTTAGGTTCTGCGATTATAACATCTCCAATGCTTGCGAAGCTTGCGGATACTCCTCCGGTAGTCGGATCAGTAAGAACAGATATATATGGAAGGTCTGTCCTGTTGTATTCCGCTATTATGGCAATAGTTTTCGACATCTGCATCAATGAAAAAATACCTTCCTGCATTCTTGCGCCGCCCGATGAAGAAAAGATGATCACGGGAAGTTTATGTTCTATCCCGTATTTAAAGGTGCGGGTTATCTTTTCGCCTACCACCCTTCCCATAGAACCTCCCATAAAACTAAAATCAAAAATAACGGCAGCTGCTTTTATTTTTTCGATCATGCCAGTACCCGAAACGGCGGCGTCTAACAACCCTGTTTTTTCCTGATCCTCTTTGATCCTGTCTTTATATTTTTTAGTATCTTTAAATTCAAGGATATCGTCCGGCTTTAAATCTTCAAAAAGCGGGGAAAAGCTATCTTCGTCAAAGGTAATATCTATTCTTTTCTTAAAATTCAATCTGAAATGGTAATTGCATTTAGGACACACATCAAGATTTCTTTCAAGCTCTTTTTTATATACGATTTCACCGCAAATCGGGCATTTTACCCATAAACCTTCGGGAATACCCGATTTAACCTGTTCTTTTTTAAAATTGCTTCTTGGTCTGAATAAGCTCATAAAATATCTTATAAAAGGCTGGATTTAATATCCGAAGAAAATTCCGCTATATCTTTAAGAATCTTGTTTTTATCATTTAAATTATTTTCGATGAACTGGATTATTTTAGAACCGATGATCACTGCATCGGCGTATGCCGATATTTCTTTTGCCTGTTTATTGCTGGATATACCGAAACCGATTCCTACCGGAATATCTTTTATTTTTTTAATCTCTTTCACCTTTTCCTGAAGTTGTCGCGGCAAAACAGATCTGGCGCCGGTAACTCCCGTTACGCTAACGTAATAAACAAAACCCTTTGCATAAGACAAGATATGCTTAATGCGGCCGGCATCTGACGTAGGCGCAAGTAAAAATATCTGATCAATCCCTTCCCTGTCGGTAAATTCCTTCAGCTCGTCAGATTCTTCAGGTGGAAGATCTACCGTAAGGATGCCGTCTATTCCAGTATTTTGAGCATCTTTAGCAAATCTCGATGCCCCATAAAAGAAAACGGGATTATAATAAGTAAAAAAAATTACAGGTATATCGGAAACTTTTCTTATCTTTTTAATAAAGTCAAATGCATCCCGCATCGAAACATGATTTTTTAAGGCACGCTGGTATGACC
This sequence comes from bacterium, assembly GCA_021818985.1. Lineage (GTDB taxonomy): Bacteria > SZUA-79 > SZUA-79 > Acidulodesulfobacterales > Acidulodesulfobacteraceae > JAKASO01. The sequence continues at coordinate 6,208 of JAKASO010000021.1, forward strand.
TCTGGATCACCTTTCCGTCAGCCATAGGATCGGAAAATGGAAACCCTAATTCTATTATATCTGCTCCGTTATTTATCAGCGCTTTAACTATTTCAAACGACATTTTGATGTCGGGATCGCCAATGGAAATGAACGGTATAAATGCGGTTTTTTTGTCCTTCTTGAAACTCTTAAACAAGTTATCAATTCTGTTCATCCGCTAACCCTTTTTGAGCTAAACTTTTTTTGACATAAGATAATCGGAGATTATATGCATATCTTTGTCTCCCCTGCCGGATAGATTTATAATTACCATTTTCCCTTTTATCCCGCCTTTTATCTTATTTAAATAAGCAATTGCATGGGCACTTTCCAGAGCAGGTATGATGCCTTCTAATTTACAGAGCATAAGGAATGCAGAGACAGCCTCAAAATCGGTCACATTATCATAGATTATTCTTTTATCGTCGGCAAAATAGCTGTGCTCCGGACCAACACCGGGGTAATCAAGACCTGCCGCAATAGAGTGAGCCTCCTTGATTCGTCCGTCCTCATCCTGAAGAAGATATGTTTTATTGCCGTGTAAAACTCCCGGCTTGCCGCCGGATATAGATGCGGCGTGCTTACCGGTTTCTATGCCGAACCCTCCCGCTTCGATTCCATACATCTTAACGTCTTTATATTTCAGAAAAGGGTAGAACAGCCCTATCGCATTACTGCCCCCGCCTATACAGGCGATCAAAATATCCGGTTGTTTATCAACCTGTTTTAAGACCTCTTTGCCTATAACGGACTGAAAATCCCTCACGATTTCCGGATAAGGATGCGGTCCGGCAACCGTTCCGATCATATAATATGTGGTGGCTACATTTGTTATCCAGTCTCTCAAAGCCTCGTTCATAGCATCTTTAAGTGTAGCGGAACCGGATTCCACCGGGGTCACCTTTGCACCTAAAAGCTCCATCCTGAATACATTCTGTTTTTGTCTTTCAATGTCTTTAGACCCCATGAAGATCTCACATTCAAGATTAAACAAGGCGCAAACAGTGGCGGTCGCAACCCCATGTTGACCTGCTCCCGTTTCCGCTATAACCCTTTTTTTGCCCATCTTAACCGCAAGCAGAGCCTGCCCTATAGTATTATTAATCTTATGGGCGCCGGTATGGTTTAAATCTTCTCTTTTAAGGTAAATTTCCGCATTATATTGTGCAGAGAGCCTTGAAGCATAGTACAGCGGCGTAGGCCTTCCGGCATAGGATCTTAAATAACCGTAAAATTCGTCTTTAAATCCTTTATCGTGCTTTATTTTCTTATAAAATTCCTCCAGTTCAAAAATCGCCGGCATTAACGTCTCTGAAACGTATCTGCCGCCATATATGCCGTAATGCCCTTTTTTATCAGGCAGTCCCATATTGTCTCCCCGGTTTACTATTTACTAATTATTATTTATTATTTAGCGTTTCAAAAAATTTACGCATCTTATCATAATCCTTTTTACCCGGCTCTGATTCGATCTTACTGGAAAGATCGACACCATAAGGCTTTATATTATCGCGTATATATTTTATATTGTTTTGCCCAATACCACCGGCTAACAGTTTATCGGAAACATCAATATCTTCAATTATACTCCAGTCAAATGCCAGACCCGAGCCTCCGTAAATGTGTTTTGTAAGATATGCATCAAGAAGAATACTAATCCCCTGATCTTCAAAAACCCGCACCGTTTCAATATCCTTTCTGCTGCCAATACGAACGGCTTTCACTATCTTTTTTATAATCGAAGGATCCAACTTATTTATATAATCCATATCCTCGTCACCTGAAAGTTGAACTATGTCAACACCGGCCTCTTTAACAATATGATGAAGCTTCGGTATATCTTCATTGACAAAAACGCCGGTACACGGAATGCTCGCCGTATAAGCCGCAAAAAAACTCCGGGGCTCGGTGAAGCGACCAAGCTTTTCTTGAAACATTAAAGACTGCCTGCGGATCCCGGTTATTATGGCGGCAGCGCTGGAGGGCGGGATATACCTCTTTGACTGCTTATAAAATACAAAACCTAAACTGTCCACCCCGAACGACAAAGCACTGGCGGCATCTTCTAAATTAGTTATTCCACATATTTTAACTTTTAGTCCCATATCATCACACTAAATTTATTATTTAAAATATTATTTAAAATATTATTTAAAAATCTAGGACAGGACCGGGATAGGGGGTAAGAAAATCCTTCATTTTTCTTGTAATATCATCGGATGTAACTAACGCCTCTCCTATCAGAAAAGAATTTATGCCATTTTGCATCAGCATCTCAATATCCTGCCTTTTGTGGATGCCGCTTTCGGCAACCACAATCTTGCCAGGAGCAATCTTCCAGGCAAGAGATACGGATTTTGATATATCGGTTTTAAATGTCTCAAGGTCCCTGTTGTTTATCCCGATTATTTCAGCGCCGGATGCAAGAGCAAGATTAAGTTCATCTTCATTTGAAACCTCTACAAGGACATCTAAAAAAAGCTCTTTTGCAAGAGATAAAAAATTGAAAAAAAGCTCTGCTGGAATTATTTTTACAATCAAAAGTATGGCATCCGCACCGATAATTTTAGATTCATACAACTGAATCTCGTCAATAATAAAATCTTTTCTTAAAATAGGCAGTTTAACGGTATTCCTTACCTTTAAAATATCGCCTTGATCACCCATAAAAAATTTCTTATCCGTAAGAACCGAAAGAGCACTGGCACCTGCCTTTTCATACTGCACGGCAAGCGCTTCTGGCTTATAATCATTGATAAAGATGCCCTTTGAAGGGGAGGCTTTTTTAAGCTCGGCTATAATACTACAAATCCTATAAGAAACTGCTTCGCCGTTAGAACGCGGTTTTAGCGCCCTTTTAAAACTTCTTCTGCCAAAAAAAGCACTATAAGCCATGGACTTATAATCCTTTTCATTAACTTTATCCTTTAGCCTTTCTACTTCATTCCTTTTTTCTTTCAGGATATCATCTAATATCATAAAACCTCGATTTTCAGAAATTAGAGATTTTTTTAAGATCATTTAGCGCCTTTTTAGCCATACCCGAACTTAAACTTTCTTTCGATAAATAAAAAGCCTCTTTAAGGTCATTTGCTTTACCTGCCGCTAAAAGCACAAAGCCCGCATTTATAACAGCCATATTGGCTTTTGAGCTATGCTTTCCGTTAAGTATTTCTTCGATAATCAGGGCATTTTCAGAGGGCGAAAACGACTGAAATTCTCTAATATCGTAAAGCTCAAACCCGTAATCCCTCGGATCGAATTCATAAGACGTAACAATGCCGTTATTAAGTTCATGAACCATTGTCGTTGAAGACAAGCTAACCTCGTCAAGCCCGTCTTTCCCGTGAACTACAAAAGCTCTCCGCGTTTTAAGCATTCTAAGAACATTTACGACCTTTTCGCTTAAATCTAATGAATAAACCCCGAGAAGCTGATTTTTAGCACCAAAAGGATTTGTTAAAGGCCCAAGGATGTTAAAAATAGTTTTAAAGCCCAGCTCTTTTCTCACAGGAGCCGCAAATTTCATTGCTCCATAAAATTTTGGCGCGAATAAAAAACCGATATTTGCCTCTCCAATGCATTGAATAATAAGTTCGATTCCAGCATTGATATTTACCCCCAATTCCTTCAGAACATCCGCACTGCCCGATTTAGAAGATACGCCGGCATTTCCGTGTTTGGCGATTTTAACCCCACTTCCGGCAGCTATTAAAGCGGCGGAGGTAGAAATATTAAAGGTATTCTTATAATCCCCCCCTGTTCCGCATGTATCAACAAGGTTTGATCTCAACTCATCGTCAATCTCCACGGGCAGCGCATTTTTCCTCATAGCGCCAGCGGCTCCAGCAATTTCTTCCACAGTTTCCCCTTTTATTTTAAGGGAGGTTAAAAATGAAGCCATCTGCGCATTTGTAAACTCGCCGAGAAAGATCCTGCTAAAAGCTTCTTCAGCTTCCAACATGCTCAAATCGTATCCTTCCGCCACTTTTTCCAACAGATCTTTTATTTCCATAACCGTAATAACTCCTATTGCGGAATTAGGGTATATATATATATTATATATTCAAAAAATTGGCGATTATGTTTTTACCGTAAAATGTTAAAACAGATTCCGGATGGAATTGCACGCCATAAACATTATATTCAGTAAGCTCGACAGCCATAATTTCATCATCGTCCATAGACACCGCAGTAACCTTAATATTTTCAGGAAGGTTGTTTTTACTTATAACAAGTGAATGGTATCTCGTCGCTTCAAACCGGTCCGGAATATTTTCAAATAAAACAGAAGGGCCATGTTTTATGGAAGAGACCTTGCCGTGCATAATATTTCCGGCATGGATTACCTCTGCACCAAAAGCATACCCTATTGCCTGATGCCCCAGACAAACACCCAATATGGGCATTTTATCGTAAAAAGCCTTAATTATATCAACAGCTATCCCTGCTTCCGCAGGAGATTTAGGACCCGGTGAAATAACGATCTTTTCAGGATTTATTTTGATCACGTCTTTAATCCCGATCTCGTCGTTCCTGAAAACTACCACGCTTTCACCCAATTCCCCTATATATTGAACAATATTATATGTAAATGAATCATAATTATCTATCACTAATATCATAATTAGTTCCTAAATCCGGTTTAGTCAAGCTCTTTCGCAAGATCCATAGCCGCAATAAGATGTTTTAACTTATTTTCCGTCTCCAAAAATTCATTTTCCGGCGTAGAATCATATACTATACCTCCAGCAGCCTGGATATAACAGGCATCATTTTTAAACAATGCCGTCCTTATAGTTATGCAAAATTCCATTTTATCACATTTGTTGTTATTCAAAAATGAAAAATAGCCCACTCCCCCCGCATATACTCCTCTTTTTGAGTCTTCAAGTTCATTTATAATTTCCATAGCCCTGATTTTAGGAGCGCCGCTCACAGTACCTGCAGGAAATGTCGCCTTGATAAGGTCAAAACCGTCATAGTTTTCGTTGATCTCTGAAATTATACTCGTAACAATATGCTGGACATGGGAGTATCTTTCTATATACATTAACTTATTAACTTTAACGGAACCGTTTTTAGAGACCCTTCCGATATCGTTTCTTCCAAGATCAACCAACATCACATGTTCGGCTCTTTCTTTCGGATCGTTAAGCAGCTTAGTCGCTAAAAGCTCATCTTCTTCCATATTATTACCCCTCTTAATGGTTCCTGCAATAGGTCTTATTTCAATTATATTATCGGAAAGTTTAACTAAATTTTCGGGGGAAGAACCAGCTATGACAAAATCATCTATTTTCAGGTAGAACATATATGGAGACGGATTAACAAGCCTTAAAGCCCTGTAAAATAAGAAAGGAGCTGGCGGATTTAATACCTTTTTTCTTCTGGAAACCTGCACCTGAAATATATCGCCGTTACGAATATATTCTTTTGCTTTAAGAACATTTTCTTTATACCTGTCAAAACCCACTTCATCATATACAGATACAGCCGTTATCCGATCTTTCTGGGTAGCCACTGATGTATAAGGGGGACATTTAGAGTTTTTATTCCGGATCGTCAGAATAATATTATCTATGCCGATAAGGGCTTCATCGTAATCCGTTTTGATATCAAAAGCAGGGTTGCCGTTATCCCCGTTATTATTTAATATGATCATGGAAATTACGAGGATTTTTTGTTCCAGCGAATCGTAAATTATGATGTTTCTTGGCAGCATGAAGAAAAGGTCGGGAACTTTTGTTATATCATTTTTTACAGGAGGGAGTTTCTCTATAAGGCTATTAACCTCATATCCGAGGTAACCGAATAATCCTCCGGTAAAACTATCAGGAAGGTCCTTTTTATATATCCTGAAACCTGACAGGAGCTCTTTTATAAATGAAAATATATCTTGAGCTGGGGTTTCCATGGTCTTAGACCATGATACTAACCCGTTTTTGTTAAATTTCTTAATTATCAGATTTTTGCCGGAAAGCTCAATAGTCAAATAAGGATTAATGCATATAAAGGAAAAACGCCCCCATTTTCCAGCGCCTTCAGCGCTTTCAAAAAAAAACGAATATTGCTCGCCGGAAAATGCGGAAAATATGGAAACAGGCGTCTCCATATCGCCGCTTATATCTTTAACAATTGGAATTACATTAAAAGTTCCTGCAATTTCTTCAATCTTTTTTAGATCATTTATCACTGGCATCTTTAACGGATTATATCACATTTTCCATTTTAATTACATAAACAAGAAGCGTTGCCAATGATAAACCGATTGCACAACAAGATTATTTTTTATCTGAAACAAATTCCAGATAACCTATAGGACTTGAATCGCCGGCCCTGAAACTGGTTTTTATAATCCGTGTATAACCTCCCGGCCTGTCTTTAAATCTTGGGCTTATTTCAGAAAATAACTTTGAAGTAGCTTTTTTACTTCTAAGTCTTGCAAACGCTAATCTCCTGTTAGGAACGCTATCAATCTTGGAAAGCGTAATAAGCCTTTCGACATAACTTTTAAGAACCTTAGCTTTCGGCAGCGTAGTATGAATTCTTTCCGCTTCGATCATTGATGATGCTAAATTTCTTAAAAGAGCCGCCCTGTGGGAAGAAGTCCTGTTTAATCTTGATTTTATCTTTCTATGCCGCATTTTTAACCTCGATTTCTTTTCTCTTTCTTATCTTGTTTTACATCCGACGCCGGTATATTGCCATTAAGTTTCATGCCCAGACCCAAACCCATAGTGCTCAAAATTTCTTTGATTTCATTAAGTGATTTTCTTCCAAAATTCTTTGTCTTTAACATTTCTCCTTCCGTTTTCTGCACTAATTCATAAATCGTTTTTATATCCGCATTTTTGAGACAGTTTGCCGACCTGACCGATAATTCTAATTCATCTACACTTTTAGACAGATTTTCATTTATGGCAGATTCTTTTGATTTCTCTTCTTCCCGCTCTATTTGCTTCACGGACACCTCTTCTATTTCTTCAAAAGAAACAAATACGGACAACTGATCCTGTAATATCTTTGCAGCCTCGCTAAGAGCCTCTTCGGGAGTAATGTAACCGTTTGTATATATCTCCATTGTAAGTTTATCATAGTCCGTAATTCTTCCAACCCTTGCAAAAGCAACATCCATAGTAACCTTTTTAACAGGGGAATAGGCAACATCGAGGGTTATCGTTCCTACCGGCGCATCATCGCGCTTATTAAGCTCGCTTGGAATATATCCGCGCCCTCCCGTAACAAGCATCTCCGCCTTAAATTTGCCATCTTTGGCAACGGTAAAGATCTTTTTTTCTCTATTCATAACCTTGACATTTTGAGAAACCTTAATATCTGAAGCAAATACCTCGCCTTTTTTTTCTATATCTAAATAAACCGGCTCGGGCTTACCGGAAAACAGGTTAAAATCTATCTCTTTAAGATTTAAAATAATCTCGGAGATATCTTCAACTACACCCGGTATTGCGGTAAATTCATGAGATGCTCCTTCTACTCTGAGCTCTGATATCTTATAACCCATTATTGAGGATAACAAAACCCTTCTTAACGCATTGCCGATGGTAATGCCGTAGCCCCTTTCTAATGGCTCAACGATTAATTTACCGTAATAATCCGTATATGTCTCTTTTTCAAATTCTATTCTTTTTGGCTTAATAAGGGAAAGCCAATTTTTTTTCATATTGCCTCCATAAATTTATCATTAGGCATCATTTATTTAAAGCGTTTATTTGGAATAGAGCTCTACGATGAGTTTTTCATCAATTTGTGTGGCAATATCGTCTCTTTCGGGGATATTTTTAAAAACACCCTTGTATGCATTTTTATCAACGTCAAGCCAGCCGAAAGCGCCTTTTCTCACGGACGATTCAAGGGATTTATTGATCGTTTCTAACTTTTTGCTTTTTTCGGCAATGGTTATCTCGTCTCCCGAATTTATAATATAAGAAGGGATATTAACATTCTTTCCGTTAACCAGAAAATGACCGTGATTCACCAACTGCCTTGCAAGCCCTTTTGAGCTGGCAAAACCCATTTTATATACGATGTTATCGAGTCTTCTTTCTAACAAAAGCAATAAATTCTCTCCAGTTATGCCATGCATTTTTTCGGCAGCCCGGTAAGTTTTTTTAAACTGTCTTTCCATAAGTCCAAAAGACCTTCTTAATTTTTGTTTTTCCCTGAGCTGCTCGCCATATTCGGAAAATTTCCTTCTCGTTACGCTATGCTGACCTGGAGCATAACTTCCTCGTTCAATCGCACACTTATCCGCATAGCACCTTCCTCCTTTCAGATAAAGCTTGACACCCTCCCTTCTGCAAATCCTGCATCTGGCACCAGTATATTTAGCCATTAATTTATTACCTCATTTTAAACATTAAACAAAATTAATTTTATAGATTTTTTTTTATATTTATATCACAAATACTGTAAATCTCCATATTAGACCCTTCTTCTTTTAGGAGGCCTGC
>JAKASO010000088.1 GCA_021818985.1 bacterium
CTTATACCTATAATGCCATACCGATAACGACTACATTATCCGGTTGTAAGCTCATAAGCGTAATAAGGCGGACAAAAGGCTTTCCTAACCCAAGATACTGGGCTATCGAAAATTATAAGATATGTTCCGGCAATATAGCCGAAGTTAAAAATACCAATATGGCGGGCTGGAATAACTTGCCTAAAGGGATAAAGCCTGTTATAAATAATACGATAGCGCAAGCCCGCCAATACGGCAAGGCAGAGGCTAATTATTACGGATACAGGGTAATAGCGAAGACGGGAGTTTATGTAGGGACGGTTTTTGTGTATGTTTTGAATGGGATAAAGTTAGAAGCGATGATTAGGTTTTAAAGATAATTAACGGAGGAAAAAGTGTCCGAAGAGCAAAGAAGATTATTAGAGCAATCGTTAGGGCTATAGCGGATTTACTCAGAGGCAGAATGAATGCCGACGAGTATAAAAATTACGTATTAGGATTTATATTTTTTAAATACCTTTCGGAAAGACAGGAAATTTATGCGGACGAATTACTTAAACGGGATAATATAAAATATACCGGCCTTATAGACGAAACCCTGAACAATAATGATGAAATTATCAATTTAATTAAACAACAGAGCATTGAAAATAAAGGTTTTTTCTTAAAGCCCGATCAGCTTTTCTCTTACATAGTTAGAAAAGGCAATAAAGAATTCGGAAGCGATAATTTTATTATAGAAGATTTAAAAAATATTTTAAATTCTATAGAGCAGAACACAATAGGACGGGAAAGCGAAGAAGACTTTATAGGATTATTCGAAGACGTAGATTTAAGTTCCGCAAAGCTCGGCAAAACCGAGAAAGAAAAAAACGATACCGTCATTGAAATCCTATCGAGACTTAACAGAATCGATTTTAATTTAACGGACGCCAAAAGCGATGTTTTAGGCGATGCCTATGAATACTTAATAGGTCAGTTTGCCGCAGGTGCCGGTAAAAAAGGCGGTGAGTTTTATACCCCGTCTCAAGTTTCAAGAATACTGTCTCAAATCGTAACCGCCGGCAAAGATAAAATAAAATCCGTTTACGATCCTACATGCGGGTCTGGTTCTTTATTAATCCGCGTAAAAGATTATGCCGACGTTTCAGAAATATACGGGCAGGAGCTTAACAGGACTACCTATAACCTTGCAAGAATGAATATGCTTCTGCACGGCATTAACTATACTAAGTTTCATATAAGGCAGGGGGATACATTAACCGGCGACCATTTTCCCGACTTAAAAGCCGAAGCCGTCGTAGCTAATCCGCCTTTTAGCGCAAAATGGAAAGGCGATTCCAATCCTTTATTTAAGACGGACGAAAGGTTTAACAAATACGGAGCGTTAGCACCTAAAGATAAAGCAGATTATGCTTTTGCTACGCATATGCTTCATCATTTAGCCGATAACGGCATTATGGCTATAGTGCTGCCTCATGGGGTATTATTCAGGGGAGGTGCTGAAGAAAAGATAAGAAAATATATAATAGAAAAATTAAATTATCTTAATGCGGTTATAGGGCTTGCCCCCAACCTATTTTACGGAACATCTATTCCGGTCTGCATATTGATATTTAGTAAATGCAGGAAAGAAGACGATAAAATATTATTTATAGATGCGAGCAAAGAATTTGAAAAAGGCAAAAACCAGAATAGATTAACAGACGATAATGTTAAAAAGATAGTTAAGACATATAAAGAAAAAAAAGAAATAGATAAATTTTCCAGACTGATAAGTTTGGAAGAAATTAAAGAAAATGATTATAATTTAAACATATCAAGGTATATCGATACATTTGAAGAAGAAGAGCCTATCGATTTAGAAACCTTATCATTAGAAATTAAAAAATTGGAATTGGAAGAAACAGAAGTTGATAAAGAAATAGACGGCTATTGCAAAGAATTAGGGATTAATCCGCCGTTTAGTACAGATACAAGCGGGGTTAAATAATGAAAAACGCGCCAGAATTGAGATTTAAGGAATTTAGCGAGGAATGGAAAGAAGAAAAGTTTGGACAATTATTTTCGTTTATTTCGACCAATTCGTTCTCAAGAGAAAAATTAAATTATAATACTGGAAAAGTAAAAAATATTCATTATGGGGATATTCATACTAAATTTAGAAGTTTGTTTGATATAAAAAAAGAATATGTACCTTTTATTAATAAAGGAGTTCTAGATAAAAGAATAAACGATGACAATTTTTGCAAAGAAGGAGATCTAATAATTGCAGATGCTTCAGAAGATTATGAAGCTATTGGGAAAACGATAGAATTAATAAATTTAAACTGCGAAAAGATAGTTGCAGGTCTTCATACGATAATGGCGAGGACAATAAATAACAATATAGCCATTGGGTTTACAGGATATTTAATGCAATCCAGTAATGTGCGCTATCAAATAAAGATAATTGCTCAAGGAATAAAAGTATTAAGCATTTCAAGCAAAAGACTAAAGGAAATTTTTTTTAATATTCCCGACATTCCCGAACAGCAAAAAATCACCTCTTTTTTATCCGCTATCGATAAAAAAATA
>JAKASO010000089.1 GCA_021818985.1 bacterium
TATTAACATATCTGCCTTCGCCTGATAATATTATGGAAGAAATTAAAGCCAATATCTTTTGAGACGGCTTATAGCCCCTGTTGCTTCCGGCTTTAGGAAGAAGGGTATCTAAGCTTTCTTCAAGCCCTAAGGATTTAATGTAACCTGCTATAACGATACTGCCGCCAAACGATGTAATTTTTTCGTTGCTCATTTTTAAATCTAATGATAAACTCATTAGACACGTGGTCTAATATATTATAAGCCACCTTTTAGGTTATTGTTAGTATTTGATGATACCTATATTTTACAATAACTTGAAGGTGGTTTTCAAGTTTCTAACGGTGATTTAAGGATAATGAATATAAATTTCATCAAAAAATTAAATTTGATTTTATCCAGAAGAGATAAAATATTTTTATTATTTTTACTTATCTTTTCTATCTTTGTTGCAATAATAGAAACATTCGCGATATCTATTATTATGCCTTTCATCGCCGTTGCCGTGAACTTTAAAATGGTTCAAGAAAATAAATATTTTCATTATTTTTACCATTTATTTAATTTTTCCTCTCCTGTTTATTTTGTCGCGGCATTCGGTATATTGCTCATTATTTTCTATTTATTCAGAGGTGCTATAAATATAATCTATTATTTTTTTCTTGGCAAGTTTTCGGCAGGAAGGTATCATAATATAGCTTATAAACTTTTTTCCAACTATATGTCTATGAGCTATATGCAATTCATAGATTCTAATACTTCCGATTTATCTAAGACTATAATAACCGAAGCATATAACCTGACGTTGATAATAAACAGCTTTCTGTTATTATTAAGCGAAATATTCGTGACAATATTTATATATTTTATTCTTTTGTATATAAACTGGAAAATGACGATTTTACTAACCGCATTCTTAATATTAAATATTATATTTTTGCTCAAAACCGTTTCAAATCAGATAAAGAAATCCGGAGAAAAAAGAGAAAAATTTCAGCGTAAGTTTTATAAGATTTTAAATTCCTCTTTCGGGAATTTCAAATTAATAAAGCTTAAATCTAAGGAAAAAAACGTCCTTAATAGCTTCTTTGAGTCTTCTATCGGTTTTGCTTCCGCCAATATAAAAAATCAAAGTCTTTCATTTGTTCCAAAATATTTCCTTGAATCTATCGGTTTTAGCTTAATCTCTTTTTTTGTTGTTTATTCGGTTTTGAAAAATCATACGGATATCAGAAACATTTTGCCTTTAATTTCTATCTTCATATTAGGGCTTTATAGGCTGCTGCCGTCTGCCAACAGAATTTTATCAAATTACAACAATATAATTTTTTTTAATAAATCATTAGATATGGTGCATAAGGACATACGCCAAATACCCGAAGAATTGGGAAACGACACTGTTGAATTTAATAGACAGATTGTATTAAAGAACGTATCTTTCAGCTATGTCGAAAATAAGGCTATACTAAAAAATATAAACCTAACTGTAAAAAAAGGCGAAAAAATAGCTATTACGGGAGAAACAGGAAGCGGCAAAAGTACCCTTGCAGATTTAATTATCGGATTATTAAAGCCGGACACGGGAGAGATTCTTATAGACGATATTATGCTTAATAATAAAAACATTAAATCATGGAGAAATAAAGCAGGTTATATTCCTCAAACAATTTATCTTTTCGACGGCACGGTTGCCCAGAATGTCGTAATCGGAGATGATATAATAGATGAAGATAAGGTAAGAGCGGCTTTAAAGAAAGCAAATATATTAGACTTTCTAGAAAAGTACCACGAGGGAATATATACTAAAGTCGGCGAAGGTGGTATAAAATTAAGCGGCGGACAGAAGCAAAGGGTCGCAATAGCCAGAGCGTTATACGACGACCCCGATATTTTAGTGCTCGACGAAGCAACCAGTTCGTTGGATAATAAAACCGAGTCGCAGGTTATGGATGAAATATATGAAGTGGGAAAGGATAAGACGCTTATAATAATAGCTCATAGTTTATCGACTATCGAAAGATGTGATAAGGTTTACAGGCTGGAAGATGGAACTATTGAAGTGTTACAACGGAGTTTTTGATAAGAATCATAATTTGGATGTATATTTATAAACACTTTATATTGTTGCGTTGACGAAGCCCGATACTGTCAAGTTTTTTGTGTAAATTCTTTTTATTTTTTTTAAAATGGCAAATTAGCCGTTTTTAAAAACCTCTCTATATAATAATATTTACCTTTATAACAAAATTAATCTTATTTTAAATTTACATATATAAAAAAAGACCGTCTAATAGCTAAAATTAGGCGCTTTAACGCCTCACCTAATAGTTTGATTGACTTAAAATCCCTATTGCTCCTTAAAAACGCTTAAATCTTTTCTTTAATCTTATTAAAGAAAGGCAAATTAGGTTTCACCTTCCCGACCACATTGTGCGCCCAAGCCGCCTCCATTTTTATGGATATAAATGCAAGCAGATTATAGGAACTGTTTTCCCCTGCTAATATTTCCATAGATTTAGTCCTTCTTTTAAACTCTTTATTCAGCCTTTCTATTATATTTGTG
>JAKASO010000022.1 GCA_021818985.1 bacterium
AAAATTCAACAACAAATTCTATCTTGATAATTTTATTAATGCTATAATAAATATAGATTGTAAATATAGCTTATAAATAATGCAAGCAAAATCTTTATCTTTAACGAAGGGGAAAAAATGCAGACGGCCAAAAATGAGGTTGCCGACCTTCTCAAGCGCTTGCCGGATAATTGCACATTGGAAGACGTCCAGTATCATTTATATGTAATACAAAAAATTGAACGCGGCTTGAAGGACTGTGTTATAACAATTTAATTATGTTTATATAAAATAGGTTTTAATAAATATAACAATGATTTTATATATCGCATTCCAATATTCTGACAATACATGAAAAAATATTTATTTAATAAAAAAAAGGCCGCCGGTCTTTCCGACAACGAAATAAAAGCGCTCGGAGAACTCAAGGAAAGAATTAACGAAAAATACCCCGGAACCGAGCTTATCCTTTACGGTTCCAAGGCAAGGGGAGATTTTGACGAGGAATCGGATATCGATGTTCTGGCTATAATAAGCGGCGCAATAGGAAAAGAAATGAAGGAATACTGGGTCGATATAAACGGTAAACCGGCTATAAGGGTGATAACTCCCGTAGATAAGGTCGAGAAAGAAATCCGGGGAATAAAGTTTAAAATCGAATTGAAATATGATGTTATAATCGGCTTAGATATAGAAGCTAAAGAATATTGGGCAAGCAGGTTTAGTAAAATTACCCCGATTCACCAGAATATCGACAATGAAGGTATCGCTATATGAGCCTGCACGACAAGGATAGAATTTCTTTTATAAACTATAGGATTGAAAGGGCAAAAGAAACCGTCGGCGAAGCGGAATCTAATTTAGATTTAAACTATTTTAACCTGACCGTCAATAGAATTTATTATGCCATGTTTTATTCTGTAGAGGCACTTTTGCTTACTAAAGACATATCGTCCTCGAAACACAGCGGAGTAAGGTCTTTTTTCCATAAGGATTTTATAAAAACGGGGTTGGTGGATATGAAATATGGAGAGTTTTACGACGAAATGTTTAATAAAAGGGAAGCCGGGGATTACGAAGTAAGACCGGTTAAATTTACAAAAGAGGAAGTAAGGCGCTGGCTGGATAACGCAAAGGAATTCGTTGCGGAAATCAATAAATTGACATTAAGACTTATCAATGGAAACAAAAATAAAAAGTAACCTTTAAAGCATTAATAAAGAACTTTGGATATAATACATAAAACCGTCAATGGCTGGATTTTCACATAGGCATATTTCTTATAGGTAAATTTATTTAATAAAATAAAGCAGTTATGAAGTATAATAACCGGACTCAAAATCCGGCGGGAGCAATCCCATGGGGGTTCGATTCCCCCCTTCGGCACCACAATAAACAAGCCGTTTTCCTATTATTTAAAAAATTCTATGCCTATTGGCATTAAGGTATAGGTATTATGAAATTTGCGCTTTTGCCGTAAGGCAACAGCAAATTTCATCCAGTAAAGCGTTTAACCCCCATAAGTTTTTAACCATTTCCTGCTTTCTTGGGGTTTGGATATTTGGATATATGTTTGCCCAGTAATTTAGTAATTCAAATATGCTACCCGGATAAGCTTTATTGCAATTATTCCAAAAATAAATATTAAAAATGCTTCGACAATAAAAAAATACTGTATTTCATATCATACAAAGAGCGGTTAAAAAGTTATATGCCCAGTCGTATATATTATTTTCCATTATTATGTTCTGCATTTTGACCGTTCTGCGCTCTTTCTCCCGTATGTTCATTATAAGTGCTTCGTTTATGGCATCGGCAAAACATTCGACACTAAATGGATTTACCAAGACTGCGTCTTTAAGTTCTTTAGCCGAACCGGCAAACCTCGAAAGAACCAGCATGCCCTTATAATCCACATTTGACATAACATATTCCTTTGCCACAAGATTCATGCCGTCCTGCAGAGGACTTACTATCATAACATCACATATCTTGTAATATGTTATATATGTCTGGAAATCAAGCTGTTTATAAAATTGCACTATGGGATACCAGTCCCCAGTTTTGTATTTCCAATTTATATCCTCGGCAAGATTCAATACCTGATCGTTAAATCGTTTATACGCCTCGATAAGAGTTCTAGATATAACACCAAGCTGTAAAAAAACGAATTTCCCCTGAAACTTTGAATATTTTTCTAAAAATCTGTCAATAGCCTTGAACTTTTCGATAATCCCCTTTGTGTAGTCTAGCCTGTCAACGGACAATGCAAGATATTCGTAAGACGGTTCGATTATATCGTTGTTTTTAATATTTTCAGCAATATCATTGACCCCTTTGGACATCGCAATATCATTTATATTTTTTGCATCAACACTGATCTGAAACGGCATTACTTTAGTAACATGCCCTTTATAGGTAACGGTATAATCAGCCCAGTTGATCCGGGCTTCTAGCTCCCATTCGCACGTTCTTAAAAAATTCTGACAGTAATATATTATTTGAAAACCTATCAGATCATTGGATAAAAGCCCGTCTAAAAGCTCTTTTTTTTCGGGGCATATCGTAAATACTTCCGGATTTGGCCATGGAATATGCCAGAATATAGATGTTTTGATAGCGTTATCATATTCTTTAATGTATTTAGCACACAAGGCAAGATGATAATCCTGCAGCCAGACTACCGTATTTTTAGACTGCTTAATATTATTTATTTTAATATTTTCAGTATATTTGGATTGTTCCGCATTGTTTATTCCAGCATCTTTAGATGGTCCCGTATTATTTATTTCTTCTATAATCGAATCTGCAAATTTCTTATTAACCCTTTCGTAAACCTCAAAATAATGCGGATCAAAGACTGGCTGCCTGTAAACTATGTGGCATAACGGCCATAAGATAGAATTGGAATAGCCGTAATAGTAACCGTTTATATCGTCTTTAGTTAAAAAAATCCTTTTTAAAGTATACAACTCCTCGCCTTCGGGAAGCTTGATCTTGCCGCTATCATCAGCAGCTGCCTTATCTGCACTGCCGCTGCCGTAAGCTATCCATGTACCGTGAAGATTTTGCATAATAGGCTCTAAAGCAATAGTAAGACCCCCTACCGAGCGGGTAGTTTTTATTTTTTTGCCAGAAAATTCATGCACAGTCGGTTCCCTGTTGGAAACGACTATTAGATTGATATTGCCCAGCTTTTCTTCGATAAGCCTGTTAAACCGTTCTTTTTCCATAGAAAATAAAAGATGATCATATCTGGATTAATGAAATAAACGAAAGCCGGCAAGGTAAAAATAATCCGGTTTTTTAAAAAGACAAATAAGCTTTTTTATTAGCTTAAATTAAGCAAGAATGATAAATTAGTATTAAAATGATATTTAAAAAATATTATCAAAAAACAGTTAATAAAAAATTGAAATTAAATCTGCTTTTCTATAATATAATATTAATATTGCTTTAATATTACCTTATTTTTTCTTTTTTTTCAAGCTTTCATTAATTTTTTATTATAATTTATAATTATAATTTATTATATTTACTATATTTATTATATAGTTATGCTAAATGCCGTTAAGTCGTTTGGAGATATTAAAAAAGGGATTGAAGCCTTTAACCCGCATCTGATACTTTTATGCGTTGATTTTGACGGCACTCTTGCAAAGATCCAAAAAAATCCTTATGCCGCTTATTTAGAAGATGAACAGAAAAAAACAATAAAAAAATTATCTAATATAAAAAATGTTTATTACTGCATTGTTACCGGAAGGAAACTTAGCGATATTAAAAAACGGGTCGGATTGTCAAATGACATTATATATTCCGGCAATCATGGATTTGAAATTAAAAGCTATTACCGGAATGTAAAAATCAATTTTCTGGCAGGCGGTCCAAACTCAAATATGTATAAAAACACATTAAAGAATATTGAAAATGCCCTGAGGAAGAAAATAAAGATAAATAATTTAATAATCGAGAATAAAAAATTCTCGATTGGTTTGCATTTTAGAATGTTAAACCAGAAAGACACAATGAAACTAAAAAAGGAAACAAAAAGCATATTTAACTCAAATAGCGAATATAAAAAAATATTACGGTTAAAAAGGGGCAAAAAGATATTAGAGGTAAGGTCAAAATTAGATTGGGATAAAGGCAAAGCATGCGAATATATAACTAAAAAATTAGCTGAAATATATGGTATTGCGGCAGCACGATCGCAACCGGATATAACAAACAGCACCTTAAGAATTTTAAGATTTAATATGGGAGACGATCTGACCGACGAAACGATGTTCGTTAAAAAAAAATACGACATTGAATCGGATCCTGATAAAACAAATAAAACGAACGTGCTGTCAATTAGTTGCGTTGTCGGCAAGAAAAAATCGCTTGCAGATTACTATATAAATAATTACATACAGACATATACTGTAATGCAGAAATTAACTGACTTATTTTTCGTTTCCCGATAATCAAATCCCCAATAATCAAAAGAACTCGAAGGAATAGTTTTATCTTAATGGAACAGGTCGTATTTTTTCATTTTTGTTCTTAGCTGTTTTCTTGAAATTCCAAGAGACATCGCCGCTTTAGTTTGATTATAATTGTTTTTATCTAAAGCATTCCTTATCAGCTCCATTTCAATATGATCAAGCTTAATGTTATTGTTCGCAGAAATTGCGAATTCCTTTTTAGCAGCTTCGGCTTTTACTATTGTTTTAGGAAAACTCGAAGCTTCTAATGTGTCATATGGAGAGACTATAACAGCCCTTTCAATAACATTTTCAAGTTCTCTGACATTACCCGGGAATTTATATTCAAGCAAGGCTTTAATAACATCGTTGGACATTGATTTTATATTTTTTTTGTTTATAACGCTGTATTTTCTAATAAAGAAGTTAGCAAGCGGAACTATATCTTCCTTTCTTTCTCTTAAAGGCGGGATCTTAAAATGAAGCACGTTGATCCTGTAAAACAGATCTTCCCTGAATGTTTTATTAATAACCGCCTCTTCAAGATCAATGTTTGTGACGCTGATAACACGGGCATCCAACCTGATTTTCTGACTGGATCCGAGTCTGGTAAATTCCATATCCTGAATAACCCTCAACAATTTAGCCTGCATAGCTACCGGCATCTCGCCTATCTCGTCCAAAAAGAGCGTTCCTCTAAATGCCGCTTCGAATTTACCTTTTTGGGTAGTAACGGCGCCGGTGAACGACCCTTTTTCATGTCCGAAAAGTTCGCTTTCTAGCAAGTCGGAAGGAATGGCGCTGCAGTTTATCGGAATAAACTCGCCTTCCTTTCCGGAAAGTTCGTGTATGATTTTTGCTATAATTTCTTTACCGGTGCCTGTTTCTCCCGTAATTAAAACATTTGAATTCGAATGCGCCGTTATATATATTTCTTTCAATATACTTTTCATAATCGGGCTTTCAAAAATAAAATTCTCTTTAATTTTTGGAAGAGCTTCGTTTTCGGAAAAATTGTCTTTGGCAGGATTTTTTTTATTTAAAAGTATATTTATATTATTAACAAGCCCTTCGATATCTACTGGTTTTGAAATAAAATCATCTGCTCCCAGCTTCATGGCATCTACTGCCTGTTTAATACTGCCGTATGCGGTTATAACAATAAAAATCGTATCTTTACCGGTCTTTTTGACTTCGGATAGAAGATCCATACCGCTCATATCTTTTAATTTAAGATCGCATAATATTACGTCGTAATACCCTATCTTGAAGAGTTTAAAAGCCTTTTCAGCCGATAATGCGGTATCTACTTTAAAATCGTATTTCTCCAGACTTAAACTTACGACCCTTAGAAGATTTTTTT
This sequence comes from bacterium, assembly GCA_021818985.1. Lineage (GTDB taxonomy): Bacteria > SZUA-79 > SZUA-79 > Acidulodesulfobacterales > Acidulodesulfobacteraceae > JAKASO01. Next base: position 5,812 of record JAKASO010000022.1, read on the forward strand.
CGTCATCAACAAGTAATATATTTTTCATTAGTATAATTAGTAGATTGGTTAATATAAATATATTATATTAGTTCCGAATCAGCTTGATTCGGTTAACGGGGGAAGGGAAATGGAAAAAATTGTCTCTTTATCGCAACTTTGGACATTTATGTGACCGCCGTGCAACTGCACTATGCGCAAAGATATCGGAAGTCCCAGTCCTGCCCCTGTATTTTTAGTGGTAAAGAACGGTTTAAATATTTCGCTTATATTTTCGTCCGGAATCATCTCACCATTATCTATTATATTAATATTCACGAAATTTGCCCTGTAAAGAGTCTCTATCCGGATCAGTTTATTTTGGGTCTTTTCAACAGCGTTCATCGCATTTATGATCATGTTGATTATCACCTGCTTTAAAAGCCCGGCATCGCTATTTATTAACGGCAGCTCTTTTTCTAATTTTTTAATCAAGTTAATATTAAGATTGGACAGCTCAATGCTTAATACTTTTAAAGAATCTTTTATAATATCGTTCACATTTACCGGCATTAACACAGGGTTTCTTTGTTTTGTAAAACTTAAAAAACCCACGCTCATTTTATTAAGCCTGATAACTTCTTTATTAATTATGTCGGTAAGCTCGAGAACTATTTTATTTTTTGATTCGTTCCTGATATATCCGTTTGCCGAAGAAATAATATAAATAGCGTTTTTTACCTCATGCGCAATAGTCGAAGACATTTCTCCCATTATCGCCATGCAGTTCATCTCTTCCTTTTCCTTGGCAATTTTATTGATCTTAGCCATATATTCTTCTATTGATCTCGCCATTGAATTAATAGCGTTTATCACGCTTCCCAATTCATCATTAAAACTGCTTTTAAAATCTATTTTATAATCGCCATTCTGAATCTTATCAACATTTTTCTTGATCTCTAATAATGGCTTTGTTAAAAAAACCGTTATTATATAAAACATTAAAATTCCCATAACAATAAAACCCAGAGCTATAACAAAAAACCTGACGCCCACCCAGAATACCCGGTTATTAATACCGTTTAATTCTTTCTGTAAATTAAATTTTAAAGCAACCTTGCCCACTTTTTGACCTTTGTAAACTACATTTTTGACGTAAAATGGCAATTTTTCAGAATTACTTAAAGATCTTTCCGGCATCCTCGGAAATGTTAAAATGAGCTTGTTTTTATTATAGACGGCAATATACTTAAATTTTTTATTTTTATTTATATAATTCAATTCATTTCTGATAAATTTAATATCATTCAAATATAAAGGATATTTGATATCCGAAATTAAAATATAGACGCGCGTTTTATTTTTAAGGAAATTTCTATAAACAAGTGTTTTGTAAATGGTGTAAAGAAAAACGCCGTCGCTGATAAATATAGTAAAAAATAACACTAAAAAAGCGCTTATAAGAATTTTCCACTTTATACTTAAGTTTTTTATAAAATTTATCATTTTTACTCTTATTTTACTCTTAATTTAATCGGAAATATACTGCCCAAGTTCATAAAACTTATATAAAAAGCAGTTTTATTGCAAAACCCGGTAAATGGACAAACGGCTAGATGGCGGAATTATTTTTCATCTGCATAATGATAATGCCTGTAAATTATAATCCCGATAGAAATAATAACGGCAAACATGCTTAATACCTGAGAAACCCTGATAGTATTGCCAAGCCATAGGCTGTCGATCCTCGTTCCTTCGGTAAAAAACCTTGTCGTTCCATACCATATAAGATAACCAAGCATAATTTTACCGGCCACTTTAGGTTTTTTACGCGAAAGGATCATCAAAAAGATAAACCCTAAGAAATCCGGTATGGATTCATAAAAAAAGGACGGCTCAAAATAATGAAACATAGTAAGGTTTTTTGGAAATGCAGCCTGAAAAGGGTATCCCCATAATCCAAAAATAAGATGCTTCGGGGTATAGGCATTAACGGGGCGCATGGCGTTGGCAATCGGAATGCCCCATTTTATAGGATACCCGAAAGCCTGCTGATCTATAAAATTTCCCCACCTGCCGATAGCCTGTCCCAAAAGAAGGCTTGGAGCAAACATATCAATATAACGCCAGAAATTGAGTTTTTTTATACGGATATAAAGATAAAGCGTTAAAAGACCGCCTATTTCCCCCCCGTATATTGCAAGACCGCCTTGCCATATATAAAAAATTGAAATGAGATTACCGGCATAGTAACCCCATGCAAAAACCACATAATAAAGACGGGCAAATATTATCGAAACAGGAATGGCAAAAACCATAATATTTATGATATTTTCAGGGTCCTCCCTCCACGATCTGGCTCTATAATAAGCTATGGCAATACCTATGATAAACCCTATGCCTATCAAAACGCCGTACCAGTGAACAGGAAGGATGCCAATATAAACGACCGGATTTGGCGCATACCAGTTGTTAAAATTAAACATTTTGATATTCCCGTATTATCTTGACTTATTATTCAATTATTTGATTGATTTAGCAAAGGCGTAAGTTCTTTGAAAATATTCATTTGAAAGGCTATTTATGGTTACCTCGCCAGCGACTGAATTTTCCTGAATAAATTTATCATGACCGATATAAATACCCACATGGGATATGTACGGCGCATAAGTTCTAAAAAACAAAAGATCGCCTGGTTTTAATCTATTTTTTGAAACAAATTTTCCCAATCTTGATTGTTCACGGGCAGTCCTCGGCAGATTAATACCTATTTTTGCAAAAACATGCTGGACTAATCCCGAACAATCCATACCGCTGACAGTCGTTCCACCCCATACATAAGGAACACCTCTATATCTGAAAGCTACATCAACGATCTTTTTTCCTAATGCGATATGTCCGTTCATACTATTAAGTTCATAACTTTCCGGCACCACAAGAGTAGCGCCCTGCCTTATCACATCTGAATAAAGATGATTAAGCTTTCTAAGTTCAGTAACGGTAGTGCCGTATCTATTGGCTATTAAAGAAAGCGTATCCCCTAACCTAACGGTATAACGACCGTATGTTACAACAGGACGATATTGATATGCGCCGCCTGATTCCACCTTCAATCTTTGTCCTGGATATATGTTGTAATTTTTAAGACCGTTTAAAGACATGATTGATGAAACGGAAGTATGGTAATTAGCTGCTATTTGGCTTAAGGTATATCCGGGTTTGACGGCGACAAAAACAGTTTTGCCGGCAATGTTGCCAGTAGCGCCTGATTCCACCTTCAATCTTTGTCCCGGATATATGTTGTAATTTTTAAGACCGTTTAAAGACATGATTGATGAAACGGAAGTATGGTAATTAGCCGCTATTTGGCTTAAGGTATATCCGGGTTTGACGGCGACAAAAACAGTCTTTGCAATAGAAGAAGGCGGACTATATGCCAAATAATTGCCGTATTCCGGCACCACAAGAGTAGCGCCCTGCCTTATCACATCTGAATAAAGATGATTAAGCTTTCTAAGTTCAGTAACGGTAGTGCCGTATCTATTGGCTATTAAAGAAAGCGTATCCCCTAACCTAACGGTATAACGACCGTATGTTACAACAGGACGATATTGATATGCGCCGCCTGATTCCACCTTCAATCTTTGTCCTGGATATATGTTGTAATTTTTAAGACCGTTTAAAGACATGATTGATGAAACGGAAGTATGGTAATTAGCTGCTATTTGGCTTAAGGTATATCCGGGTTTGACGGCGACAGAAGTAATTTCTGCAAAAACAATGGAAGGAATTAATATTAAAAAAAGAAGAGGAAGAATAAATAAAAGAAACTTTTTAAATAAGAAAAAATCTCTTTTCTTCATTTGTACTCCCGACAATTTTCAATTTAACATTAATAATAAAATAATAACAATAATAATAAACAATAATTTAAAATTTAAATTTTTTATTAAAATATTATAACAATTATAACAAAATAAACAAATCTTACTATTATGTTAAAATCGTTACGGTTTAAGCATTTCTAATACCTTTTTTAAAGAGATCAAGAAACCCAAATATCAAATTAAAAGGAACTTACCCGCTTTAATCCCATAAAGAAAAACGTTATATTAAATTTTAACCTCTCAATATTAGATTTTAAACAGCGCCGGAAGATTTTACGGAATATATTACTATAACCGCCTTCTTCATGTCAAGCATTTATATTTTTTCGTATTAAACCAAAGATAAAAATGCCCCCTTTTCATCAATTTTAAAATGCCAACTTTTAGTTAAGATTAATAATAGTTCTTTATTAATATTAATTAATAGAGATAATGGATTAAGTATTTATGTTTAGCCTATAAATTTTGCAATAAACTTGTCATATGCTTCATCAGGAGTTATATCGTCATGAACCACGGATTTAACGGCTTTGATCATTGCAACCGGATTTACAGACTGAAATATATTCCTGCCCATATCTACGCCGGATGCACCGTGTTTAACCGCATTATAGGCAAGATTTAGGGCTTCTTTCTCCGATACCTTTTTGCCTCCGGCTACGACTACCGGAACCGGACAAGTTTTCACGACTTTTTCAAAATCCTCGCAATAGTATGTTTTAACAATACTTGCGCCGGTTTCCGCAGCGATTCTGCAGCATAAAGATAAGTAACGAACATCCCTAGCCATTTCCCTGCCCACGGCAGTAACGGCAAGGACAGGTATGCCATATTTATTGCCTTTGTCTATGAGTTTAGCTAAGTTTACTATCGTTTGGCGTTCATGATCCGAACCGATAAAAATAGAAATGGCAACGGCACAGACATTGAGCCTTATAGCATCTTCCATAGAAACGGTAATATCTTCATCCGAAAGATCGTCTTTCAAAATACTTGTCCCTCCGCTTACCCTTAAAACTAAAGGAATACTAAAAGACGGGGCTATCTGAGTCCTTAAAATGCCTCTTGTAAGCATAAGCGAATCTGCATAAGCTAAAAGCGGTTCGATTGTTTTTTTTGGTTCTTCAAGTCCCCCCGTAGGTCCCATAAAGTAGCCGTGATCTACGGCAAGCATAACCGTTTTATTGTCTTTAGGATTAATAATTCTAAAAAGCCTGTTTTGCATTCCAAAATCCATAAGAACACCTCCATTCATCATATAGATCATAATTAAATATTTTTTTACATTACGGTAATTTTATACTATTTATCTTTATTTTTCTATAAAGTTTTTCTATAAAATTGAACAGCGGCGGATTGGTAAAGTTCCATTATTTAGAAAAGAAAGGAATGATTAACTTCGCCGGTTAATCATATTTTTTCTTTCCCTTCCATAAACCTTCCAAATATTTTTTTATGTCCTTTTCTTTACCCGTATCCTGCGGCTTATAATATATTTTAGAGGACAGCGGGGATGGGAGATAATCCTGGATTATAAAGTGGTCTTCATAGGAGTGGGTGTATTTGTAGCCTTTATGGTAATCAAGTTCTTTCATTAAGGGGGTTGGGGCATTTCTTAAGTGAAGGGGGACAGCAACTGCTGGGTTTTCTTTAATGTCGCTTAAGGCTTCTTCAATTGCAAGATAGCTTGCGTTTGACTTCGGACAGCTTGCAAGATAGGCGGCGCATTGCGATAAGATAATCCTTGCCTCCGGCATCCCTACGACATTAACGGCATTAAAACAACTAACCGCCAAATTTAGCGCATCAGGTTCAGCATTGCCGATATCTTCGGAGGCTAAAATTATCATCCTTCTTGCAATAAATTTAACGTCTTCGCCGCCGTCCAGCATTCTTGCAAGCCAAAATACCGCACCGTCAGGGTCGCTGCCGCGCATGCTTTTTATAAAAGCGGAAATTGTATTATAATGCTCTTCCCCCAATTTATCGTATTTAGACTTTTTTAAGAAGGCTTCCGTTAAAACTCCGGCAGTTAAAATAATTTCGCCGTTTTCATTTTCTTTTGTAAAGCTGACCGCTCTTTCGAGAGTATTTAACATCACTCTTGCATCCTTGCCCGAATATTGAAAAAGAGGGGTTCTGTCTTCTATTTTTATATTTTTTTTAGATAAAATCTCGTCTTCAGTTAAAGCCCTGACGATTATCTCGTTAAGTTCGTCATCCCTTAACGGATTAAGGGTAAATACTATACATCTCGATAAAACAGGGGCAATTACTTCAAAAGAAGGATTTTCGGTAGTAGCGCCGATTAAAATAACGCTTCCGTCTTCTATAGAATGAAGTAACGCATCCTGCTGAAGTTTATTGAACCTGTGGATTTCATCTATAAAAAGTATAGAGGGTTTTCTGTAATTTTTAAAATTGATTTGAGCTTTTTCTATCAAATCCCTTAATTCTTTCACTCCACTGGAAACTGCCGACACCTGATAAAAATCAAAGGACAGGGTATTCGAGATAATTTTTGCTAACGAAGTTTTACCGCTTCCGGGAGGACCCCATAAAATCATTGATTGCAAAAATGAAGAATCTATCATCTTCCTTAAGAGCTTGTCTTTATCAAGAATATGCTTTTGACCGATAAAATCATTTAAAGAAGAAGGGCGGATTCTTTCGGCTAATGGGGGATAAAAGTCTTTATTCATTAATGCTAATGCATTTATATTGCAAAGGTAATACCATGATTTTATTTTATGGTTCTATATATAAAAAATATAAAAAAGCGAGGGGATTAACCCTCGCTTTAATTTTCATAAAAGCCTTCAGCTTTTATACTTATTCATTAGGCGTAAGCCGGATTAGAATGCAAAGTCGAGACCTGTTCCAAAGGTATTGTCCTCAGATTCATTTGTTAAGACATAACCAAAATATAAATGGGCATTATATGCCAAGTTATATTCAGCCTGAAGACTTAAAGCGTCTTTTATGCCTTTGTTGAGGCAGCCGTTTGAGGAGGTATAAGGCATATACTCGTAAAGACCTGCATTTGCACAAGTTGTGCCGTAATAACCGTTAAATGCTTCCTGCGCATTTGCGTGCGTCCACGAATACTGGGCATAATCCGCAGATAGCATCAACCCGTAGCCAACCTGCGGGAATAGATACCTTGCATAAATCTCAAAGGTGTTATAGCCGTTAGATGTTTGGGTAGTGCTATCATAAGGAATCCCACCAGGTCCGTAAGGCTTCGAGTCCGACTGAACCATATATGTTAAACCAAGCTCGTAGATATCATTGGCTAAATCGGCATCAAGACCGTTAACCGTAACACGGTTGGTATAATGCTCGGTGCCACCTGTGCCGATAGGTTGTGACATCGGTTCGCCGATTATTGTGCCGTAATAACCAAATTCAATCTGTCCGATTGAAACCGGGTAATATTCCTTTAGCTGATAGCTGTATTGCATAGCATTAGAAGCGTTATTTCCGACAATATTATAGGTATTTGCTCCGGCATCATTTGTTACCGTTACCTTATACCACAAATGGTAACCGGGCGTTCCGTATAATGCAATGCCAGGATTTCTTGCGTGAATTAAGCTGCCTTTTTCACCGTCAAAACCGACAGCAAGTCCCTGCCCGTTACCCACAGGACCTTCAATCAGATAAAACGGCATCTGCCTGTAAAAATAAGGACTGGCAGTCGTAACCAGACCCAATTTTAAATTAAATAAATGCGAAGGCATACCAAAACCGCTTCCTAAGCCGTTAATAGAAGCAAATATCTGTTTACCGCTAATCAGACCCTTACCCGTAAATCCATAATGAACATAAAATGAAAGCGAATTTGCAAAAGGGGTGTATAACTTAAATGCGCCTGCATCAACTACATCAACACTTGCGCTAAACGCATCCGTTGCCTGGCTAACATTTTCATTTGTATAGTGCTGGTAACCAATGATCGGTTCGAGCATTATTGGGATCGGCCACGGATTCGGCAGGCTCAAGCCCTGCGTAATCTGAGTGGCGTCAGCTGGAGTTCCGTTTGTGTTGGGAAGCCTGAAGCCGTTTCTCCAAAATGCCCTGCCGAACGGGTTTAAATTTGGAAATACAGTATGACAAACTGCACATGAAAAATGGTACTTCTGGGCAAAAGCCGGAATCGCGTTTGCTTTTTTCGGAACAAGCGTCAACGAAATACCCAAAATAAAAACAAAAAATAAGACGATTGACATTAATACTGATAGTCGTTTTTTCATACTCTTTCTCCTCTTAAAAATTAAAAATTTAAAATAAAGATAGTGTAAAATATATTGTGTAAATTCTAATTGGCAAAATAGGCGTACCTCCTATAAAATGGTTATTAACCAAAATAACATTAAAAGGAGGCTACGCCAATGGAAATTAAAACCAGTGTATCAGAATTAATGGATTTATTCAATCAGGTTAAAAAGGAGCCCTCTAAAGTGTTCGAACTAATCAGAACCGACGTGAAGGAAATGGTCGGTAGTTATATATCGGAACTTTTAGATATAGAGCTTAAAGACCATCTTAAAAGGAATAGATACGAGCGTTCTGCCGAAACCGACCCTAACTACCGCAACGGCTCTTATGGCCGCAAGTTCTGCATGAAATCC
>JAKASO010000008.1 GCA_021818985.1 bacterium
TTCCGCCTGAATTAATGCTTTCACCTGCTTGATTTATTGCATAAGCAGTTTGAACAGTTGAAAGTTCATCAATATTTACTGCAACCGGCATGTTTGAAGCGCTACCTGCTATTGATATCAGATGACCAGTGGGCAGAACTGCCACTACGTAAAGAATAGGATTTGAAGAAGAAGTATAAGTGTATGAGAAACTATAATTGCCGTTAGAGTCGGTGGTTGTATTATTTGTCGGATTTGTATCTCCTGCTACGTATAAATAAACGGAAACACTGGGTATTGGACTTGTTCCGCCCGATACCTGTCCTGAAAGTGTAACTGTCGAAGAAGAGGGACTGGACGGTGAGGAACTGGATGAGCTCCCGCAGCCGGATAGGTATAAGGGAACGACAAGGATTAACAATAACAGGGTTAAAAGGTAAAACCTGCGGGAATGTTTGAAAGAGGGTTTAGTATGCATAATTGCCTCCTAAAATAATTACATTTATATTTAATGTCTATTCGCTCGTTGCAAATAGAAATATTTTAAAAAGAATAGTACATTACCTTATTGTAAATTATACCCCCCCCCCAGAAATGTCAAGGGGTTTTTTATAGAAAACGGTAGATAGGTACGAAATGCCTTAAATCCTGCAGTTTTGAATGGGGTGGATGACAGGTTTTGAACCTGCGACCACCGGAGTCACAATCCGGGGCTCTACCAGCTGAGCTACATCCACCATAAAGAAACGTTACATATTTTTATTTTATCAGAATTTAATTAAAAATTAAATATTTAAGATAGCAAACAAAAATGCGTCTGGAATAACAAAATGATTCGAAAATAATATCATGAAAAATTAATCATATCCATTGCCCGATAAATTACTTTTTATGATATAATCTGTTTGTGGAAAAAATATTCGTAGTCCATGAACATCATGCAAGCCATCTTCATTGGGATCTAAGATTAGAGGATAACGGCGTTCTGGTGTCTTTTGCAATACCGAAAGAACCGCCGCTTGCAAAGGGTAAAAAAAACCTTGCGATAAAAGTCGAAGACCATCCGCTTTCCTATGCCGATTTTGAGGGTGTAATATCCGAAGGGCATTACGGTGCAGGCACCGTTAATATATGGGATAACGGAACATACCAACTGTTTAAAAAAACCCCATCGGAATACATCGTCAGCTTTAACGGCAAAAAACTTAGTGGCAAATACATGCTTATAAGATTTAAAAAAGCTGGAGAAAATCAGTGGCTGTTTTTTAAAAATTAACATAATTAATTACAAAATCAAAATAACAAAAATAACAAAAAAGATTGAGGCTTGATATGAGGACGGATTTTTTGATCTCAAAAAAAAATGCTGCTGAAAAACTGATTGAATTGGGACAAAGCCCGTGGCTTGACAATATTTCAAGATGTATTATTGATTCCGGAGAACTTGCGGCATTAGTAAAAAATAGTATAATCACCGGTGTAACTTCCAATCCGTCCATATTTGAAAAATCCATAAATTCGGGAAAATGCGGCTATCCGGAAATAATCAGGGAAATGTCCTTAAAAGGACTCAATACATTTTCAATATATGATGCTATAACACAAAAAGATATAAAAGACGCCGCTAAAATACTTTTTCCAGTTTATCTCAAAACGGGGGGGGGCGACGGCTTCGTAAGCATCGAAGTGCCTCCTGATATTGCTTCGGATACAGTAAGTTCGGTTAGAGAAGCAAAGCGCATATTTGCATCGGTAGCCTCCAAAAATGTCTTAATTAAGATCCCTGCAACAAAAGAAGGCTTGCCCGCGATCACCGAGCTTATTTCTAACGGAATAAACGTCAACGTTACACTGATGTTCTCTTTAAAACACTATACGGATGTTAGTTCCGCCTATACCCAGGGCTTAAATTTAGCCGTTAAGAACGGCATAGACCTTAAGAATATACATTCCGTTGCTAGCGTTTTTGTCAGCAGGATTGATACTTTTATTGACAGGCAGTTAGACGGGCTTGCAAAAAATGAAACAGGCCCCCGCAAAGAATCTTTAATAAATCTAAAAGGAAAAGCTGCAGTTGCTAATTCCAAAATAATATTTAAAAAATATTTGGAAGTAATTAACGGCGAACGGTTTAAAACCCTTAAATCTTTGGGCGCAAACATCCAAAAGCCCTTGTGGGCTAGCACAAGTACTAAAAACCCTGATTATTATGATCTAAAATATGTGGAGCCGCTAATCGGTAAAAATACCATAAATACCTTGCCGGATATTACCTTAGAGGCGTTATGCGACCATGGTCTTTTAAAAGCGGATACGATATTTATGGATTTTGACGCTGCCAAAAAAACAATAAAAGAACTCTCTTACTATGGAATAAACCTGGACAATGCCGGTGAAATTCTTCAGGAGCAGGGAGTTAAGGCATTCGAAGATTCTTACGAGAAACTCTTAGATTCGATAAAAAATGTAAAATAAGAAAACGGGATATAATACGGGGATATTATAATATAAAATAAATATAACAAATAATAATAAAGTAAAGGAGAAGAAAATCTGATGGATCTTATTAAGGGATTTAATCGTGAAAAGCTTTCCGATGACGAGGTAATTTTTCTTAAAACATTCGCAAAAAAATGCAGGGGCGATATTTTAAAAATGACAACGCTTGCAAATTCGGGCCATCCCGGCGGCTCGATGTCCTCTATTGATATTTATACGATTTTATACGGCCTTTCAAATGTTTATCCAGACGATCCTTTTAAAAAAGACAGGGATAGAATAGTTATAAGCCACGGGCATACATCTCCGGGAGTGTATTCAGCCCTTGGCAACTACGGTTTTTTTGACATCAATGATGCCATTTTGACTTTCAGACTTGCCGGCTATCCTTTCGAAGGCCATGTAGAAAAGTCGGTGCCGGGGGTTGAATGGGATACGGGTAATTTGGGACAGGGACTTTCTGCAGCATGCGGTTTTGCGCTTGGATCACGTTTAAAAAACTTAAATTATAATACTTACTGCGTGATGGGCGACGGAGAACAGACAAAAGGACAAATTTCCGAAGCAAGAAGATTTGCCATTAAATATAGACTAACCAATTTAACGGTAATAATAGACCGTAACGGTCTTCAAATCGGAGGTAAAACTTCCGAAGTAATGCCGAATAACATAAAAACAAATTTTGAAGCAGACGGCTTTTTTGTCATTGAAATAAACGGTCATAACCTAAACGAAATATATGCCGCCATTAAAAACGCCCATGAAATTGACAGCCCCGTCATGATACTAGCAAATACCGTTATGGGAAAGGGCGTCTCTTTTATGGAAAATAACGCTAAATATCACGGTTCTGCTTTAAAACCCGCCGAGTGCGCAAAAGCTCTTAACGAACTTGACGAACCTAATAATTTAGAAGAACTAATAATAAAAAGAGAACAAAAACAAAAAATAGTTATAAAGCCCCTCCCCGCTCATATCAACAACATTTTTTTATTAGAAGATGCGGGCAATAAGATCACGTATGCCAGAGATAAAAACATTGATAACAGATCCGCTTTCGGAAACACCCTGCTTGACATAGCTAAAAATTACGGTAAAAAAAATACTTCAAATCCGCTTCCGTTTGCCGTTTTTGACTGCGATCTCGAAGATTCGGTTAAAACCGGCGGATTCAGGTCGTCTTTTCCCGAAAATTTCTTTGAATCTGGAATTGAGGAACACAATACCGCAACAATCGCCGGCGCGCTATCCACAGATGGAATACTAACCTTCTTTGCCGATTTTGGCGTTTTCGGCATTGACGAAGTATATAACCAACAAAGATTGAACGATATTAACCATGCAAACCTTAAGGTCGTCTGCACCCATTGTGGCATAGATGTCGGGGAAGACGGAAAAACCCATCAATGTATTGACTATTTTGGACTTTTAAATTCTACCTTTGGTTTTAAGGTTATATTGCCCGCCGACCCTAACCAGACGGACAGGGTTATTCGCTATATATCTTCCCATGAAGGAAATTTTGCCGTCATAATGGGCAGATCAATTATACCGGTGATCTTAAATGATGAAAACAGTCCTTTATTCGGAAACAATTATGAATTTCGATACGGAAAAATGGATATAGTTAAAAAAGGAACCGACCTCTGTATCATTGCCGGCGGCAATATGACGGCGCAAACACTGATCGCTGCGGATATGCTCTTAAAAGACGGGATTAGTCCCCTGATATTAAACCTGACGGCTCCAAACGATATAGATATTGACGACTTAAAGATGGCGGCAAAAACAGGATTCATAATCACTATCGAGGATCATAACGTTAAAACCGGAATCGGCACCGTAATAGGTTCACTACTTGCAGAAAACGGAATAAGCGTAAAATTCCGCAAACTCGGGGCGACATTTTATTCGTCTTCGGGTAAATCGGAAGACCTTTATAAATTAGCGGGATTATCGCCGAAAGAAGTATATTCGGCGGCAAAAAAAGAGCTCGGAAAATAAGACCATTGCAGCTTCTTTAATTTTTAACGCCGCCTTTTTCAAAAAAGTTATTAAAAAATTATTAAGATTTTAACTTATTAATAACCGCCCTTAAGTCTTTTATTCCTTTAAACCATTTTATCCGTTGTTTTTTATTCATTTTGGAGACTAAATTAACCATATAATGACAATCCATACAATTATTTTTAATACTGTCCCGCTTCGTCGTTTTAAGTATGGAATAAGCCTTTTGCGTATCTTTTTTAGTAAGCAGCTGCTTTGCAGACGGCGTACCCCCGCAAAAGCCAAAAGCCAAGACATTATAAGTGGTAAGAACCGGTATTAAAAATATTATTAAAGATATTAATATTGATAATGACGGTATTTTTACCGTTTTTAGATTCTGTTTCTGTTTAAGATGTTTTAAGCTCATGATAATATCCTAATCGGATGACAAAATAAATATTTTTTGTTTTTAATTAATTTACGAATTAATTTAGTTATTCCACGCCCTATTATCTTTGCCAAGGAGTTCATCCGCCTCCTTTGGCCCCCAGGAACCCGCCTCGTAATTTGGAAAACCCGGCTCCGGAAGTTTAAGCCAACCTTTAATAATACCGGTTATGAATTGCCATGCTATCATCATGTCGTCATATCTGGCAAACAGGGTCTGATCGCCTTCAATTATGTCATAAAGAAGCCTTTCATAAGCATCCGGCGGCGTCAGTTTAAAAGATGATTTATAAGAAAACTCAAGGTTTACCGGGTTTATTTGCATTTTAAACCCAGGGGATTTTGCCCCTATTTTAATTGCGATCCCTTCATTTGGCTGAATCGTGATAATTATTGCATTCTGTTCTATTTTTTCTATGGTTTCTTTTCCAAAAAGGCTATGCGGAAGTTTTTTAAAATAGATGGCGATCTCCGTTTTGTACGTCTTGAGTCTTTTACCCGATCTTAAATAAAAAGGAATACCCGCCCATCTGTAGTTATCAATATAAAGTTTTAAAGCCGCATATGTTTCGGTAATAGACGATAGTGGTATATTATTTTCTTCTTTATAGCTAACTACTTGTTTGCCGCCGATAAAACCTCTGTCATATTGACCTCTAACGACACTATCTTTAATATCGTTTAAACTATACGGCCTGATGCTTTTCAAGAGCTTTACTTTTTCATTTCTAATATCGTCTGCATCAAAAAGAGCGGGAGGTTCGATAGCCACAAGAGATAATAACTGCATCATATGGTTCTGGACCATGTCTCTTATAATACCAGCACCGTCAAAATATCCTGCCCTCACCCCGACCCCGATAGATTCAAGCGCCGATATCTGCACATGATCAATATATTTATTGTTCCATACAGGTTCAAATACAGCATTCGCAAATCTAAACGCAAGAATATTCTGCACCGTTTCTTTACCGAGATAATGGTCTATCCTGTAAATCTGGTTTTCGTTAAAAACGGATAACAGTTTATTATTTAGAGCCTGAGCGCTGTCATAATCGTAGCCGAAGGGTTTTTCAACGACTATTCTGATAAAACAGTTCCCTTTATAAACATCGGATACGAGGCTCGGACCTTTCAAATTTTCTATTATAATTGTATATAAGCTGGGAGGGGTGGCAAAATAATATATGATATTTTTTGGAATATTATATTCTTTAGCTTTAGAGTTTATAAAACTATTAAGGGTCTTATAGCTTTCAGGATCGTTATAACTTGAGGGCAGATAATATACGCGGCTTGAAAAATCCGCAAAATCCTCTTCGTCTACCGGCTTTTTTCTGCAATATATATTTAAGGATTGTATTATCGTTTTACGGAACTCTTCGTCCGTCATTTTCGTTCTGGCAAAGCCAACGATAAAAAAATTTTCGGGAAAAAATTTTTCATCCCATAAACTAAACAGCGCTGGAAATATTTTTAAATGGGTAAGGTCTCCGCTTGCACCAAAAATTACGATTGCGCATGAATTTAATTTATTCATTAATTATTTATAATTATTTATTATTATTTTATCCATTATTTACATTATTCAGCCCCTTATACCATTATAATCAGCCTTAAAAATATTTCTGTATAACCGCCGCCAGCAACAATAGTAAGCGCAATCCGGGGTAATCTATTTTTACTTTGTCAAGATAACCCGGGCGGGTGCGCCGTCAGCTCCTTTCACCTTTAAAGGCAGGGCCGTCAGTAAGTATTCTCCGGCTGGAACATCGCCGAGACATAAACCCTCGATAACTATAATGCCAGCACCTAGCATAATTCTATGAGTTTCGTGCCCTTTGCCGTAGCCTTCTACCGATAAGTAATCCACTCCCACAAGTATTGCGCCGGCATCTACTAAATATTTTGCCCCGTCGTTTGAAATATACACATAATCTTCATGAAATCTTTTATCGCTTTTTATAAATGTCGAATTTACAGTTTTAAACAATATCCTTTCGCCCTTTTTAATGTTAAGGGTTGAGAGTATATTTGCTGTAATGGAGCTTTCATTACGGCTTATTTCTATTACCCTGCATTTTCCGGTTAAAACTTCCAACGGAACTTTATCTATACTTATACCTTCTTCTATAAAATGATGCGGCGCATCTATATGGGTGCCTGTGTGGGTTCCCAAATACATAAAGGTATTGTTGGCGGCATCCCCTTTTTTAATGCTTGAAAATTGTTTTAAGGATACCGGCGGGTCTTTTGGCCAGTGGAGCATACCGTCTTCAATATCCATGCTGATGTCAATAAACATAAACAAACACCTCTTAAACGCCTTATGCTATTTATCTTTATTTTTATCCTTACTTAATTTATACTTATGCTGTTTATTTATATATGGCATGACCGCCAAACTGATGTCTTAATGCAGCCAAAACCCTTGCGCCAAAAGAATTTTCCTGTCTTGACCTGAATCTCATAAATACCGAATCGGCAATTACGGGGGCGGGAATACCTTTATCTATCGCCTCTTTTACGGTCCATCTTCCTTCGCCCGAATCGTCTACAACCGGCTTTAAACCAGATAATTCCGGATCCTCTTTAAAGGCATTTACGGCAAGCTCAAGAAGCCATGATCTGATGACGGATCCGTGGTTCCAGAGATCCGAGACGCTTTCGAGATCAATATTAAAATCGCTCGCCTTAAGTATCTCGAACCCCTCTGCATAAGCCTCCATCATGCCGTATTCTATCGCATTATGAACCATTTTTACAAAATGACCGGCTCCGTGCGAACCCGCATATAAATAGCCTTTTTCAGGCGCTAACGTTTTAAATACCGGTTCACAGTGATCAAAAACATCTTTGTTCCCGCCCACCATTACGCAGTAGCCGATCTTTAAACCCCAAATGCCGCCGCTCGTGCCGCAATCCAAAAATTCCATTTCTTTTTCTTTGACAGTATTTGCCCTTCTAATCGAGTCTTTATAATACGAGTTGCCGCCGTCTATGACAATATCGCCCGCCTGCGCCCATTTTAAAACTTCGTTTAACATATCGTCGGTAACCTGCCCGCTTGGAACCATTAACCAGACAATTCTCGGCGGCGTCAGTTTTTTAATTAGCTCCCCGATGGACGCCGAACCTGTTGCGCCTTTATTTATAGCTGCGTCTTCTTTGGAAAGGGTTCTGTTAAACACTACAACCTTATGTCCTCCGCCCAAGAGCCTGAAAACCATATTCATACCCATTTTACCAAGCCCTATCATCCCCAATTCCATTTTTTGCCCCCATTAACTTAATTCATTAACTTAATTAAAATTAAATTGGATTATTTTTGCCATTTTCTAATTCTTTTTTCTTAATTTTAGAAAATATAAAAATATACAAAATAGCTAAAATACCCGCAAGGTTTATAATCAATATAACTATAAACCATATTTTTTGATTAAGTCTGGCGCTTTTCCATAGAGCAATCCCTTTCCATGGTATTGTCCACAATGCAATCAGTATAATTAATAATTGCATTAACCCGCTACTACTTTGAAAAAAATAAGGCGAAAACATTTTCTATATTTTTTGATTTTATAAAATTATCATTATTAATATATTAAATTAATATTAATAATTTTTCATTTCTTATCTCTTATCGTTGCCGTTGTTGCCGTTATCGTCATTTAGAAATTGATTTGCCTATCTCTCTTATTATATCTAAAGGAACAGGTATTACCATAGTAGTATTGTTAGTAGAGGATATTTCGTTAAGCGTTTGTAAATACCTTAGTTGAAGCGCCATTGGATTTTCTGCAATGATCTTAGCTGCATCGCTTAATCTTTGGGCAGCCTGATATTCCCCATCGGCATTTATTATCTTTGCTCTTCTGTCCCTTTCGGCTTCAGCCTGCCGCGCCATGGCTCTTTGCATATCCTGGGGCAGATCGATCTGTTTTAACTCGACTATGGTCACCTTGATTCCCCATGGATCTGTATGTTTATCGAGAATATCCTGAATTTCCGAATTTATTTTTTCCCTTTCCGCTAAAAGTTTATCAAGTTCGGCTTCGCCGCATATGCTCCTCAAAGTAGTCTGCGCAAGCTGGGATATTGCATAATAATAATCAGCCACCTGCACTATGGCATCAAGCGGTCCGATAATTTTAAAATAAACGACGGCGCTTATTTTAAGCGTAACATTATCCTTAGTTATAACATCCTGTGGTGGCACATCGAGAGTAATTATTCTTAAAGAGACCCTGACCATTCTGTCTATAACAGGCCATAAAAGTATAAGACCCGGTCCTTTTACCCCGATTGCCCTGCCCAATCTGAATATTACCGCACGGTCATATTCGGGCAATATCCTTATTGCATAGAGAATAATAATAATGGCAAAAATTATTATAACAGCAAAAAATAATACTTCCGCTCCATTCATAATACCTCCCTACTTACAAAAATTTACTAATTAAATTAAACTAATTAAATTAATAAGTAAAGGCGAACTGTCTCGCCCTCACAGATGTTTTTTTCCGCTTTCATCATTTTCATCATAAGGCTTCACTTTAAGCCTTAATTTATTTTCGCTTACTATAACAACCTTTGAACGTTTTAATATTTCCTGATCGGAAAATGCCGTCCATAATTCGCCGTTAACCTCTATCTGACCGTCTTTGCCTGCTTTAATATCCACGGTAACTATGCCCGTTTCACCTGCTAACAGGGAACCGCCGACCTTTAATTCCGATTTGTGGGCTTTATATCCAAGATAGATGAAAAACGAGACAAATATAACAAGTGTAATATATGCCGGTAAAATTATTCTTTCAAAAAATACAGGGACAACCGGCATTAACGAAAATAATATCACTGTGCCTACAACAAAAAAAACCGAACCGGCTAATGTGAAAGCCCCGTAGCTCATTACAAAGAAATCAACTATGACAAGGATAAAAGCAAAAAAGATTAAAACGTCGGCAATGTATATCATTAATTGATTATTGCGCACCCGGGTTAATTAGTTTTAATTATAATTATAACACAATAAGAACTTAAAGAACTTATGGATCCATAGCAGCCGTTTAAATGGGCCGTTTAAATGTTTTTAATTTTTAAAATAAAGAAACTTGATTTTTTTCATATCCTCCCAGACTTCCCTTTTTTTTGACGCATTTCTTAAAAGGTATGACGGGTGATATGTCGGAATAACCTTTATACCTTTATAATCATAAACATTGCCCCTTGTTTTAGTAATAGGACCGTTTTCGGCTCCAATTAAAAACTCCGTAGAAAAATTCCCCAGAGTACATATAATTTCGGGGTGTATAATATTAATCTGCTCTAATAAAAAAGGAGTGCATGATTTTATTTCGTCCGGTCCGGGATTCCTGTTTTCAGGGGGTCTGCATTTTATGATATTTGCAATATAAACATCTTCCCGCTTCAGGTTGATGGACTCTATAATTTTAGTTAAAAGCTGCCCTGCTCTTCCAACAAACGGCCTGCCGGTCCTGTCTTCATCCGCTCCGGGAGCTTCGCCGATAAACATTAATCTTGCCCCTGGATCTCCTTCGCCAAAAACTATATTAAGCCTTGTTTTACTCAGCGGACATCTTGAACAGTTATTTACCTTTTCATTTTTTAAAGATAATAAACTATTCTTTTTTGCGATTGCGCCGTTTTTATTTAAAACCGGAGGTATAACCTTTCTTTCTTGTCTTTCTTGGGGGACCCGATTAATATAGCGCATTTTAACCGTTTCTTTGTCACTCTCAATCAGCCCTTCTTTTTCATCTTTCCCATTAATAATATCATCCAAAGCTTTATTAAAGACAAAACTATCCTTATATCTTAAGATCGTTTCTTTAAGTTCATCTATCAAAGTAAGGCCTTCTTCGTTCATTAAAAATCCTTTTCGCATTTCCATTTCATTGCTCTACAATATTACTTTATAACATTGCTTTATAAATTTTACAGGGTAAGCCCTAAATAAAACGCCTTTAAATTATTTTCGGACTGGGATCCTTTCGCAAGAATATCTTCGACTATTTCTTTTTCAATCGGAATGCCTGTTTTTGAAAATAAAACTCCAAGCGCCAGTATATTCCTTGGAGTTAAAAAACCGAAATTATCAATGGACAGCTTATTAAAATCGTAATAATAAATCTTCGGGGTGATTATAGCCAGTTCTTTAACAATCTCTTCAATAGCCGGATATGTATCCTTTTTCATTCTGACGCTTATCGGAAGATGAGGACTTGTGCTAAATATCACGGTAGACCGGCTATTGATATAATATGCCGCCCTTAATGTTTCAATGGGTTCAAGCGAAATTAAAACATCCGCCCCTCCGGCCTGTATCACAGGCGAGTGTACATTTTTTCTGGGATCTTTAAGTTCATCTAAAGAATCATAAAAGATGTATTTAACGAGTGCCTCGACATACCCCTCTCTTTGGGCGCCTCCCCGCCTTTCGGAACCCGAAACGTCATGAAGCTCAGAGTTTAATGCGGCATTTTTTAATATAGTGCCTGCGGTAATTATTCCCTGCCCTCCAAGACCTGCGATTGCAATATTAAATCTTTTCATAAAATCTTTTTATAATATTTTAAGCTGTGATTATCAGTTCCGTTAATTTGCCCATGGATCTTTTTACGTCCATTTCACCGGTAAGGTTAAATTCAACCTTTCTGATAGCACTGTTTGGACATACTTCGTAACATACCCCGCATTTGACGCAGGAAGCGGGGTCAATATAGTAATATTCTTTGGCAATGCCTGCAATGCTCGGACCGGCCTGCTCATCTTTTTTAAGCTGAATGGCGGGACATGCCAGTTCTACAAAACATTCGTCGCATTTTGCGCACCTTTCTTTCTGTATTTCATATATCGCTTGCGGTTCCGGTTTTTGAAGAGGGTTTTTTAATCTCATTAGCTTATTTCTTCTTTCTTCCTGCAATATACACTCCCTTTTTGCAATGATAACCTTGATTCCCTGTTCTTTAAGAGCGCTTTTTATCAAAACCGAAAATCTTTTGACGCTGTTTGGGTCAATGGTTTTAATATATGAAACGCCGAGAGATCTCAAAAGGTCTTTTAAATTAACGGGATTTGGAATGGCAGAACCGTTGACGTCTTTTTGGGTAGAGGGGGTTTTCTGATGACCAGTCATTGCAGTCCAGCCATTATCGAGAATGATATACAAAACATTTGCATTATTTTGAACGGCATTCATCAGAACGGGGATACCGGAATGAAAAAACGTGGAATCGCCGACAAGCGCGATGATTTTTTTATCTTTATCGGCAAGACTGATAGCCTGAGCGATGCTTAAGCCGGAGTTCATACACGTAAGCCAGTCCATTGCATTATAAGGCGGTAAAAGCCCTAGCGTATAGCACCCGATATCGCCGGCTATCACAAAATCCCTGCCTTTACCGTCCGTATTGGAAAATCCGGCTGCTTTTAACAGGGAATACATCGTCCCGCGATGACCACAGCCCACGCAAAACGTCCCCATCCGCTGAGGTATCCTGCCGCAGGTTGCAGAGTTTCTATTAAGCGCTTCATCAAAATATACCGGAGTGGGTTTTTTTAAAAACCGGCTTATACCGGTAATGACATCATCTAACGTTAATTCGCCGTAAGCCGCAAATATATCTTTACCGTAAATCCTGCCTTTAAACCCGGCCTCATAAGCTATCTTCTTAATCTGAAATTCAAGAAATCCTTCCGCCTCTTCCACGATAATGACTTCATCCAGCCCTTTAAAAAATCTTTTGATAAACTCTTCGGAGAGAGGAAAGGTAATACCCAATTTTAATATTTTATGCTCGCCGGCATTAAGCATTCTGAATGCTTCCATTAAATGGGCATATATAATGCCGGAGGAGATAAACCCTATTCGTGAATCTGATTTAATTATTCTGTTTAATTCCGATGCTGCCGTATATCTTTTAAGGAGTTCATATCTTTCAAGGTATTTTTTATGGTTTTTTACCGCCATGCTGAAAAGATTAAGGTAATTATCCGGATCTTTTTTGAAATCGCCCTTAATATTATCCCGCTCTTTTGGATCCCCAAAGATCAAGGTGCCAGCATTATGGCACAACCTTGAAGGCGTCATTAACATAATTCCGAAAGAGAACTCTTCTGATATGTCAAAAGCTTTTTCCGTATAATCTTTAGCTTCCTGAATATTTGACGGCTCTATAACCGGCATATATGTATGCAGGCTATACCATCTGTCGTCCTGTTCGTTTGAACTGCTTGGTGCGCCGGGATCAGAACCTATAGCAACAACAAGACCTGCTTTTACGCCGGTATAAGCCAAAAAATGAGCTGGTTCGCTTGCTACGTTAAAGCCTACATTTTTCATCGCGCATAAAGACCTTATACCCGACCATGAAGCCCCGATAGCTCCATGCAGAGATATTTGCTCATTCAAACTAAATTCCGTATAAAGGTTTTTAATACGGCTTTTATTTTTATCGAGCGCTATGATAATCTCCGATGCAGGCGTTCCCGGATACATCGAAGCATAGCCTATGCCGGCTTCCAACGCCCCCCTTGCTATAGCCTCGTTACCCAGCACTATAGCTCTATCGCCTTTTTTCCCATCAACGAATAAATTTTTCATTTTATTTTATATTTTACAGCTATTGTTATACAGCTATTATATAGTTATTATATAATTATATAATTATATAATATGTAATGTAAACACAGGTCAGCTTCCGAAAAAACGGTGGATATCGCCTAATATCGTCTTAAAATCTGTTAAATATATTGGTTTTTTCGTTCATTATCTTGACGATAAGCCCATCTGCACCGTATTCGACAGCTTTGTCCTTTCCTTCGTCTAATGATTTAATGCCGGTTTCTTTTACATTTATCAAACATTCCCTGTTCCGGCTTTTAATGTATTTAATTGCTCCCACGTTATCTAAAAAGGAATTTATAATGAAACTGTCAACGCCCAATAAAACAAGTTTTTTTATTTTAACAAGATCAACGGGGGTTGACGCTCCCACCATAACCCCAAGGTTAAAATCTTTAAAGGCGAGCCTGTCTAATTGAAAATTTGCTTCTTTTTCCGTTTTTAATTTGATTGCGGAGCTTAAAGCAACGGAATCTATATCATAAACGGGTTTGGCGGAATAAAAAGATGTTTTTACCGGATGAAGTCCTTCGGAAATGATAATATTTCTAAGTCCTAACTGATTAAGGGTAACGAGATCGGAAAATATTGCAATCCTATTTTTATCCCTCATATTAAAAGCGTAGATCACATTTATTTTATTTTTATTACCGGCCTCCATTAACTCTTTGGAAATAATAATAGAGTTAATTCCAAAGTTTTGCTCTATAATAATAGAAGGATGTTGATCATTACCATTTAATTTCGATACAACTTCACACAGGGATGCAAGTTCTTTTATAAAATCTTTATAATTCCCGCTGACAGGCGTCTCTATGCAAGGTATAATCTTCATGTTTAAAGTATAAAATGTATGCTGTATCGGCGCTTATATATATAAAATTATATAAAATGCAAACCGGCTAAAAGCTGCTTTATTTTTTTGGGAGCATATTTATACTGTAATCTCTGGGGCTGAGAATACGGCCGATATTTTCTTCTTCCGAAAATCTTGACATATTGGCATAGGAGGTCATGAACACACAGGTACTATCTTCGTTTACCTCGCATTTGATACCGTCGTGTCCTTCACACGGCCCGTTTAAAAGCCCTTTTGGACATAATGTAATGGTGCAAACCCCCCCGCTTACATTTAACCTGCATTCATCGCATCCCTGACATAAGGCATGATATTCCCCGATGTGTTCTGTCTGCGCAATAAACCTGCTGTTAACGCCCGCAACTGTTTTCTTTTTCGTAAAATCTCCGATAGTCTGAACTCCGGTACCGCAAGACAGCACAAGAACAGCCTCGGTATCTTTCAATTCGTCTTCGACAAACCGCATATCTTCTTTAAGAACCCGGGCGTCGCATGGCTCGTCTATTGAAATAGTAAAGGTAATCTCTTTTCCCATGCCGCTTAAATGCTTTTCCATTTCTTTAACCTGCGCACTGCCTCCGGTTAAACAGATCGAAGCACAGGAAGCACAACCGATTATTCCGATTTTTTTATATTTCCCAAGGGTGTCTATAACCTCGTTAATATCTTTTTTTTCGGTTAAGAACATAATTTATTTAGATTTATTTATTTGGATTTTTAGATTTAAGGTTCCTTCGATAATTTTACTTTTACAAGTTTGACCACTTTGCCCCTGCGGATTTTAACGGTAATGACTTGACCCGGTAAGAACGAGCTGATAAGCTTTTCTAACCTCGAAAAAGAATAGACTTTAATATTATTGATCCTCGTTATAATGTCGCCCCCCAGAACATATATGATATTTTTCATTTGTATTATTCTTTTCCCTGCTCGCAGTCCAGCTCTGTAAGCCGGACTGCCGGGGAAGACCTTTTCTATAAGAAGCCCGGCATGTATGTCCTTCATTCCGAAAAGCACGGCAAAATTTTTATTTATTTTTATTGCTTCGATGCCGAGCCACGGTTTGATTATACGACCATACTTAATCAATTCCGGAATATCTTTTTTTGCAAGATTGATCGGGATGGCAAAGCCTATATTCTCGGCATTATTGGTTAATTTAGCGGTATTTATTCCTATCACCCGCCCCTTGTAGTCCACTAAAGGGCCGCCGGAATTACCGGGATTGATTGCCGCATCCGTTTGAATGATATTTTCGTAGAACCTTGCCTGAGGAAAGAGCAGGGATCTCTTTAATCCGCTTATTATGCCGGTCGTAACCGTCTGGTAAAGGTTATAAGGATTTCCTATCGCCATAACCTTTTCTCCGACTCTTAACTTGCTCGAATTACCCAATGCCGCCGGAACAATATGTTTGCCTGATGAATTAATATGAATAATCGCAAGATCGGAAGCTGGATCGGTGCCTATTATATCAGCCTTTATATTTTTATAATGCAAAAAACCCACATATATTTTGCTTGCATTTCCAATAACATGAAAGTTAGTAAGAATATAACCGGTTTTGCTTATAAAAAAACCCGTTCCGATACTTTCTACGGGCATTATTGCGCCGTTCTTAAGCTTAATTAGTCCAAATGCCTCGATATGTACAACGCTCGGCTTAAGCTTATTGAACAGCTTTTCTACAATGGAACTTCCAGTCGCAGAAACATCTTTTGCGACGGTAGAATGCGGGGCTGCAAAAGAACTGCGAACATTAATATTAATATTAATTGACAGAACGGCGAACAAAAAAACGGCGGCGAAAAAAAATGCATTGTCCTTAAAATTTTTAAGCTGCTTCCAAAACGGCATATCCGGTCTCCTGCCACTGTTTTGCCTGATGCATGAAAGCCTCGAGCCTGAGCATTAAATTTGCGCTTTCCTGTCCATCAAACCATAAATTTATCCATGGAAAATTATTCAGATCTTCTCTGAATTTTTTAGAAATAGTCTGGACTATTGCCCCGGGCATGCAGTGGAACGGATGGATGCTTATTACTCCGGAATACCCTTTTTTTGCAAAATCTATTGACTCGCCAACGGTCAATATAGCCTCTCCGCCAATCGGCAGGTTAATGTATTTCTTTGCATACGATAATATACGCCTGATACTTGTTTCCTTATGGTGGCGCAATAATTTGCCAAACGGCTTAAACATATTGATTTCATCTTTTTTTTGATAATAATTTACCAAAAAACTCAGGAAAATATCCTTTATCTTTTTATTCTTAAAGGCGTTCATAGCATATTGGTAAGTGGTAAAGGTTATCCATTTATAAGTGGGCACCACCGAAACTTCTCCGCCAAGGGATTCGATCTTTTCTATCGTAAAATTATTCGTAAATTTGTTCACCCTTAAAAATATTTCGCCGACTATGCCTATAATCGGCCTTTCTTCATCTTTTCTAGAAATATTTTCAAATTTTCCTGCACAAACTTTTATTGTTTCATATAGATCCTCGCCGTTTTTTATCGCATCCGTGACCAAGTCTAAACATTCTTTGTAAACCGAAACAGTTTCTCCTTTGTTGATTTCGTAAGGCCTTACACGATATAAAGCCTTTTCGAGGATATCAACCGAAACGCATCCCTGCCATGCAAGCTTTCTAAATAAAAACGCTTTATCCCCTACAAAATCGGTATATGATTTGCTTGCGCTCGGCACTAAAAATTCAACTTCATCATAACCCATATTGTTGAGAACCATTTCATGAAGCCTGTTATATTGGCCAAATTTGCAGGGACCCGGGGAGCTCGGCATAAAAAATGCCGATTTTTTTGCGTCAAAGCCGGGTTTTTCCAATACTTTAATAATATCGCCGGTAGTAACAAAACACGGCATACATTCATTTCCATTTGTAAATTTAAGTCCGTAATTAAGAGTTGATTCGTTTGGTTCGTCTAAAACAGAGGCATCTATCCCGCATCTAATGAATGTAGCGCTTAAAGCATAAGCCGCATCCGACATATACGGTATGTATACCTTTTTATTGAATATGCCTGTATTTGTATGGTGCATATTGCCCTCAATTATTATTATTCAATTACTTTTAAAGAAATCAATTATAATAAATTCATAAAAAAATCCATAAAAAATATAAACCTGACAAGTCATAAATTACATAAATTATTTACTTATATCTTATTGTTTATTTATACTATATCAAAACCTTAAAGTCAAATTAATAACCTTATAATTAATAACATTTTAATGTCAATCAATGTTAACGGCATTTTTTATTAAAAGCTGCATAGAAACTTGCATAGAAACAAGGCGGATTATATAATCTTTAAAAATTCAAGTCTTAGCTTTTAAATTTAACGCAATATATTTTAACTATACAATTTTCACAATTGTTTTTAATGCAGTTTTTACCGATCTTTACCAAAAAACTCTCTAAGGTATTATAATTGATATTTTCTTGAATATAATAAGTGTAAAGATCAATATTTAAGTTTTTAGCAGCCTCTCTTACGATGAATGAGGGGTATGGAGATAACAACCTTTTAGATTTAAATATTGCAAAAGTATTACATGCTATTTTTTCGGATATTCTTGCTCCAAATAATACAGATAGTAAAAACCATGGAAACGGATCTTTGTCTAAAGCTATGTTGAACTTTTTTGCGTAGGAGACAGAGTTTTCCTCTATAATTTCTTTAGGAATCATCGGACTAAATTTATTTTTATGCAAATAAGCTATTTTTTTATTTTTTAACCAATAATATTTAAGTATATATAAAAAACAATAAAAAAGGGTATAATTTTATTATGACATTTAAAAACATATTAGTCGTATATAATCCTAAATCCGGCAGGTTTACTCCCAAAAAACTTTTATTTATACAGGATTTCTTAAAAAAGAACGGCGTTAGCTTTACCGCTTTAAATTCTCTTCAAGATAATATAGATAAAACGACAACCGCCCCTTTCGATGCCGTTTTCGTGGTGGGAGGCGACGGAACCCTAAACAATATAATTAACAGGCTTGCTTTTACCGATATACCAATAGCCCATATTCCTATGGGAACGGTAAACCTTTTTGCATTAGAAAATAAAACCCCGTTTTTTCTTAAAAAAGCGCTTGGGACAATTCTTGATACCTACAAGCCCGTTAAGACAAATATAGGAAAAATAAATGGCAGATTCTTTTTGAGTATGGCGGGAATTGGATTTGACGCATTTGTTGTAAAGAACGTGGAAGAAGAAACTAACAGAAAAAACCTTTCCAATCAAGCTGTAAACAATCACGTAAAATATTTGGGATATATAAAAAAAATAATAAATGCTTCAAAAAATTACGAATTTCCTGAAATTTATCTGACAGTAGAGGATGAGGGCTCTAATTCTTTTGATTTTAAGGAGCCGCTAAACGCGAATCAGATAATAGTCGCTAATCTTAAATATTATGGTGGACCTTTTAAATTGTTTCCTGAAAGCTCCTGCCTTAATGATAATTTCAGTATTCGTATATTGAACAACTTAAAACAGAGAAAGGATATAATATCATCAATTATTAAGTTTATAATCTTTAAAAACGGCTATAAAACGGATCCAAAACACTACTTCAAAGCAAAAAAAATATCCATTTGCGCAGTTGATCCCGATCGAAATAGAAATATTTATTATCAATGCGACGGCGAATTTGCCGGCTCTTTACCCGCACATATCGAGAAAGTAGAGAGCGCCGTTACTCTCCTTGCTTCACCCAATTTAAGATGATATACCCGTAAAATGCAAAAATATGCTATAATAAACAAAAAAAGCAGGTGTTTAATTGGCTGATAATATAATATATAACGAACTTAAAGCTATTTTTGGAATTGACAGGGTCTTATGCGAAAAAGAAGAACTTCTTTGCTACTCTTACGATGCCACAACAAAGGAATTTCTCCCCGATTATGTGGTCTTCCCTTTTGATGTCAATGAAATATCCTCTCTTATCAAGCTATGTATAAAACATAAATTGCCCGTCGTCGGCAGGGGCGCCGGCAGCGGATTCTCAGGCGGAAGCCTGCCTTTAAAAGGTGGGGTAGTCATTTCTTTCACAAAAATGAACCGTATTCTTGAATTAGACGAAGAAAATATGTTCGTTACCGTGGAAGCGGGTGTAATAAACGGCGAACTTAAGTTATATCTTACGGACAAAGGCTATTTTTATCCCCCCGATCCGGCAAGCTATGAATTTTCCACTATCGGCGGAAACGTTGCGGAATGCGCAGGAGGGCCCAGAGCCGTTAAATACGGCGTAACAAAAGACTTTGTTGCGAGCATCAGAGCCGTTACCGGCGCCGGAAAAATTATCGAAACCGGCTCTAAAACCGTAAAAGATGTCGCGGGATACAATTTAACGCAGCTTTTTGTCGGCTCCGAAGGAACCTTAGGACTTTTTTCAAATATAACCCTTAAAATCCTGCCCAAACCAGCGTCCAATTCCCTTATTCTTGCGTCTTTCGGCAATGTTAAAGACGGTTTTAATGCGGCCATTTCTCTTCTAAAGTTAAGAAACAGACCCTCCATGCTCGAATTTATGGATGAATTGTCCATAAAATCTGTAAAAAATTATTTCAAAAGTGATCTTATAGATGCAAATAACATAAACGGCAGCTTTTTATTTATTATCGAAGCGGACGGCACGGAAGAAGAAGTCGCTTTATCTATCCGTCAATATACGGATATATTAAACGGATTTTCACCCTCTTTTCTTTTTTCATCGCATAGCGACAAAGAAAAATCTGCTATTATGGATGCAAGAAAGGCTATTTCCCCGTCGCTTAGAATATACGGAAATTTTAAAATAAATAACGACATTGCTGTTCCCGTTAATAAAATTGTCGAAATGCTCTCATTTTTGAGGTTAGTTTCCGAAAAACACGGCATCCCCGTCATTAACTTCGGACATTTTGGGGACGGCAACATCCATGTGAATATAATGCTAAATAAAAACGATAAAGATATGGTCGCAAGGGGGGAGGAAGCAAAAAGCGAAATCCTGAGAAAAACCGTTGACTTAGGTGGCAGTATATCGGGCGAACACGGCATCGGGCTTATAAAAAAGGAATTTATGAAGTTAAAATACGGCGAATACTATATTGATTTAATGAAAAACGTTAAAAAAGCGTTCGATCCTTATAATATACTTAATCCGGGTAAGATATTCGACTAAACAATAATGATATAGTCTTTTTCCGCATTTAATTTATAAAATTATTTCCTAAAGAGTTAAAGAACAAAAAATTTGAACAACAATATAAATATAAACAACGGTAATAACTATAACTATAATAAGTATAAAGAGAGCTATCAAAATTGCGTTAAATGCGGTAAATGCCTTCCTGTTTGTCCCACATATAACTATAGCTTAAATGAATTTTTGAGCCCGCGGGGAAGGGTTCATCTAATCTCCATAGAAAAAAGCGGCGCCGGACCTTTAAGCGTTTCCAAAATAGATAAGGCTTTATCTACCTGCCTTTTATGCGGCAGATGTTCTTCCGTGTGTCCTAACGAGGTTTGTACCGAAATTCTCGTTGCCGAAGAAAAAGCGGCGATTAGAAAGATAAACAACGAGCCGCTTTCGGTTTCCAATTTAGTTCTTAAGATCCTTAAAAGCAAAAAAAGGCTGCTGCTTCAAACAGGGTTGAGGTTATCGGGTATTTTAAAATTCAAAAACAGGTTTGTGCCGCAACCTGAATATTTCCCTTTTATCACACATAAAGATCTAAAATTCCCGTCAAAAACAGAATATATAAAAGTGGGATATTTTACCGGCTGCGCTTTTAATGCGGTCTATCCGAAAATATCCGAAGATACTGCCTTTGCACTTAATAAGAACGGGGGTTCGGTTTACGTGCCTTCATCGCAATTATGCTGTGGTTTGCCGCATATATCCAGCGGCGATATTGCTTCTTTTAAAGAACTTGCTATAAATAACGCCTTGGCATTTAAAGAACTTAACCTTGATACTATCGTAACATCCTGTGCTTCATGTTCATATTCTATAAGTAAACTTTATCCATTATATTTTAATGAAAGCGATAAAAATTACCGGGATGTTATAGATTTTGCCGGCAAACTTAAAGATATCTGGACGTTTTTAAATCTGCTTAAAAAAAGGGGCGGCGAAATTAAAAAAGGAGAGTTGAAAAATAAGTTGAATGCGGTATTTCATATACCGTGCCATCTTGAAACCCCTGACGATTTTTTACCCTCGACAATAAATGAAAACTTAATTGGGGAAGCCGGCTCCATCTTTGACAAAATAGACGCTCTGGAATTAAAACCGTTGAAACATAACTACTGCTGCGGAAATGGCGGAATGTTCAATATAAGGCACTATAATATTTCCAAAGAGATAACCAAGAAAAAATTCGAGGAAATAAAGGAGGCTTCGCCGCAGATCATACTTACCTCATGTTCAGGATGTATGTTCTCCTTACAGGATCAATCGGGGATAATAAAAAACGACAAAAAGTTGCCTGTAAAACATCTTATAGAGATCTATGCTGAAAGCCTCAAAGAGTAAATATAATTATAAGCTAGCATGGCAAGTTTATTAAAATTTTAATCATTATTAACATTAACGCTTGCTTAAGTGTGCTCCTGTGGATGAACGCAATAGCTTTTGCTATACCTAAAAAGCAGCCATATGTTGAAACGCGGAAGCCCCTTAATTTATTGAGGGGTAGTTCACCGCCTATGTTCGATAGCGGCTGCTATCTTTCTAAAGGCTTTTGCGCGGTGGGATATTTTATGCTTTTTGGCTTCACTAATTTCGGCAAGGGTTTTATCCAGCTCTGGAATAAAAAAAACTGGATCATAGCCAAATCCGTTTTTACCACGCGGGAAATTTGAAATAGAACCGTTTAATATACCTTCAAAAAATTCGGATGAATGACAGCGCATATCATAAAGGCAGGCAACACAAACAAATCTTGCTTTCCTATCTTTTTTGCATTTATTATTTACATCCATAGCGCTAAGCAGTTTCGCGATATTTTCGCTGCTTGCCGCATTTTCTCCGGCATATCTTGCGGTATAAATACCCGGTTCATTATTTAAACATGCAACTTCAAGACCTGTATCTTCGGAAACGATGTAATCTATAAACAGCTTATCTAATAGTTCCGGGGTTTCCGATATAAGTTTCAGATAGCCTTTTATTTTAATTTCAGCATTTTCGCCATAAGTTTTACTGTCTTCCACAATCTCTACATTCCCAAAAATATCATTTGCAAAAATAAAAGATGCCCTATCTTTTAAACCCTTCATGATCGAAGAAATTTCTTCAAATTTATGCCTGTTTCCGGTTCCTATTAAGATTCTTATTGCCATTACAACGCAGAGTTAATAGCCTGCTGCCGAATATCCGTTGTTTTTATTTTTGTATTTGTAAAAGATCGCTCCATTTCCTGTTTTTAATAAAAAAGATAAACATATCGTTCATATCGGTAATTTTTATCAGATCGCACTTAATAAGATTGCACAGAGCAGGCATATCGTTAAGCATGGAAAACTTATCGGAAAGCACCACCAATATATCGCCTTCTTTTAGAGTTTTTAATTTTCTGGCGACCGCCAGAACCGGGGTCCCTCAACAAAGGCCCCTGATATCTAAAGAAACGCTGTCTTTAATGTTATCGCTCAACTCGCTGCCTCCCGATTTTTACTATTTATTATAATATTGTCTTCTTTTATTTTTATATTGTCTAAAATGCCGTTAATAAATGCGGAAGATTCCTCGTTTCCAAATTTCTTTGCTATCTCCACCGCCTCATTAATTACAACATTTTTAGGAGTTTCTGGAAAATAAAGCATTTCATAGACGGAAAGCCTAAGAAGGTTCCTGTCTATCCTTGACATGCGCTCAATGACCCAATTTTTTGAAGCATTTTTTATAAGGCCATCAATCCTACCGATATTATTAAGCGTTCCGTTTACAAGATCTACAAAAAAATGATGTATCTCGACCGACTCTTTTTTACTGTAAAGATTTTGAGCAGAATCTATAAAACCGTTTCGAAGGAGGCTTTCTGAGGCAAATTCGCGATAAAAGGAATTTATTTTTGTTTCAAGGGATACCGGGTTCCCATCTGTTTCATATAGGAACTGTAACGCCAATTCCCTGGCTTTTCTTCTTTTAGTCATTTTTTTTATTTTTTTTACTTTTGATTTTAGAATAAAGATTAATCATTTCAACCGCGGACATCGCGGCATCAAATCCTTTATTCCCCATCTTTGTTCCTGCCCTTGAAATTGCCTGATCGGTTGAATCCGCTGCAATAATGCCGTAACTTACAGGAATATCGGACGAAACCGCCAACTCTGATATCGCTTTCATTACCTGCTGTGAAAGGAGGTCAAAATGTGGCGTTTCGCCCCTTATAAGGGTGCCAAGGCAGATAATGGCATCAAAGCTTTTAGACCCGATCATCTTTTTGAGCGCCATCGGAAGTTCGAACGCTCCGGGAACTTTAACGACAGTTATATCGGATTCGCCGGCTCCCGAACGCTTTAAATAATCGAGAGCGCCATCTAAAAGCTTAGCATTGATAAATTCGTTAAATCTAGAAATAACAATTCCAAAACGATAACCGGCAGCGGCAAGCCCGCCTTCAATTACATTATACATTGAATTTACTCCATGTTGTTTTCGTTTTTTTTAATGTTAATTCGTTTTTGTTTTAATTTTTATTATATGACCCAATTTTTCTTTTTTCGTCTTAAGGTAGTGAAAATTGTTTTCGTTAGGGTAAATCTCGATCGGCACCCTTTCGATAAAACTAAGACCATAGCCTTCAAGTCCGATTATCTTTTTCGGATTATTGGTCATAAGCTTCATCTTTCCGACTCCAAGATCAACTAAAATCTGCGCGCCTACGCCGTATTCCCTAAGATCGGCCTTAAAACCTAATTGTTTATTGGCTTCAACGGTATCATACCCCTGATCCTGAAGGTTATAAGCCTTTAGTTTATTAATAAGCCCTATCCCCCTGCCTTCCTGACACATATAAAGAATGACTCCCTTGCCTTCTTTGGCTATCATTTCCATAGCGGCTTTTAACTGATCGCCGCAATCGCACCGCTGGGAACCGAAGATGTCACCAGTCATACACTGTGAATGGACCCTTACAAGCACCGGTTCATCTTTATTTATCTCTCCTTTTACAAGTGCGATATGTTCTTTAAGGTCAATGTCATTTGAATAAACTATCACCTTAAACTCCCCACCGTATTTGGTTGGAATAATAGCCTCCACAAGCCGTTTAACATGCTTTTCGTGTTTGATCCGGTAGTTTATTATATCTTGCACCGTTAATATCTTCAAATCATGCTGTTTTGCAAACTCCATCAGGTCAGGCATTCTTGCCATAGTCCCGTCGTCTTTCATAACTTCGCAGATAACACCGTAGGGTTTTAAACCGCTAATACGGGCTATATCAATAGATCCCTCGGTTTGCCCCGTCCTTCTTAAAACCCCGCCGTTTTTTCCCCTCAGCGGAAATATATGCCCCGGTTTGACAAGGTCCGAGGGCTTAGTATCATCTTTTATCGCGGTAAAAATGGTATGCGACCTGTCCCGGGCGGATATTCCCGTAGTAACCCCTTCCTTTGCCTCAATAGATACCGTGAAAGCCGTAGCGAATTTTGACTGATTATTCTGTACCATATGAGGAAGATCGAGCTGGTCGGCTTTTTCTTCGGTTAAGGTTAAACAGATTAGTCCGCGCCCGTACTTAGCCATAAAATTTATTACTTCGGGAGTGGCTTTCTCGGCAGCTATGACAAGATCCCCCTCATTTTCTCTATCCTCATCGTCAACAAGGATTATCATCCTGCCCTTTCTCATCTCTTCTGCGGCTTCTTCTACGGTAGCTAAAGACATGGTTATTGAAACACCTCTTTAAAAATTTTACCCCGATCTTTTAAATCTTTTAAAATATCTTCAACACTCTTTAAAACAGTTTTTTCTATTATATCAAACTCCAAATTAAAATGATCGCCCGGTTTTTTATTTTCAATATTGGTATTTATATAAGTAAACGGAATGATACTTGTAAAAAAACCACTGTCTTTAACATCGGCAATCGTCAGACTTATCCCGTTAACGGCAATGGATGCCTTATTTATCAAATATTTTTTTAACCCGTTATCTATAACATTTATACCTAACACATAAGAGTTTTTATACGGCTTTTTAAGAAAAAGCCTCCCGATCCCGTCAACATGTCCAAGAACAAAATGCCCGGATATATCTGCATTTATGGAAAGTGCAGGTTCAATATTAACGATATCGCCGTTTTTCATATACTTTAGCGTTGATTTGTTAAAGGTCTCCGGGGTAAAATCAAAACAGGCGGTTTTCTTAGTTATATTTTTAACGGTAAGGCACACCCCGTCCACCGATATGCTCTGTCCAACATAAGCATATTTGGAAGACTCCGGGATATAAACGCAGACATCGCCATTATCGAAATTTAGCCTTATTGACATTATTTTTCCTTTTTCTTTTATTATTCCGCTAAACATAATAAAATAAATACCCTTAAGGTTATTATTTTTTATATTTTTCCAAATCCAGATGCTAAATAAATCAGTACTTGGGTATTTTTATAATTGTTTATTATATTCCAAAATTGCGGATAGAAATTTCTTAAATGAATTCTTCTTTAATAATTTCTACCCACAATTCTAGGTAATTTTAGGTATAGTATATATGTTCCCGGGATAATAAGTTAAAAAGACATCGTCGCCAGCCTTCTTTACACTCAGACCGGTAAAAGCAATATAGCCTTTCTTCTTCGGGGAACCGGAAAAGGGGGCATCCTTTTTAATAACCGGTTCAGCAGAGCCGCCGGTTATAAGCCTTACGCCGTCAAAAATGTCTATGGTACCATCAGCCCCGAGGATCTTTGGAGTAACATTAACTATTAATTTATCACAAAGCCCGTTTAACGCCAAATAACCAAAAAGACCCCTGCCCGTTTCGACAAGAATACTCGTTATTCCCATTTCTGCACATATTTTAAAAACCTGTTTTAAATCTAAATATAATCCATTGTGCAATTTATTATATAATTTATTATAATATACTTTTTGTATAATTGCACCTTTTTGTTCAAGCAGCTCCCCCTTTTTTTTCTTTAGGCTGTCAAAATCTTCAGAAGTAAATATCAGAATCTTTCCTCCGGTTTCAAAGAGCTTTGAATCAGGCGGGGTTGCAAGATTCGGATCAAGGATTATCTTTGTGTGCAGTTTTTTACGGTTGCCGTATTTTCCATATCTTATATTTAACAACGGGTCGTCATTGATAACAGTCTTTGCAGATACCATAACGCCGTCATTGATAAACCTCAAATAGTGCACATATTCAAGAGACTCTTCGGAAGAAAGATAAAACTTTTCTTTATTTTTAAAGGATTTTTCATATCCGATCTTGCCGTCCAAACTAACGGCAATTTTAATTGTAACAAATGGTTCCTTTTTAGTAATATATTTCAGGAACACTTCATTCAATTTTTTTGCTTCGCTTTCAAGCACCCCGTATTTAACCTCTATGCCGTTTGCTTTAAGATACTTAAAACCCTTACCAGAAACTAAAGAGTTAGGATCGAGGATACCGGCAACGACCCTCTTTATCCCGTATTTTTTGATTGCTTCAACACATGGCGGGGTTTTGCCAAAATGGCTGCAAGGCTCTAAATTAACATATAAAGTAGCCTCAATCGCTTGCTTGCCGGCTTTTTGCAAGGCATTTATTTCTGCATGGGGTTCGCCTGCCTTTTCATGGTATCCATAACCTACGATCATGCCATTTTTAACTACGAGCGCGCCTACGAGGGGGTTAGGTGAGACAAATCCTGCCCCTTTTTTGGCAAGGGTTAAAGTGCGGGAGATAAAAAACTCATCGCTGTTTTGATATTTCATTTAATCCGGTTTTTTTCAATAAGTTCTGATACTGTCTCATACAACTCGTTTATATCTTTAAACGAAAGATAAACCGAGGCAAAACGAACATAACTGATAGCATCAATATCTTTAAGCTTGGTCAGGGCAAGCCTGCCGATCTCATCGCTCCTAACTTCTTTAAGATTGCTGTCTTCAACCCGTTTTTCAATAACTTGAACTATTTCTTCAATGTCTCCCAAAGAAACGGGTCTTTTCTCGCATGCCTTCATTAAACCATTTAATAATTTCTGCCTATCAAAAACCTCCCGCCTTCCATCTTTTTTAATTACTAAAGGCAACGACAGGATCACCTTTTCGATCGTGGTGAACCTTCTATTGCAGGCATTGCATTGCCTTCTCCGCCTTACGATCTTAGCATCCTTAGACAGCCGCGAATCGATTACCCTGTCATCTTCGCTTGAGCAAAAAGGGCACTTCATATTATTTTATCTACAAATTATGAATGAAGATCCGCATATAAAGGGAAATTTTTACATAGAAGCCTTATCTCTTTTTTAACAAATTCCGTTACAGTTTTATTGTCAGGATTAAGTAAAACTTCTGAAATCAGTTCGCCTATCTTGACCATTTCCCCTTCTTTCATCCCCCTGGTGGTTACTGCAGGAGTTCCGATTCTTATTCCGCTGGTTACAAAAGGACTTCTTTCGTCGAACGGAACTTTATTTTTATTTACCGTTATTCCGGTTTCATCTAACAACCTTTCGGCTTCTTTTCCTGTTAATTCGGATTTTCTGAAATCAACAAGCATCAGGTGGTTGTCGGTTCCGTCGGAAATCAGCTTGAAACGATTAATTTTAAGCGTATCTGCAAGCGCGGCGGCATTAAAGACAATCTGCCTTTGGTATTCCTTGAATTCATCCGATAGAGCCTCTTTAAATGACACAGCTTTAGCGGCGATTACATGCTCCAAAGGTCCTCCCTGTATTCCAGGAAAAATTGCGGAATTCAATTCCTT
The DNA here is from genome assembly GCA_021818985.1 of bacterium. GTDB lineage: Bacteria > SZUA-79 > SZUA-79 > Acidulodesulfobacterales > Acidulodesulfobacteraceae > JAKASO01. The sequence goes on from JAKASO010000008.1 coordinate 28,388, forward strand.
TTCATACTTAGTCTTAGCAAGTATAACGCCGCCTCTCGGTCCTCTGAGTGTTTTATGGGTGGTAGTAGTAACAAAATCCGCGTAAGGAACAGGATTTGGATGAAGCCCCGCCGCAACGAGTCCGGCAATATGCGCCATATCAACCATAAGGTAACAATTGACCTCATCAGCTATCTCCCTGAATTTTTCAAAATTTATTATTCTCGGATATGCGCTGGCACCTGCGATTATCATCTTAGGCGAACATGAAACGGCAATCTTTCTTAATTCCTCATAATCTATTGTTTCAGTCTCCCTGTTAACTCCATAAGACACAACGTTAAAATATTTTCCAGAGAAATTAACGGGACTGCCGTGGGTTAGATGTCCCCCATGGGAAAGATCCATGCCGAGAATAGTATCGCCGGATTTAAGAAATGCATAAAAGATCGCCATATTTGCCTGGGAACCAGAGTGGGGCTGAACGTTGGCATATTCCGCTTTAAAAATCTCCTTCACCCTGTCAATGGCAATTTGTTCGATGCTGTCAATGTAGCCGCATCCACCATAATACCTCTTTTTAGGATAACCTTCGGCGTATTTATTGGTCAAAACAGATCCCTGTGCTTCCATTACGGATCCGGATACAAAATTTTCCGAAGCTATAAGTTCGAGCGAATTTTGCTGCCTGTTTAATTCTTTCTCGATAAAACCATAAACTTCCGGATCAAATTCCTTTAAATATTTTGTATTCAATTTTTCCTCTATCTTTAAGGCTCTTTAAGGCTTGGTTTAAATTGGTATTTATTTCTCGGCGTTCTCAATTTTTGTGATCCTTTTATCGTGGCGTCCGCCTTCATATTCGCTGGATATAAATTTTGTTATATATCTCCGCGCTTCAAGAGGTGTCATAGTTCTTCCTCCGAGTGTAATTATATTGGCATTGTTGTGTTTTCTGGCAACCTCTGCCGTATATTCGTCGTAGATTAATGCAGCCCTTATACCTTTGATTTTATTTGCCGCTATCCCCATTCCGATACCTGTGCCGCAGATTAGAATACCAAGCGACCCGGCAGTATTATTAACTTCTTTTGCCACCTTAAATGCATAATCGGGATAATCTACGCTTTTTTCAGAATCCGTACCTAAATCGGCATATTCAATCTTATTATCCTGAAGATAATTTTTAATATCTTCTTTTAATTCAAAACCCGCATGATCCGAAGCTATATATATCATTATTATTCCTTATTATTTCTTATTATTCCTTTTCCCATTTCTTCAACACTAACGTTGCGTTGGTGCCGCCAAACCCGAAAGAATTCGAGATGGCATATCTAACGTTAGTTTTTCTCATTACGTTAGGAACGTAATCGAGATCGCATTCTTTGTCCGGCTCATTAAAATTGATAGTAGGAGGTATTATTCCCGTGTAAACACTCAGGGTCGCGGCAACGGCTTCAATGCCTCCTGCGGCACCAAGAGCATGTCCCACCATGGATTTTATTGAACTGACCATCACTTTTTTTGAATGTTCCTTAAATAGCCTTTTAATGCCTCTCGTTTCATTTATATCGTTATAATATGTGGATGTTCCGTGAGCATTAATGTAATCAACATCTTCAGGCAAGATCCGTGCATCGTCCAGCGCATTTTTCATACTGTAATATGCCCCGTCGGCACCGGGATCTGGAGTGGATATATGGTATGCGTCGGAAGACAACCCATATCCAGTTACTTCGGCGTATATTTTTGTCCCCCTATTAACGGCGCTTTGCAGATCTTCAAGTATTACGATGCCGGCGCCTTCACTAACAACAAAACCGTCCCTGTCTTTGTCAAAAGGTCTGGATGCTTTAGCCGGTTCGTCATTTCTTGTCGAAAGTGCCTTCATGGCATTAAAACCAGAAATGCAAAGAGGGGTGATAGTGGATTCAGTGCCTCCGGCTATCATAACATCGGCATCTCCCCTTGCAATTACTTTATAGGCATCCCCAATGGAATTAGTGCCTGTAGAACAGGCAGAAACCGTACTCGCATTGGGACCTTTGGCACCAGCCATGATCGAAACCTGTCCCGACGCCAGATTTATAAGCAGCATCGGTATAAAAAACGGGGAAATCTTTTTTGGACCGCTTTCAAGTAGCAGGGTATGGTATTTTTCGATAGTCATAAGCCCGCCGATGCCGGCGCCAATCCAAACACCTACTCTATGGGCATTTGAATCATTTATTTTGAAACCGGAATCTGAAAGAGCCATTTTTGCACATGCCGCCGCATAATGGATAAATTGATCCATTTTTTTCACATCTTTTTTATCAATAAACTTTTCAGGGTCGAATCCTTTAACCTCCCCGGCTATTTTTGTTGCATAATTAGACGCGTCAAAACGGGTTATCATACCTATGCCACTTACCCCTTTTATCATGTTGTTCCAGGAAGTTTCCGCGTCGTTTCCTAAAGGAGTGATCATTGACAATCCGGTAATGACGACCCTTCTATTGCAATCAAATTTTTCCATTTTCGTATACCGCATCCGTAATAAAACCAGATATTTTTATTTATTATAAATAGATCAATATTTCTGAAACTTTTTTACTTCAAAATTCACGCCGGATTATTTTGTATGCTCTTCGATATAAATAACGGCATCTTTGACCGTTTTAATCTTTTCAGCATCTTCATCGGATATCTCTATTCCGAATTCTTCTTCAAAAGCCATAACAAGTTCAACGGTATCAAGAGAATCCGCTCCAAGATCTTCGACGAATGAAGCGTCATCGGTAACCTCATCAGGCGTAACACCGAGTTGTTCCACTATTATCTCTTTAACTTTTTCTTCGACCGACATTTAAAAACACCTCCTATACGAACATAATTAAGTTAACATCGCTATCTCATAAACATTCCGCCATTAACGTCTATTACCGTTCCTGTAATATAATCGGACATGCCGGAAGATAGAAATAAAACCGCAAGGGCAACGTCATCCGGACTGCCAAATCTGTTAAGCGGTATCCCTTCTTTAATGCCGCTTATTATATTTTCATTTAACTTTTCCGTCATTGCCGTAGCAATAAAACCCGGGGCAACAGCGTTAATACAAATATTTCTTGAAGCATATTCCTTTGCCGCAGATTTAGTAAAGGCTATCATGCCGGCTTTTGCCGAAGCATAATTTGCCTGACCGGCATTGCCGGTTTCTCCTACGACTGAGCTAATATTAACTATTTTGCCACTTTTAGCCCTGACCATATATTTTAATATGCTCTTTGTAACATAAAATAGTCCGTTTAAATTGACGTTAATAACGTCAAGCCAGTCATCGTCGGTCATTCTAAGCAAAATAGAATCCTTTGTAATTCCCGCATTATTAACAAGTATATCTATTTTCGATTCTTTCTTGATAATTTTTCCGATCGTTTCCGGAATATTTTTGCCATTTTTTATATCAAGTTCATAAAAATCAAAATTACCGGATAGACCAGCAAGTTCTTTTGCCGCCTCTATAAATTTATCGTAACTCTTCCCCGCAATAATCGCCCTTGCTCCTGCACCGAGCAGCGCCTTTGTAATTGCAAGACCGATCCCGTTGTAACCGCCGGTTACAACCGCCACTTTACCGCTCAGATCAATAGAGTAAGCCATAACAAAACCTGATACCTCATTTCTTTAGGAATTAACCGTGAGCGCTTTATTAAATCCTTTTATAGATTCGATTGAATCAACCGCGACCGCCATGCTGCCTTTTTGTATTCTCTTAATAAGCCCGGTTAAAACATTCGACGGGCCTATTTCGATGAAGATGTCTATATTGTATAATTTTTTCATATTTAACACGCAGCCTTCCCATTTCACCGGAGCTGTAACCTGCTCAAGCAAGAGGTTCATGACATCTTCCTTTTTTGAATAATTCAAAGCCGTCGCATTTGAAAATATGTCTATTTCGGCATCTTTAAACCACTTCGGATTAAAAAAAGACTCGAGACCATTTTTTGCCTCTTTCATATATGGAGTGTGAAAAGGAGCGCTAACAGGCAAAAATACTATCTTTTTAGCCCCTTTTTCTTTAAGCATAGAACACACCTTGTCTATTGCGGATGCCTCGCCGGATATCACCGTTTGAACAGGCGAGTTATAATTAGCAATATAGGCGCCGCCTTCTTTCATTGCATTTATCCCCGGTACAGCAAAATTTATAGTTTCCTTTATGGTTTCAATATCAAGCCCGATAACTGCCGCCATTTTTCCAAATCCGACAGGACAGGCATTCTGCATTAATACCCCCCTCTTTTTTGTTATGCGCAGCGCATCACCCATATCAAGCGAACCTGCATAGACATTGGCGCTGTATTCGCCAAGGCTGTGACCAGAAGTACATAATGCGCTTATGCCGTATTCCTCCATAAGAACATTAAGTATGGCAATGCTTACGATCAATATCGCAGGCTGAGTATTTTCCGTCAGATCGAGAAGCTTTTTGTCATCGCCGAAGATTAATTTTTTCATATCGGTCTTAAGAACATCCGAAGCCTCTTCAAAAATAAGTTTTGCTGTTTTAAAGTTCTCGAAAATGTCTTTACCCATCCCAGTATACTGGGATCCCTGACCGGGAAAAACAAACGCCAATCTGCTGTCTAATCCATTTTCCATTTTAGTTAATTAATTACACCCGATAATTCAGGAAAATTTTTTATAAAATTTTCCGTCTTTTCCATTATTTCATCTAAAACTTCTTTTACCGTTTTTTCTTCCGTTATCATTCCTGCTATCTGGCCGCTCATAACGGAGCCATATTCAACATCGCCGTCAACCGAGGCAGCTTTCAACCTTCCTATTCCCAATTCTTCATATTCCTTTATGTTCGCACATTTTTCTTCCAGTTCCAGAAACTTCCTGGAAAGCTTATTCTTTAAAACCCTGACGGGATGACCGGTAGGTCTGCCTGTTACAACGGTATCCCTGTCTCCCGCTTTAATTATCATATCTTTCCAGTTTTGATGAACGGGACATTCCTTTGTAGCTAAAAACCTTGTTCCCATTTGTACCGCGCAAGCGCCAAGGCAGAGAGCGGCGGCAAAACCCCTATAATCCGCTATACCGCCTGCTGCTATAACCGGTATATTGACGCTGGAGACAACCTGAGGAACAAGCGTCATCGTCGTAAGTTCGCCAACATGTCCGCCTGATTCCATTCCTTCGGCGATCAAGGCATCCGCTCCTGCTTTTTCTAATCTTTTTGCAAGAGCAGTGGACGGAACAACAGGGATGACTTTTATTCCAGCATCGTGAAATTTCTTTATAAGCAGACCGGCATTACCGGCGCCGGTAGTAACGACTGAAACACTTTCCCGTATCACGGCATCCACAAGCTCGTCAATATATGACAAATAAAGAATAAGATTTACCCCGAACGGCTTATCGGTGTTTTCTTTAGCCTGTCTTATCTGTTTGACAAGCGCTTCGGGCGGCATCTGGCCGGCGCCGATTATTCCAAGACCTCCCGCGTTTGAAACGGCTGCAGCAAGCCTGAAATCAGATGCCCACGCCATTCCTCCCTGAAAAACCGGATATTTTATGCCTAACATTTCACATATAGGCGATCTTATCATTTTCGTAAATATTTAATATTTTCTTACAATATTCATTGACTTAACGTTAAACATAATGTCAGCTCAAGCATTGTCTATAAAAGTCTATAAAACTCTTACCATTTTATGAGCGCGGATGACCATGTAAGACCGGCTCCTATGGCGTCAACCAGGACAATATCCCCTTCCTTGACCCTGCCGCTTCTGTATGCTTCATCTAAAGCAAGCGGTATCGAACCGTTCGAGGTATTGCCGTACTTCTGAAGGTTGACAAATACCTTTTCCATAGGAAATCCCAATTTTTTTGCGGTTGCCTCGACTATTCTCATATTTGCCTGGTGAGGAATAAACAGATCAATATCCTCAGGTTTTAAATTATTGTACAGTATTGCTTCCATGGCAACATCCTTAAGATATGTAACGGCATATTTAAAAAGTTCCGATCCCTTCATTTTTATAAAATGAGCGCGGTTAGTCATCGTTCCAAGTGAAGCAGGCATACACGATCCTCCCGCAGGGAGTTTAAGAATATCGTCATGACCGCCTTCGGCGTGTATATGTGTAGATAATATGCCTCTACCGCCGTTATAATTTGCGGAAAGAACCGCCGCCCCGCCGCCGTCTCCAAACAAAATACACGTCGCCCTATCGGTATAATCAGTAATTCTAGACAGAATATCAACGCCTACAACAAGCACATTTTTGAATTTTTCCGACCTGATAAAACTGTCGGCTATCGAAAGAGAATATATAAAACCACTGCAGCCGGCGCTTATATCAAAAGCCGCAGCATTTTTGAGACCCAATCTGTGCTGAACCATACATGCGGTAGCAGGAAAAAGCATATCGGGCGTAACCGTCCCCAAAATTATAAGATCAATTTCGAGCGGATCTATCTTAGCCATTTCAAGTGCGGCTTTTGATGCGTAAGTGGCGATATCAGCCGTCGTTACGTTATCTCGGGCGATCCTTCTTTCTTTGATGCCGGTCCTCGACGTTATCCATTCATCGGATGTATTGACCATATCGCATAGATCGGCATTAGTAAGCACCTTTGGAGGAGCATAAGAACCTACCCCTTTTATCAATGATCTTATCAATTTGTAACAACCCTTAATTTCATAAATTTCATGATAAACCATACCTCCGATACTCTCATATTTATACGAAAGAGAAGAACTATCCTTTAAGTTTTAGAACGTTCTATCGGTTTTAACATTAGACACTAATATTTCCTGATATATAATATATCTATATTAATATAGATATATTAATATTAATTAATATTAATTTAATTCTTGATTTGAATAAAAGTTATACCGGATTAGCGGAACTTTTAACGGTATTATTTATCATCTGCACATTAGATTCTATCTTTTTCCTGATCTTTGAATTTATTTGTTTTTCCACAAAATGTTTTGCGACAAATATCGCGCTTGATATGGCTTTTGAGCCGGCTCCACCATGCGCAATAAAACCTGCGCCATTGATCCCAAGTAACGGCGCCCCGCCGTATTCATTGTGATCAATGAGTTTTTTAAAGTTTTTTATCGCCTTATGGGCAAGCAGATATCCGACTTGTGCCATCGGACTTTTTTTGATCTCGTCTCCTAAAAGCTTAAATATTGTTTCTGCCAAAGTTTCGGATGATTTTAAAACAACATTGCCGGTAAAACCATCACATACGACCACATCAACTTTGCCATTAAAGATTTCTCTGCCCTCAACATAACCATAAAAGTTTAGATCGGTTTTTTGAATTATTTTATAAGCCTCGCGGGTCAGCTCGTTCCCCTTGGATTCCTCTTCGCCGTTACTTAAAAGACCTATTAAAGGGTCGCCAATATCTTTTATAAAAGCTGCATATTCGGAACCCATAATCGCAAACTGGGCTAAATGATGAGGCTTTACATCAACATTGGCGCCGGCATCTAAAAGTATGGTATAGCCTCCAAGCGCCGGTATAATAGCGGCAATAGCAGGCCTGTCTATTCCTTTAAGCCTTTTAAAAATCAATATGGCGACGGCAAGGGATGCTCCCGTATTACCGGCACTGACCACGGCATCAGCTTCCCCTTTACCGACAAGTTCATAAGCAACCCGTAAAGACGAATCCTTTTTATTCCTTACGGCAAAAGAAGGAAGATCGTGCATCGTGATTCGTTCCGAAGCATGCTTTATTGTAATCCTGCCGGAAGAATGATAGTTTTTTTTAAGAACACTGGCAATAACGCCTTCATCTCCCACAAGGATCACTTCCAAATTTTCATCAGCCTTAATCGCAGCTATAGCCCCGAGAATTTCAGGATCAGGCGCCATATCCGAACCAAAAGCATCTAAAGCTATTTTAATCATTGATAAAAAACGCTCATAAAATTGAACTGCCTTTCCTTAATTAATAACTAAATTGTCATAAACTAAGTTATTATACAAGTTATTATAAATAATATAGTAAAAATGGTGCCGAACCCGTTATGTAAAACTTAAGCGGTCTTTTCCGCAACTATCTTTCTGCCCGCATAAGTTTTACAATTCGGACACATTCTATGCGACAGAACAGGTTCTCCGCAATTAGGACATTTTGAATAATTTGCAACCTCAAGAAAATCATGAGAACGCCTTTTATCTCTTCTACACTTGGAATGCCTTTTCTTCGGATTTGCCATAAGATAAATATCTCCTTAATTTATTATTATTTATTCGCACTTACATTTTTCCGTATTTAAATTCGCGCCGCAACTCTGGCATAAGCCTTCACACCTTAGTAAGCATACGGGATTTAAAGGAATACTTAAATTTATTGCTTCTATTATGATATTATAAGCATCTATACTTCCTTCATTATAATAACCTATGTTCATATCCTGCTCTTTAAGCTCGATATTTTTGGAGATTGCCCCTTCGTAAGCCATATTGGCAGGCATATATACAAAATCGTATGATTCGTTGATATCAAAGAGAAATTCCGACAGACATCTGACGCATTGCAATAATATCTTAGTCTCTAAAACGACACGCGCATTTAACCGCAAACCGCTTAATTTCAGGTTTATAACCCCGATTATATCGTTTGCCCGCGCATTTAACCGCAAACCGCTTGCTTGTAAAACATTCTGAAAAAGCTGATCAGATAACCTGATCTCATACGCTTTTGCGTTTTTTTCTAAACCTTTTAGATTTACTATCATTAAAAAATAAGATAATTTTAAAAAGAAATCTGCTATATTATTAAACTAAATTGCAAGATTGTCAATATTCATTTTTCAAGCGATATAAAAATTGCCGGATTAGCGGTGGGAAAATCTGCCAGGTCCGATATTATAAGTTCGTCCGCCCTGCAGGCAGAAATAATATCCGCCGACAATATGTTCAGCGCATCAATAAGCTCCGCATCCAAGGATCTGATAAAAAGCCTCTTGATCTTATGATTTTGATGCAGGTTTAAATTCGTTCTTAATTTTCTGGAAGATTCGAGTATATCAAGAAGTATTTGCATCGTTTTTATGGAATCTTCGTGTATTAAATCTTTGCGCAATTCAGGCCATTTAGATAAATGTATGCTTTTTCCCGTTTCGAATCTGCTGTAAAATGATAAAAACAACTCCTCCGTGATAAACGGTAAAAACGGGGCAAAAACCTTCAGTATGTTTAACGATACAAAATACATCGCATTAAGCGATCTTCTTTTCCTTTCGCTTTTTCCTTCAATTGATGAACCGCCTTCATCCCAAAAAATGTTCTTTACTATTTCAAGATAATTATCGCAATAAATATTATAAAAAAAATCGACTGTAATCCTTAGCGCCGAAGAATACTCATAAGACTCGAGGTACTTTCCCGCGCTTCGCAAGATATTTTCAAATCCGGTTAAAAGCCATCTTTCAACCATCCCAAACCCAATTTTCCCTATATCTTCCAAATATGGATCAAAATCATCGTCAATATTAGACACTAAGAACCTTACGGCATTCCATATTTTTATGAGGAGCCTTCTTCCGTTGGCAACATCTTCCTCGTTGAACCGCAGATCCTGTCCAAGGTTTGCCTTTGCCGCCCAGTATCTTAAGCTGTCTGCCGAATATTTTTCTATCACGTCTTCGGGAGCCACAAAATTGCCGAAGCTTTTAGACATTTTTTTACCGTTTTTATCGAGACCCCACCCACTTATCATAACATTATTGAACGGCAGGTTGCCGGTATGATAGATGGACTTAACCACCGTATAAAATAACCATGTCCTGATTATCTCCTGCGCCTGAGGCCTAAGACTCATCGGAAATATCTTGGTCATTAAAGAACTGTCCTTCTCAACCCAGGAGGCATTAATAAAAGGAGTCATTGAAGATGTCATCCATGTATCCATAACATCTTTTTCGGGAATAAAGGATTTGTTTGCGCATTTAGGACATTGCGCGGCGCGGCGCGGCGGTGAAACTAACGGATCAACCGGAAGCTCGTCTTCTTCGGCAAGAACAGGTTCGGCACATTTGGAGCAGTACCATACGGGAAACGGCACCCCGTAAAATCTCTGCCTTGAGATATTCCAATCCCACTTGAGATTGGAAACCCATTCTTCATACCTTGTCTTCATAAAAGACGGAAACCAGGTAAGACCGTTCCCCGCAAAGGTAAATTCATCTTTATGGTCCAGAATATTTATAAACCACTGCGAAGTCTGGATAAACTCGACCGGGGCATCGCATCTGTCGTGTATGCCTATCGTATGCACAAGCCGGTTTTCATTTTTAACAAGGTTGTTTTGTTTGAGATCTTCGACTATTAATTTTTTCGCTTCCCTTATATTTACGCCTTTATATTGTCCGGATTTTTCGTTCAGCCTGCCACCTTCATCTATAATAATAACAGTATCTAAGTTATGCTCTTTCCATTTTCTTACATCTTCGGCGTCTCCCCAGGTACAAACCATCATAAGGCCGGTTCCATATGACATATCTACCGACTCGTCATATTTTACCGGAACATCGCGGCCGTAAAGCGGTATTTTTATTCTTTCGTCTTTTAAGCGAAGGTATCTGGCATCGGCAGGATTTGCGTAAACAGCGACACAGGCGCCTATGAGTTCCGGCCTTGTCGTTGAAATTATCAGCTTCTCACCAGACAGGGAACTAAATTCGATGTCGTAAAGAATGCCCGGGGATTCCTGAGTGGCGATATCCGCCTGGGCTAAAGATGTTCTGCATGCCGGACACCAGATAATAGGCTCATTTCTTCTCTCTATTAATTTTTTTTTATAAAGTTCGATAAACGATTTTTGTGAAGTTTTTCTGCACTTTTCGTCTATGGTAGAAAACGAAAGACTCCAATCAACGCTAATTCCTAACGATTTCCAGAGGTTTTTATAAGTCTGCGCTCCGATCTTTGTCTCTTTAAGGCAATAATCTATAAACTCTTCCCTTGAAATTTTGCCTTTATTGATCTTATATTTTTTTTCGACATAACGCTCGGTAGGAAGTCCATTATCGTCGAAACCCATAGGATAAAAGATATTAAATCCTTTCATTCTTTTATATCTGATTATAAATTCAGCCTGCGAATAGCTCATCGCATGCCCGGTGTGAAGATGAGCGGAAGAAACATAAGGCGGCGGTGTATCAACCGAGAAAACAGATCTTGTATTATCATCTTCGTCAAACCCGTAAATATCGTTTTCTTCCCAGTATTTAGCTATCTTTTTTTCAGCCTCTTTGTAGTTGTAACTTCTAGGAAGACCAATTAATTCATATTTTTGCATAATTTGATAAGTTTAGCAGTTTTTCATATAAAAATCAATCATGCAAGTTGCCTAAAATATGTTATAATAAAACCATGTATCAGATTTTAGCTAGAAAATACAGGCCGAAAACATTTAACGAGGTTATAGGACAGGATGTAATCGTTAAAACGTTGAAAAATGCCGTCAATTCGGGACGGATCGCCCATGCCTATATATTTTCCGGAACAAAGGGGGTAGGCAAAACATCACTTGCAAGAATCCTTGCCAAATCTATAAACTGTAAAAATGGGCCAACTGTTGATCCGTGTGGCACTTGTTCCGCCTGTGCCGAAATTCAAAACGGAAGTTCCGTTGACGTAATAGAAATTGACGGAGCGTCTAATACCGGTGTAAACGATATAAGAGAATTAAAAGAAAATATACTGTATTCCCCTCAAAGCTTAAAATATAAGATATATATAATAGACGAAGTCCACATGCTTTCTAACAGTGCATTCAACGCCCTTTTAAAAACCTTGGAGGAGCCGCCTTCACATGTAAAGTTCATCTTTGCCACCACGGAGATCCACAAAGTTCCGGAAACGATACTTTCAAGGTGCCAGCGGTTTACCTTTAAAAGAATACCGCCCTCCACCATATATACAAAATTGAAAGATGTCTCAAAAGAAGAAAATATAATAATATCGGAAGAAAACCTTATGACTATCGCCAGCATCAGCGATGGCTCTTTAAGGGACGCCCTTTCTACATTAGATACCGTAATATCTTATTATGGAAAAGAAATAAACGACGATGTAAGCTCTATTCTTGGAATAACCCCTAAAGAGGCATTAAAAAATGCCGCTTCGGCAATCTTCAGAAAAGATTATGAAAACTCTATCGCAATCGTTAACGATATATATATTTCTGGTGCAGATATCAGGCAATTTATAAGACAGCTTGCTTATTTTATAAGAAACATTCTTGTGATAAAGCTTAATTACCAATCTCTTATAACTGATATGCTTGAAGGAGAAGCAGGCTCTCTCGCTCCTCTTGCCGGACAAAAAAGCCCCGAGGAACTTTTGGATATGATTGATATACTCATGGAATCTGAAGTCCGGTATCAACGTATATCTTCTCCGCAACTCATGATAGAGCTGGTTATATTCAAGCTCCTTAATGTTCCGTCAAGAAGCGATATGAAAAAATTAATCGAAAAGATAGATAAGATAGAGATAAATAAGATAGATAAGTTAAATTCGGTTTCCCCTGTTAAAACGGTCATGCCGCCATCTTCAAATACGGCTTTATCTGAAAATAATTATAATAATTATAAAGTTAATCAAGTTAATCCCGATATTAATGCCGGCCTTTTGCCGGCGGAACTGGAACTGGAAACAGACCGTTCCGGCAATAGCCCTGCCGGTATTGTCGATGCCGGCTCTATAGAACATATAGAACAAGATAGTATGCCTTCCTCTGAAACTGAAACTGCCCTGAAAAGCGGCGAAAGCTTTTTAAATTTTATAAACAGCTTTTCAAATTTACCGGAAGATAAAGCCGGAAACGACTCACCTGAAACCGGCCAATCTGGCAATAATCCCGCTGATATCACCGATGCCGGATTTAGAGAAATGATAAGCAATGTTAAAGATGTATTTAACGGTTATATCGAAAGCATTAGAAAAATCCGGTAGCAGACGCCTTAGTTTCTTCGCGATCAAGTTTTCAATTTTATTAATTTTATTGCAATTTAATATAAAAATATATTAAAATGATAAAGTTAAATTAAATTTAATCAAAAAATAAAATAACCGGAGGAAAATTAAAATGTCAAAAAATATTGCGGGCATGCTGAAACAGGCTCAGAAACTTCAAACAGACATGCTTAAAATGCAGGAGGAGCTTGCAGAAAAAGTTGTCGAGGCAAGTTCGGGCGGCGGCATGGTAACCTCTAAGGTGAATGGAAAACAGGAGCTTATTTCAATAACTATTGATAAAAACGTCATAAACGCCGATGATGCGGAAATGCTTCAAGATCTTATCGTTGCTTCAGTTAACGAGGCTTTGAATAAATCTAAAGAACTTATCACCAATGAAATGTCCAAGCTTACCGGCGGACTTAATATACCAGGACTTTTTTAATCTCCAGCTTATTACAGATATAACTGCATATTTTCTTTAGCGGCAATTCTAAATACCGATAACCTATGGCAATTGATAAAATAGATTATGTAAAAGAGCTCGTAACTTCTTTAAGGAAGCTGCCGGGCATAGGAGAAAGGTCTGCAAGAAGGCTCGCTTTTCACATACTTTCGCAAAACGAGGCTATCGCATACAATCTTGCAAACACCTTGACTAATGCTAAAAAAAACGTTAATTTGTGCAGGCAGTGCTTTAATTTAAGTTATGATGAGCTATGCCCAATATGCAACAGCGGCTCAAGGAATACAAAAACCCTTTGCGTGGTAGAAAATCCGGAAATAGTTTATGTTTTTGAAAAAAGCGGGAATTTTAAGGGGGTTTATCATGTTCTACATGGTTTAATAAGTCCGTTAGAGGGCATAGGACCATCCGATATAAAGCTTAAAGAACTTGTTGAGAGAGTTCAAAATGGACAATTCGAAGAAATATTAATAGCCTTAAATCCAAACTCCAACGGGGAAGCAACCGCTTTTTACATCCAAAAACTGCTCTCGCCGTTAGATATTTCAATTACTACGCTGGCAAGAGGCATCCCTGTGGGTTCCGATCTTGAATATATAGACAAAGACACTTTATCGGAAGCCATTTCAGGCAGGAGAAGGCTTTAATTATCAAATTATCATTATCATAATGCATAATAAATAAATAAAAATTATCGTAAATAAACCGGCATCATATCCTATAACTATTATAATTATAACTATTATAATATATATAATATTACATTAATATGTTTGATAGCTTAAGTTCAAAATTAGAAAAGGTATTTAAAAACCTCAGGGGTTACGGAAAGTTATCCGAGAAAAATATCGAAGACTGCCTTAAAGAAGTCAAGCTCAGCCTTTTAGAAGCCGATGTCAACTACCTGATCGTAAAAGAATTTATCGAAAACGTCCAAAGCAAGTCTATCGGCGAAAAGGTAGCGGACAGTCTGACGCCGTCCCAACAAATGATAAAAATTATCAGGGACGAGATGGTCAATCTTCTCGGGGAACCCGAACCCCTTAATATAAAGGCAAAACCGCCCGTAATTATCATGCTTATCGGTCTTCAGGGCTCCGGTAAGACGACTACAGCAGGCAAACTTGCGCTTTATCTTTCGCGTTCAAAAAGAAGCATATATCTTGTTCCTGCCGATATTTACAGGCCTGCGGCAATACTTCAACTTAAGAAAATAGGCGCAAGTTTAAATTTGCCGGTTTACGAAACAAGGCGGGATAATCGAGACGAAAAACCAGATGAAATATTGGCTAATGCCGTCAATATAGCGGAAAAAAACGCTTACGATACTATCATAGTAGATACGGCAGGAAGGTTTGAAATAGACGAACCTCTTATGAACGAGCTTAAGATGCTTAAAAATAAATTTAACCCGAACGAGATTATTTTCGTTGCCGATTCCATGCTTGGCCAGAGCGCCGTTTCCGTGGCAAAAAAATTTAATGATATTTTAGATATTACAGGCGTTATATTAACTAAAGTTGATGGAGATTCAAGGGGAGGGGCTGCCCTTTCCATTAAAAAAACCATAAACAAACCTATTAAATTTATCGGGATCGGTGAAAAACTAAATGAATTTGAGGTTTTTTACGGTGAAAGAATAGCAAACCGCATACTTGGAATGGGCGACGTTTTAACATTAATCGAAAAAGCACAGGATGCCATTGATGAAAAAGCCGCTAAAGCTATAGAAGACAGTCTTAATAAAAAAGAATTCACCATAAATGATTTTGCCGACCAGCTTAAAATGATTGGAAAAATAGGCGGAATATCCCATATAGCATCCATGATGCCCGGCTTTTCTAAGATTAAGGATAAATTCAATCCCGAAATAGCTGAAAAAGAATTAGTTAAAACAAGGGCAATAATAGACTCTATGACTAAGAAAGAAAAAGCAAACCCGGATATTCTTAACGGCAACAGGAGAAAAAGGATTGCCGGCGGCGGCGGAGTAACGGTAAACGATGTAAATCTATTCATAAAAAAGTTCGAAGAAGTCAAAAAAATGATGAAATCATTTAAAAAAAATAAATTTGGCGCATTGTCAAATTTTAAAAATCTATTTAATTAATTTAATTAATTTATTAATTATTAATAAGGGAGGTTTAAGTGGCAGTTAAGATCAGGCTTGCGAGAACCGGTTCGCATAAAAAACCTTTTTACAGAATCGTTGCGGCCAGCAGCGAAAGGTCTGCAAGTAAAAAATTCATCGAGATTATAGGGACTTACAACCCGAATATTAATCCGGCAGAGGTTAAAATAAACAAAGAAAAGTTTGACAAATGGGTTAAATTGGGCGCTGCCCCTTCCGACACCGTAAAGTCTTTGGTTAAAAAATTAGGCTGATTAACAAATGCCGGACAGCCTTTTATTTTTATTTTGAGTTGCATTGCTCATTTTTAAAAAAGCAAGATTGTTATTTAATCTCGCCTGTTTCTATGAACAGCGATACTTATATTTCCGTCGGCAGTATAATTAAGCCTCACGGCATTAAAGGCGAACTTATCGTAAGGTTTTACAATCCTTTTACAAAGATTATCGCCGAAAAAACGCCTTTATATTTATGTATTGGCGGCGCATACAGCCGGCTAAATATACAAAATATCAGGTCAAATAATAAAAGCTATATTTTTAAAATATACAATACCGGTTCGGATCTTATCAATATGCATAATACGCATACTTCTTTGCCTGTATCTTCTTCCGTAACCTCTTTTGTATCTTCTGTCGTATCTTCTATAGACGAGGCAAAAAAATATGCGGGCTTTAAGCTGTTTGTGAAAAAAGATGACATCGTCATTAAAGATATTAAAAAGAATGAATATTTCGTGATAGACCTCGTCAACTTAAACTGTTATAATACAAAAAGCAAAAATATAGGAATAGTAACCGAAATTTACTCTGGTAGCGGCGCCGATATAATGGAAATAAAATCGGATAACGGCGTTTACCTTTTGCCGATGACGGAAGAAAACATAATAGCCGTAGATCTCCGGACAAAAAGGGTTACGGTAAAAAACGAAGAACTTTTCAAGGTATAAAAATAATATAAATATAAACAATAGCAGCATAAACGGAAAATTAATGAAACAATGAAAAAAATCATAGATATTATTTCAATAATGCCCGAATATTTCGACTCTTTTCTTGCAGCCGGTTTAATACGCCGGTCAATAAAAGACGGCATCGTCGAGATAAATATTATCAATCCACGGACATTTTCAAAAGACAAGCATAAAAAAGTTGATGAAAAAATATACGGGGGCGGAGCTGGACAACTATTAATGGCGGAACCTATACTAAAAGCATGGGAATACGCTAATCTTGCCTGTAATAAAAAATATAGTTCCGGAAATATCACGCCTATTAAGACGCAAACCATAATTATGTCCGCATCCGGCAAGCTTTTAAGCAATTCCATAGCTAAAGGTTTTGCGGCTTTAGGTCATCTAATAATAATATGCGGCAGATATGAAGGAATTGATGCCCGCGTTACCGGCTTAACTAATGCCGTCGAAATATCCATAGGCGATTACATCCTTTCGGGTGGCGAAATTGCCGCCATAGTGCTAATCGAATCTGTAGCAAGATATATTGACGGATTTCTCGGCAATACCGGATCGTTAAAGGAAGAGAGCTTTTGCGAAGGTATATCCGAAGGCTTTCGGCTGCTTGAATATCCCCAGTACACGAAGCCTCGCGAGATATATGGCCGTGAGGTTCCTGCAGTTTTGCTAAGCGGAAACCACAAACTTATAAACGAATGGAGAATAAAAAACGCCGTTCGTAAAACTAAGATTAACAGACCGGGGCTGCTCAAGTAATTAATTCATTACTAAATAGTTAAAAACCAAAAGGAGTAAAAAATCATGAGTATCGTGGAAAAGATCGAGAACTCTTCTTTAAAAACAGGCATACCGGATTTTAAGGCTGGAGATACCGTCAGAGTGCATCAAAAGATCAAAGAAGGCGATAAGGAAAGAATTCAGATATTCGAAGGGGTTGTTATTGCTAAAAAAGGGAGCGCCGCGCGTTCATCTATTACCGTTAGAAAATTATCTTACGGGATAGGCGTGGAAAAAACGTTTTTGGTAAATTCACCTCTGATTGATAAGATAAAACTCATGTATCGCGGAAAAGTCAACAGGGCTAAACTATACTACCTTAGAGAGAAAAAGGGGAAAGAAACTAAAATAGAGCGCCTCGAAACCTATAATAATTCTGAAGTATAGCCAATCACCCCCCCCTTTGCGAACGGGGCTTGAACCGTGAGTTTTAAGAGTAATTAGCCGGCTGATTTAGATAAAATTTAAGTTAATTAAGTTAATAATTAAGTCAATATTGAAATTTAAATTTTAAGTGGAGGGATTATGGAAGAAAAAAAATCCAATCTGGAAAAGTTATTCGGGCTTGTGAGCAGTTTTCTTACGGCAACCGACGATAAATTTCAAAAGATATTAGACGACTTTATCGTAAACCAGGATTTTGGCAAGAAAGAAGCAGAGGATTTTTCAAAAAACATGAAGGATTTTTATTCTAATAGCAAACAGAAACTTTCCTCCTTGATTGACGAATCCATTAAAAAAACTCTCGAAAGAGCTGATATTGCCAGATCTTCGGAAATCAAAGAACTAAAAGAAAAGATCCATGAATTGGAGAAAAAGCTCGCCGAACGGCAATAACAAAAAACAACGCAAAAATGGGTTTAAAAGCTTACAGGGTAATTATAAAGGGTATAGTTCAAGGGGTTAATTTCAGATATTTTGTCAAAACCGAAGCCGACAGACTAAATATTAAAGGCTTTGTAAAAAATACCCTTGACGGGCATGTTGAAGCTTTTTTCGAAGGCGAAGAAGAAAACATCAAAGAGATCATCTCGCTTAGTCATATAGGTCCGTCAAACGCAAGGGTAAAAGAAGTTAAGCTTTACGAACAGGAAAGCCCGTTCAATTTCAAAGAGTTTACAATAATGCGGTAGGATAAGATAATACGATAGATAGGATAGATAGATAGACGGTAGGGATTGCATCAGGTATCCGGATTTACGATCAACGGATTTACGATCAACGTTAGTTCACCCTTCAAAAGTGCGGGATTTTTCTTTAATTCCTCCCTTATGCTCCGTATATCCGTTGTGCGTATATATTCAAAAAGCTTTGTGAGTTCTTTTGCATAGCAGATTTTTACATTGCCGGTAATTTCTTCAATCAGGTCAAGCAATTTTTCTATACTCCTTGCCGGTTCAAAAACTATAAAAGTCCTGCCTTCTTCTTTAAGCTTCAATAACACTTTTTTTCTTTTTCCCAGTTTTTTAGGTAAAAACCCCACAAAGGTAAATTCCGATAAATCAAGGCCTGAAACCGATAGCGCGGCAACGGCGCTTGACGGTCCTGGTATCGGAACAACCCTGATCCCTTTTTCAAGACATATCCGCACAAGATACGACCCGGGATCCGAAACGAGCGGCGTTCCTGCTTCGCTAACTAATGCGACATCGCCGGTTTTTATTATGGTATCAACAATTCGTTCTGCCGCCACTTTTTTGTTATATTCATGATATGAGATAAGACGTGTTTTGATATGATATTTCGAGGTCAGGATCCTTGTTTTTCTAGTATCTTCGCATGCAATAAGCTTAACCGAGCGCATAACCTTGAGCGCTCTTATCGTTATATCCTCAAGGTTTCCTATCGGCGTCGCAACGACATATAAAACAGGCATTTTACATTAAATCCTGCATCCGTAAACACTTGATTTCAGATTTCAGCTGAATTCCTTTAGCCTTATGCAAAGCAGGTTTACGCCCAGTCTCTTAAATATCTAAAGTCAATATTTATCGTGCGCTGGGACACCTTTGCTATCAAAGGCATTCTTCTTTTATACTGGGACCGCTTTATTTTACCGTATATAAGGCTGACAAGATTTTCGTCATACCCCAACGAAGAAACGGTCTCCGGCTTGTACATCTTATCAACAAGAAGGAACATAATGTTATCGGCTTCTTTATATGTAAAACCAAGCTCCTTTTCATCAGTCTGATCTATCCAAAGATCTGCGGACGGGGCTTTTTTAACAATTAGTTTCGGGATATTCAAAAAGCCGGCAAGCTGGTGTATCTGCGTCTTATAGATATCGCCTATCGGATTGACGGCCGAAGCCATATCTCCATAAATTGTGCCATATCCTAAAAGAAGTTCTGATTTATTGCTTGTTCCAAGGACAAGCGAACCAAGTTTATATGAAAGGTCATATAAAATAGACATCCTTTCCCTTGCCATTTTATTTCCTATTCTTACCTTAAGACCGTTTTCGCCAGCGCCAGCGCCGTCCGAATCTCCGCCGGCATCTTTTGCAAAATAATCATCTATCTGCCTACTTATATCTATTACAAAGTGTTTTATACGTAATGCCCCGACAACTTTTAAACCATCCTCAAGGCTTTTTGGAGAACTTGTCTTATAAGGCATAAGAACGGCGGTAACGTTTTTATTGCCGAGCGCCGAAGCGGCAAGATAACTTACGACGGCAGAATCAACCCCTCCGGAAAGTCCCAGCACTACTTTATTGAGGCCGGCCCTTAATATCTCCTCCTTGATAAACCCCGTAAGAAGTTTATTTATTATTCCAAAGTTTGTCGAATTTATTTCCGGCAGATTGTTATGCAGCATGCCCGCAAACTCCAAAACCCAGCAGTTCCGCCCTTTTTATTGCCCGGCGCAAAAACTGCCGTTATGTTAGTTATTAGAAGCTTTAGTTTTTAGTACTTATAATGCTTTCGAGTTCTTTAACCGTCAAGCTTAAATTTTCATCGCGGAGCAAAGGAGTTTTAAATCTTTCATTTTTTAGAAGGCTAATATTAAGCTTGGCGCTCAACAACCCTTCATCTAAATATTCCAAATGATATTCTTTATTTCCATCGGGGGAAAAAATGCACGAGCCGCCGGCAAAACCGATACCGTCTTCAAAACCTACCCTGTTGGCATATATAACATAACTTTTATAATAAAACGCGATAACCGACAAAAGCCTCTCCCACATTTCAATAGAACTAAATTTTTCCGAACCGCTTTCGATGCCCCTTGCCGGCGAAGCGGAATTAATTATTATTAATTTTGCGCCCTTATTAACGGCTATATACGAAGAAGAAAGATGCCATGCGTCTTCGCATGTCAAAATCGCGGAAGTAATCCCGGATATGCCGAAAACATTAAAACCGTTTCCCGCTTTAAAATACCGCATCTCTTCAAACATCCCGTAAGTCGGCAGATAAACCTTCCGGTGAACATTTAGTATGCGTCCGCCGGACATACAAAGTGAACTGTTATAAAAATTATAGTCATCGTCAACCTCGACAAATCCTGCAATGACGGATATATTGTTACTTTCCGGCAGAAGATCGTGAATAATGTTTTTGCTTTCGTCTTTCAGGTTAATGGCTACGTCGTAAATACTGTCTTTTAAAAAATAGCCGGTTAAAGAAAGCTCCGGAAAAATAACAAGACCGCTCCCCTCCTTCTTTGCCGTTTTTATATATCTTAAGTGCTGTTTCAAGTTGTGTTTAAGGTCCGAAGGTTCCGGCTTGATCTGCGCAATAGATAACTTAATCGAATGTGTTTTCAAAATAAATAAGTTTAACCGAACTGTTTTCTAAAAATTCTACCGAAATAACCCCATAATGGGGCAAACTTTTGCCGATGCCGATACCGTTTTCAAGCATAAACATTTGCGAAGCCACGATTATGCGGCCTTTTTTCTTATTATCAATGGCTTCAAATGGCTTTCCGAAACGACCCGATGACCTTGTCTTAACCTCAATAAAATTTATTATGCCTTCTTTGTCGTTTCCGGCTATTATATCAATTTCTCCGTGCTTTTTTCTATAATTTGTTTTTATAATATGGTAACCGGCCTTTTCTAAGAACCCGCATGCGATCTTTTCTCCCAACTCCCCTTTTATCTTATTTAGCGACTTTGAATGTATTTGTTTGATTAGTTTATTAGTTTTCATAGTCAATTTAAAATCAATTTAAATGCGGTAAAATAATATTAATGTTTAAATGTCTTTCTATGTATATCCGTAAAACCGTATTTCCTGATATTTTCTTTATGCTCTTTTGTGGCATAACCTTTATGGTTTTTAAACCCGTACTGCGGATATTGTCCGTCATATTGCATCATCAGCCGGTCCCTTGCCACTTTTGCTATAACCGAAGCGCATGAAACTATCTTTATTTTTTCATCCGCCTTAATAACGGGAATTACTTTCATTCCGGTCACGCTGCTCAACTTTTCCGGAGCAAAAGGTCCGTCAATTATAAGAACATCCGGCTTTATCGAAAGATTATCGTATGCCCTTACCATCGAAAGCATCGTTGCCTGTAATATATTTATTTCGTCTATTTCATAATTAGAAGCGGTGCCGATGGAATAAGAAACAGCATAATTTATCAGGTAATCATAAAAAAAATCCCGCTCTTTACAGGTTAAAAACTTAGAATCTTTAACATTTGCCGGAATAGAACTTTTTTTTATAATAATTGCGGCGGATACGACCGGCCCTGCAAGACATCCCCTTCCAGCTTCATCAATGCCACATACATAAAGCATAAAGCATTAAAAAAGATAATTATGAATAAAATCAATAAATTTAAGTATCCTTCCACCGCTTCTTTTTTTCCCGAGCGCGTAAATAACTTCATATATGCCCGGGCTGACCTTTTCGCCGGTGAGGGCTATTCTTATTATCATCGCTTTTTCTTTTAATGTCCAATTATGCCCGGACAGAAAAGAATTAAACCGTTCTTTTATTAAATTCACACCGGAATTATCTGGCAGGCTTTCAAGAAACAGCATAAATTCGTTTAGAAACGACACTTCTTTATTAAGGTTTTCACCGTCATTAAAATTAAAGCCGCTTAAAAGACTGCCGTTATAAGTTATATCATCATACAGATAAAAATGCATCTTTTCTTTCATCTCGCGCAGGGTTTTGCTTCTGGGCTTTAATGCCTCGATCAAAGAAGCGGTTTTATCGCCAGCCTCAATTTTAAGGCGCCTTTTTCTCGTCCGCTTTCCGTTCGCGTCTTTAACACCGGCATCAACATCCATATCGTTGATCATATTAATAAGCCTTTCCGGCGGCGATGATTTAATATAGTGGGAGTTCAGCCACAGCAGTTTTTCCATGTTAAAAACCGCAGATGACCTGTTTATATTCTTTAAGCTAAAATGTTTTATCATATCTTCCATCGAGAATATCTCTTCATTTCCGTAAGACCAGCCAAGTCTTACAAGATAATTATTTAATGCCTCCGGCAAAAAGCCGCCGTTTTTATAGTGCTTTACGGATGTCGCCCCGTGCCTTTTAGACAGCCTTTTGCCGTCTTCGCCGAGGATCATGGAAACATGCGCAAATTCCGGCGGGGTAAAACCAAGGGCATTGTATATAAGCACTTGCTTCGGGGTATTACTAATATGGTCGTCGCCTCTTATAATATGGGTTATATTCATCAAGGCATCGTCAATTACCACTGCAAAATTATAAGTCGGTACCCCGTCTGCGCGCATAATAACGAAATCGTCTATTTCGTTATTGCTTACAACAACATACTGATCTCTGATCATATCTCTAAATCCGGTTGTAAGGTTATCTCCTCTTTCAACCTTAAATCTAACAACATGCGGCTTCGCCGGATTTTCTTCTTCAGGTTTCAAATTGCGGCATCTGCCGACGTACATCGGCTTTTTACCTTCAGAGATCAGCCTGTTTCTGTCCTCTTCCAATAGTTCCTCACTGCAATAACAGTTATAAGCATGCCTGTTCGTGGTAAGCCTGCCGCAGTAAGATCTGTAAATATCAAACCTTTTCGATTGATGAACGGCTTCTTCGTCTGAATTTATCCCAAGCCAGTTAAGACTATCTATAATATCCTTTTCATATTCTTTTAAGGATCTTTCAAGATCGGTATCTTCTATTCTTAAAACGAACTTTCCGCCGGAATGTTTTGCAAACAGGTAATTAAAGAGCGCGGTTCTTACGCCGCCTATATGTAAAAATCCGGTCGGACTTGGCGCAAATCTTGTTTTGATCATTTAATATATAATATACCACTATGGATGAATAACATTGTCAAATTGCTAAATTGGTCAAATGTATCGGCGCTATTAATACACCACTATGGATGAATAACCAACGACGCTGGAATAATCTCCCGTAGTCTCTCCCGAATTAGTATAATTGATCAGTTTAGCATTCGCCCTTCCGCTCATTTTAGCTGTCAGGATCATTATGGAAGCCGGAATAAAGCCGCACATCGAAATACCATTTTCCATCACCTTATTATAAAGCCCGTAAGCGTTGAGATTAAGTATCTGTCTAATCGCGATCTCGTCCTTAATTTTTGCGTTCTGAGCCGTTTCATAATGCGTCATATCTGAACTTGCAACGATAAGAACATCATTCAAAAGACCTGATTTTTCAACTGCGTGATATATGGCATTTGCGGCCTTTACCACATCGTTATATCTAATATATGAAAAAACTACCGGCACAATAGAAAAATTATCTTTAAAATAATGAATAAGGGGAATTTGAACTTCTATCGAATGTTCCTTTGCCTGCGCAAGTTCATCAACCTTGAACGGACTATCATTTTCATTGATTATTGCCTTTGCAAGATCGGAATTAACAGGAATTTTAAAATCGCTAAAATTATACGCACCTTCATCTATTATCGAAAAATCCGACCCAAAACCAGTATGATTCGGCCCTAATATTATTATATTGTTCTTTATAACGATCTTTGAATACCCCATAAATGCAGTCTTTCCGGAATAAACATATCCCGCATGGGGAGAAACGATCCCGAAGGCGTCTATTTTTTCTTTTTCATTAACCTCAGGAATATTAAAAGAGGCAATAAGCTTTTTTATATTATTTATGCCGGCAGGATAGAAATAGCCGGAAACGGCGGGCTTACGAATCAATTATTATCACCTCCCTATCGTCCTAAAATTATTTGCCAAAGCAAGCTGGCGCTTACTCCACGTAAATAAGGGTTTCGTCGGGATTAATCGTATCCCCTTCTTTAACGTATATCTCTTTTACCACCCCGTCAACAGGCGTGTGAATCTCGTTTTCCATTTTCATGGCTTCTACTATCACAACCGTATCGCCCGACTTTACGCTATCCCCTTTCTTGACCAATACTTTAGTAACTTTTCCGGGCATTGGAGCATTAACATCGCCGTCACGTTTCGGCAACGGTCTTTTCGACTTTGCTATATTTTTATTGGCAATTTCCCCGCCGTAACTTGGAACAACCTCCATTAATGATTCGATCGTAACTTCTTCTAAAACACCGTCCACATTTAAGAAAAACGGACGTTTTTGATCAGATTTATGACCTGCGCCGGCAATTTTTATTTTGTAATTTTCTCCATGAACGGTAATGATAAATTCACTGGGAGCAAGCCCATAGTTGTTTTCCGCTTCGGTTTTTAAAGACTCGCTTAAATTTTCCATTTTCAGACCGGTGCCGCTTTGCATTTCTTCGTTCTTTATCTGATCGGGCAATTTTCCTTCCTTTCTGTCCTTAAAAAATTCGACGGCTATTTGAGGAAATAAAACATATGTAATGAGATCTTCCTCACCGGTAAGATATTCTTTGGCTTTTTCACGGTTCTGTTCCACTTCCGGCTCAAGAAGGTCTGCCGGTCTCACTGTTATATATTCTTCGTCGCCGAGAACTTTTTTCCGTACTTCATCGTTTACAGGCGCGGGCGGCTGACCGTAATAGCCCTTAAGATAGTTTCTCGTTTCACTGGTTATCACTTTATACTTTTCTCCGATCAACACATTAAGGGTCGCTTGCGTCCCTACTATCTGCGAAGAAGGCGTTACAAGAGGCGGATAGCCAAAATCCTCGCGAACCTGCGGCACCTCATATAGAACCTCATCCATTTTATCTAAAGCATTTTGTTCTTTAAGTTGGCTCGCCAGATTGGACATCATGCCGCCGGGAACCTGGGTAACCAGAATATCCGCATTTATAGAGGTGTATTCGCTTTCGAATGCGGCATATTTTTTCCTTACTTCTCTAAAGTAATCGGCTACTTCTTTTAACTTTTCGATATCTAAGTCTATATCATAGCCCATTTCGGACAAGGCAAATACCATAGGTTCAGTTGGCGGATGCGATGTGCCGCACGCCATTGAAGAAATAGCGGTATCAATGATATCTGCGCCCGCCTCCACAGCTTTTAAAAGCGCCATTGAAGCAAACCCGCTAGTAGAATGGGAATGAATATGGAGAGGCAGGTTGACATCTTTTTTTATCATAGAAACGAGTTCATAAGCGTTCATGGGCGAAAGAAGTCCGGCCATATCTTTGATGCATATAACATCGGATCCTATTTCGGCAAGCCTGACAGCCATTTTTACAAACAATTCGTTGGTATGCACGGGGCTTGTCGTATAACTTATCGCACCTTCAACCATTTTTTTTCTTTTTTTTACAACTTTTATAGCCTTTTCGATATTTCTAAGGTCGTTTAAGGAGTCAAATATTCTGAAAACGTCAATTCCGTTATCAATACTTAAATTAATAAATTTTTCGACCACATCGTCGGCATAGTGGCGATATCCAACTAAGCTTTGCCCCCTTAAAAGCATCTGAAGGCGCGAATGTTTATATGCCTTTCTTATTTTCTTCAGCCTTTCCCATGGATCCTCTTTTAAAAATCTGAGGCATGTATCGAATGTAGCCCCTCCCCATACTTCTAAAGACCAAAAGCCTAAAGAATCGAGAACCGGGGCTATCCCCAAAATATCAGGCGTCTTCATTCTTGTTGCAAAAAGCGACTGATGGGCATCCCTTAAAACGACCTCCGTTACGCCTATTTTTCTTATATAGTTTTGCTCACTCATATATCATGCGTATAATGCGGGTATTATATAAATAATAAATACTGAATACAATATAACAATATAATAAAATAATAATATAACATTTATCAGCTGGCTTACAAAGAAACTACATTAGCCCAAAATTGCCGCAAAAAATTTCTTAAACAGATTTTTCGCTCACGTGGGTTAGAGCTTAATAAAAGTTTGATGGTCAAATGCCATAATATGCGGCAACAGCCGCCGATATGGCAAGAACTTTATCAAACGGATCTCTTTGCAGCTTATAATCCCTTAGATATTGCCTCTCGCCGATAAAATGCGTATCAAAATCACCTTTTATGAAATCATCGTCCTGTACTATTTTTAACTGAAAAGGTATCGTCGTTCTGATGCCTTTTATCTGAAACTCGTCAAGGGCGCGTGCCGCCCTCCTGACCGTTTCATCCCATGTTCTGCCGCTGACGGTAAGCTTGGCTATCATCGAATCGTAAAACGGCTGTATTATGTAATCCTTATAAACCGCCCCGTCAATCCTCACCCCGATACCGCCGGGAGAATAATATGCTGTTATTTTTCCTGTGCTCGGCACAAAGTCTTTTCTGGGATCTTCAGCATTAATCCTGCATTCTAAGGCATATCCCCTCATTACCACGTCTTCTTGTCTTATATCGAGTTCCTTCCCCATTGCTATCTGTATCTGCTCACCGACGATATCCACGCCTGTAACGATCTCCGTAACGGAATGTTCGACCTGTATCCTTGTATTCATCTCCATAAAATAATAATTGCCGTCTTTATCTACTATATATTCTATCGTCCCTGCGTTCCGGTAGTTGCAGGCTTTGGCAGCCATAATGGAAGACTCCCCCATCTTTTGCCGTAATTCTTCATTTAGGATAAGCGACGGAGCTATCTCTATAAGTTTTTGATGTTTCCTCTGAATGGAGCAATCCCTTTCTCCCAGATGTATAATATTGCCGTGGTTATCCGCAAGTATCTGAAATTCAATATGATGAGGCTTTGTTATATATTTTTCAATAAATACTTCGGGATTGCCGAATGCTTTTTGCGCTTCGGACTGCGATAAAGAAAAATTCCTCACGAGTTCACCATCATCAAAACATATTCTAATACCCTTGCCGCCTCCGCCGGCGGATGCCTTTATCATAACAGGATAACCGATCGCTTTTGCAATCTCTAAAGCCTCGTCTTCCGATAATACCGCATTATCGGAACCTTCGACCACGGGAATACCGGCGGCTTTCATAAGCTTTTTTGATTGTATCTTATCCCCCATCATGGCTATGGCTGATGATGACGGACCTATAAAAACAATTCCTCTTTTTTCGCAAACCTCGGGAAATTCCGGATTTTCGGACAAAAAACCGTAACCCGGATGAATAGCGTCCGTCCCGGTATTAACCGCAAGGTCAACGATCCTGTTAATATTCAGGTAGCCGGAAATGGGACCGGGACCTACAAGATATGCTTCATCGGCTTTTTTTACATGTAAAGCCTGCGAATCCGCTTCGGAATAAATCGCTACCGTTTTTATCCCAAGCTCTTTACATGCCCTTATAACCCTTGAAGCAATCTCGCCCCTGTTAGCTATTAAAACCTTTTTGAATTTTTTCATATATTTATATCATCCATATCAGGTTACCCAGATCATTAAATTTATAGGCCTGCAGAAAAATTAAACTGTTCCCTTTGTCAATACATTTTTTAATACCACATAGGTGGATTAGTTAAAAGTATGTTTTAGTATCTTATATTAAATTATATTTATATTGTGGTAACTTGCGGTGAATATTTAACGATAAGTATTTAAATTTTAAACCAATATTTTAAAAAAGTCAATCACTTATAGTATCCCAAAATTGCCGATAGAAATCTAAAATTGTTTCAAAATATTAAAAATACTGAATTAACGCTCCCTCACTTCTCTCGTGCTCGTGAAGTTTCTTTGAAACTTTCTTCGCTTACGCGAAGAGCAGAAAATATTTTAGACTTTTTAGATCACATCCTGTCTTCAAATTTTAATGCAGTTTGCGTAATCGCTTCTTCTAAGGTTAGAAATTTTTCCTCTCTCGTGTGTAAATTTTTCAGGGTTAATTTGTTTTCATTTACCTCTTTTTCGCCAATTATGACAACATATTTTATCTTTTTCTTATCGGCATACTTAATCTCTTTTCCAATATCTGGCTTGCCCGAAACACATAACTCCGCACCTATTCCCTTTAAGCGAAGAGTTTTAGCGACTTTGTAAGCGTATAACCTTTCATTTTCGCTTAAATAAACAATATATAATTTTATAGACAAAGGCAATGATTTAACCGCCTTTTCATCCCTTTGCATGACAATGTCTATCATCCTTTCCACCCCGAATGAAATCCCGCAAGCACCTTCGGGACGAGCGCCGTATAATTCCACTAAATTATCGTATCTTCCGCCCGCCGCAAAACTTCCAATGCTCACATCTTTGGATTTTATCTCAAAAACAGGCCCTGTATAATACCCTAATCCTCTAACCAAAAGGGGATCGTATTTTATAAAGTTTAGCCCTATCGCACCTATATTTTTTAATATATATAAAAGTTCTTCGATCCCTTCTACAGCTTTATTCCTAATTAATTCATCCTTAATCGCTTCGTTAAGCCTTTCTTTTAAGATTAATAATTTTTTTTTATCATCCAATCCCTTATTAAATGAAACAATTTTTATAAATGAATTGTATTTCCCCCTGCCGATGCCGTTTTTTTGAAACTCTTTTATTACCCCGTCTTTCCCTATCTTTGCTATTTTATCTATTGCTCTAAGCGCAGCGCCTTTTTTTGTTTCCTCAATTCCTGCCGCATTAATAATTCCGTCGAGTATCTTTCTGTCGTTTATAATGATTTCGTAATCGTTAAACCTTAATTTTGCAAGGATAAAAACTGCCAGATCCAAAAGTTCAAGTTCAACGGACATATCATATGAACCTATTATATCGGCATCAGCCTGATAAAATTCCCTGTATCTTCCCATCTGTGTATTTTCATACCTGTAAACCTTGCCAATCATATATCTTTTAAATGGCTTGGTAAGTTTTTCCCTGTTTGTTGCATAATATCTTCCTAAAGGAGAGGTAAATTCAAACCTGAGGCCCAATTTTCTTTTGGCTTTATCCTCAAAAGTGTATATTTCCTTTTCGATTTCCTCGCCGCATTTCCTTGAAAGAAGTTCAAAATATTCAAAAACTGGCGAATCTATCTCGACAAACCCGTAAAGGATAAAGCATTCCCTTATGGTGTCCATAACATTTCTTCTTAATGCCATCTCTTGGGGCAAAAAATCCCTCGTTCCTTTGGGGGGCTGTATAAGATTGCTCATAATATTTATATTTCAGACAAAAGATTTAAATATATCAAAAAAAACCACGGGATCTAAACTTGCACCTCCTACCAGCACTCCGTCTATGTGTTCTTTTTTTACAAGCGGTTTAATATTTGTTTCGGTTACGCTGCCGCCGTATAAAATTCTTAATTCTTCTATTTTGTAATTTTTATTTAAGTGTTCATAAATAAACCTGTGCATTGTTTCTCCGTCTTCAGGCGCGATAGGAACACCGGTTCCTATGGCCCAAAGAGGCTCGTATGCAACTATAAGCGCCGGAATATTTCTGGCTTTTAAACTAATAAGGGCCTTATCCAACTGATTTGATACAAAACCGGACTCCATCCCTTTTTTCCTTGTTTGCAAGTTCTCGCCTACGCAAAGTATAGGTATGACACCGGCATTAATATTGTTATTATAATTATTATCATTATTGTAATTATTATGATTATCGGGATTATTATTGCGGCTGTCGTCATAAACAGCCTTGATTTTTTTGCCGATCATTTCATCCGTTTCGTTAAATATACAGCGGCGTTCCGAATGCCCGACGATTGCATAGCTACACCCGCACTCTTTAATCATCCGAATAGATATTTCACCGGTGTATGCCCCGCTTTTTTCATAATATACATTTTGGGATGCTAATTTAATTTTAACGGAACCGTCATAATTTTTAATTCTGTTATATGTTTCTAAAAGGGAAGTAAACGAAGGGGCAAAAATTATTTCGGAGTTTATTAAATTTAACTTTTTACGGCTATTTTTATTTTTATCCTTATTATTGAGATCAACAAATTTTTCTTCGCCCAAAAGTTCTAAAAATACATTAAAATAATTCTGCGTTTCGGCGGGCGTCTTATTCATTTTAAAATTAGCGGCTATTATTTTTTTATTCATTTTTGTTATTTGTTCATATCTTTTATATTCATATTTTTCAGAATATCAAAACACCTGTCGCAAACATCGTTAAATCCTGCATGCGTTCCTACGCTTTCGCTATACACCCAGCACCTATTGCATTTTTTGCCCTTAGCTTTTTTGATAACGGCTTCGGAAATAAGTTCGCCTCTTCCCGTTCCAGACGGCTCGTTTTTGCTATTGTCGCCATTCTTGTTGCCATTCTTGTCGCCGCCCCCCTCCATGCCGTCCGGATTAAGCCGTTCGATTGCTAAACCTGATACGATAAATATTTCTTTTAAATCCTCCGGCTTAAACTTACTTAATAACCCGTAGTCGTCTTTAATCGCCTTTATCGTTACAAAAGCCTCTAAGGAACTGCCTATCGTCTTTTCAGCTCTTGCCTTTTCAAGCGCCGAAAGAACGATATTTCTTATTTCGATAAGGCTATCGAATTTATAGGCAAGTTCATAATCTATTAGATTCTCGTCCGGCTCGTCGTAAATCTCAAAAACAAGCTGATTCATTTTTTCGCTTTTATTGAAATATCCCCATCCTTCTTGCGCAGTAAACGGCAGGATAGGACCTAAAAATTTAAGAAAAATATTTAATCCGTAGTGTAAAACAGTCTGAACACCGCGTCTTTTATAAGAATCCTTCGCCTCAACATAAAGGGAATCTTTTGCAATATCAAGATAAAAAGAAGAAAACTCTATCGCAAATTTATATATATTCTGGTAAACTAAATGAAAATCATAGGCCTCATAATACCTTAAAAGGTTTTGAGCGAGCAGCGTTGCTTTATGGAGGGCATATTTATCAACGTCCCTTAAGTCTTCATATTTGATAACGCCGGCTTTTTCATTGAAATCATATAAATTACCGAGCATAAACCTTATGGTGTTCCTTATCTTCCTGTAACCTTCGGAAAGGCGTGAAAGTATTTCATTTGAGATCCTCATATCATTCTTATAATCCTCTGACGCCGCCCACAATCTTAATATATCCGCTCCATATTTATTTATGATCTCCTCTGGCAATATTACATTGCCAAGCGATTTAGACATTTTTCTTCCGGATTGATCAACTACGAAGCCGTGCGTAAGAACCGATCTATAAGGAGCGCCTTCGCCTGTTCCCACTCCTATTAAAAGGCTTGAATGGAACCACCCGCGATGCTGGTCGGAGCCTTCGAGGTAAAGATCTGCAGGAAAACCTATGCCTTCCATACCTTTATCTTTTTCCAAAACGCAATAATAACTGACCCCGCTGTCAAACCAGACATCAAGGATATCGCTTTCCTTTTCGAATTTGAAACTGCCGCATTTTTTACATTTTATTTCATCTTTCCGGTTTATTCCGTTGCGTTCAGCGTCTTTTTTTAACTTGCCGCTTTCGCTGTCTTTCTTGTCTTCAGTTTTACCCAATTTACCCAAAAAATATTCTGCCGGCTTTTCAAACCAGATATCGGCTCCAAACTTTTCGAATTCGTCCGCCACTTTCATGGTAACATCATAATCTATTAAAGGCTCGCCGCAGGATTTGCAGTAAAATGCAATTATCGGGACTCCCCATGATCTCTGCCTTGAAACGCACCAGTCGGGCCTGATTTCGAGCATACCGGAAATTCTGTCTATACCCCATTTGGGTATCCACTCGACCTTTTTTATTTCATTTAAGGCATTTTCCCTTAAATTGCCTATTTTCATTGAAATAAACCACTGTTTTGTGGATCTCAATATTATGGGATTTTTACATCTCCAGCAGTGTGGATAAGAATGGTTTATCTTTTCTTCAAGGACAAGGGCGCCGACTTCTTTAAGTTTTTCCACAACGGCGGGATTGGATTCAAAAACATGCATGCCGGCAAACAGATCGACATCTTTTAGAAATTTTCCTTCGTTGCTGACGGGAGCATAAGCCGGAAGATTGTATTTAAGCCCTATCGCATAATCGTCGTCGCCGTGTCCGGGCGCCGTATGGACAAGCCCTGTGCCGGCATCGTTTTTAACATGCCCCCCCAGAACAAACACAGAAGTCCTGTTTATGAACGGGTGTGCAGCAAGCTTGTTTTCAAACCTTTTACCGTTTGCTTTTGCGATTATATTAAAACCAGCATAGCCGAATTTCGCCATAAGCTCTCCGGCAAGGTTAGACTCCAGAATAAATATCTCTTTACCGTTATCAACAAAAGAATACTCAAAATCAGGATTAACGGAAATTGCAAGGTTAGCAGGTAAAGTCCACGGGGTAGTGGTCCAGATAACCGCATAAATATCTTTATTTTCGGGCAAAAAAGGAACTATGTCGTTTAAACTTGATTTAACCTTAAATTTTACAAAGATCGAGGAAGATGTTTTTTCGGCGTATTCAACTTCGGCTTCGGCAAGGGCGGTTTTGCAGGATGAACACCAGTAAATCGGTTTATTTGCCCTGTAAAGCCCGCCATTTTTTATGAACCCCGCCATCTTTCTAACCGTACCTGCTTCATAAGAATAGTTCATCGTCAGATAAGGATCGTCATACCTGCCTATACTGCCAAGCCTTTTAAATTCGACTTTTTGAATCTCGACGAATTTTGAAGCATATTCCCTGCAAAGCTTTCTTTTCTCAAGTATGGAAATAGAATCTTTGTGTTTGAGATTTTTATCTACATTATGTTCGATTGGAAGACCATGGCAGTCCCACCCTGGAATAAAAGGGGTATAATAACCGTGCATAAACTTGAAGCGGACTATAATATCCTTTAATACCTTGTTTAAAGCGGTGCCGAGATGGATATGACCGTTTGCGTAAGGTGGACCGTCGTGAAGAATAAATGTTTTTGTTTTCGAACCGGCATCTGTTTTACGAACCTTGCGAACTCTTTTTAATGCCTCTTCGGTTAGTTTGTCGTACAGACCGATATCGTCCCATTCTTTGAGAAGTTTCTCTTCAGCCGATTTTAAATTTGCTTTCATCGGAAATTCAGTGAACGGAAGATTCAGCGTGTTTTTATAGTCCATAAATTATTTTTATCTTCACAAATAAAATCTTTGCTTTTGGATTATTAAATTTTTGATCGTTTGTTACTTTTTAACATTGTTTAACTTTAATATCGTTAACTTATTTTTAGCTTATTTTTAGCGGCTGTCCGGGCGTTTTTATTTTAGCCGGCATTTTCGAAGACGCAGGCAAAACAGCAGGCTGAACATTGCTTCCCTTTAAAGAGCCTTTGCCTTTACAAAGCTGGATCTTTTTTGAATACGCATATTTATCCGGACAAATATAAATATGATGTTTGGTTTTAAAAACGCTGATCCTTCTTGACGGAATGGCGTTATAGCCTTTAAGCTTTCCGGTTCCGATGCATAACTGGAGCTTTGAATTAAAAATATAGCCTAATGGACAATAAAATGCCGCAAATGCCGGAGGCGGGATAAACAGGGACATAAATATAAAAGCAAGAATTATAAAACCTTTCATAGCTTGATTTCCCCTTTAATTTTATGGTTATTTTATAGTTATTTTGTGGTTTATGCAAAATTTTTTATATTATAACATCAGCGGGCGCTTTTGTAAATTGCTCATCCTCGTTATGAAGATAAGAGGCTTTCGCAATTTAAAAGTTCCGTTGAATAAGTAAAAGAACAAAGGAATGTTTTTATATCTTTATATATTTTTATATTATATTATATAAATGAAAAGCGTATAAATACTAAATACGATGTTATCAGAAAAACTTCGGTTTACAACGTTCCTTCGGAACTGATCAAGCCTGTATTGGGATATATGTAAAAGGTTGGCGCCGTGGGCGGAGTGCCGGGCGGCAAAGGGGCAAATGAAACGACTTCTACCTCGTTGCTTGTTAAAAGAGTAAAAGCGGAGGAGCATTGAGTAGAGCTGGAGCTAAAAACTCCGGGTTGTCCCTCGGAATTAAAAGCAATAGAACTTATTGAAGAACTTATTGAAGAATAATAATTTATTCCATAGTTAAATGAAACGGTAAAATTTGCCGAAGTCTGAGATAGCGGGCTCGTCAATGGATTAGGCGCTCCATTTACGCATGTGTAAATCTGGTAACCGGAAAACTGGGAAGCTCCGGCAGCGACAGGTGTGAATACGACGATCCCGTAACTAAAATGCGACATGGCATACTGCTGGGTATAACGTATCGCAGATTCAAATTGCCTTGCATAGATTGCCCGATCGCTCGAAACGGCAGAACCTAATCCTATCGTGCCGATTATGGCAATAATACCGATAAGTATGATAACCATGATAAGCTCGACAAGGGTAAAGGCGGCATATTTATTGTTATCCTTCATCTTTTTTCTTTACCTACAGTCATATCTATCTTACCTTCCAATGTTGTTGAGGTATCTGCCCATTAGAATGCTTATGTTCGGGTATAATGCTGCCGCGTTTGAACCTCATATGCGTCATCATTAAATTTCCTAAATAATTTTTTTTTCATATATTGTCTCCCCTATAGTCTATAATAATATTATACCTTCTTTGATACCCAAATGTCATATCTTTTCATTTTTATACATTTTTTTGCAAACGACCGTCAAGCGGAAAATCTCAGGAATGGCTCAAATACCGCTGTTTTAGACTGGCTGGGGGAGAAGGATTCGAACCTCCGTAATGGGAGTCAGAGTCCCAAGTCCTGCCGCTAGACGATCCCCCAATAAAAAATCTTTCCGTTTTTAATTCTTCTTTGCTGCTATTTGCGTATTGCCTGATAATATCGAACGAACCGTTGTAAAGCAAATTAAAAGCGGCATCACAGCATTTTTGTTACTGTCAAATTTTTTGTGGCTATTTTATATATTTTATATATTTTTTATATATTATTTATTATAAAGGTTTAAAAAAATTTTGTCATTGACTTTTATAATCCTTAATCCTTAATTAGTTAGATGATTAGTTAAATCTTGATGTTTTATTGATATTTTATCGTTAAATTTTTGCTTGACAAATAATACAGTTGCTGCAATAGAAATTATTAAAATTTCTTAATCCAGCATCGTAAAAATAATAAACGGGAGATTTTGCAATTTCCTTATCAAATTGTAAAAATATATTTAATTGTGTTACAATTAATTTCGTTAATTTAAAAATACCTGCCTTTAAGGCATCTTTACGATATAATTACGATATAATTCATAATTTTGGATAAAACATAAAATATATTATGGTGAAAATAATAATATGATAAATATAAAAAGAGTTTATGAAGAACCTTCGGATAAAGACAGTATAAGAATATTGGTTGATAGGCTATGGCCGAGAGGAATAAGCAAAGAAAAAGCCAAGATAGATTTCTGGTTTAAAGATATTGCTCCTTCTAACGAATTAAGAAAGCTTTTTCATGCGGCTGTAATTGATTTTAATGAATTTAAAAAAAGATATTTACTGGAACTTTCAGAATACAATCATAACCGTGATATAACCAAAGGAGGCAAATCTGATAATTTATTGGCGCAAATATCGGGATTTGTTAAAACCAGCGGCAAAAATGTAACTTTGCTCTACGGTCTAAAAGACGAAATAAATAATAATGCCGCAGTGCTGAAAGAATTTATATTAAAAGCATTATAGTGAAAAATATTTACAAATCATATCCATTTTGTCTTATTAATTCTTCACTCAGCCGCCATAATTTTTTTCTTGAATTTAAATCGTAAGCGGCAGGATGCGGTTTTGCTATTTTTGAATCGCTAAAATATTTTCCGGTAATATTTTCCGCCTCGTTAGACGATGCCAAATAAACGCTCGTCATTGCCCCTTCGGCCGCACCCCTGCTAAAAAACTTGCCAAACCCACCCCAGCCGCTTCTTAAAAGTTTTGTGTTTATAACTCCCGGATGAAGACAATTTACCATAATATTTTTATCCTTGAGCCTTTCGCTTAGTTCGAAGGTAAAATAAATTGCGCAGAGTTTAGAAAGGTTATATGCCTTGTGTCCGTCATATCTTGCCGCGTTGATTAAGTTTTCGAAAT
Organism: bacterium; assembly: GCA_021818985.1. Lineage (GTDB taxonomy): Bacteria > SZUA-79 > SZUA-79 > Acidulodesulfobacterales > Acidulodesulfobacteraceae > JAKASO01. The sequence goes on from JAKASO010000008.1 coordinate 65,049, forward strand.
CCATTTCCGAAGAATGCGCCGTAGAACTAACATTTATTATGCGTGCAGGTTCGGTATTTACGGGTTTGATCACGGGAAGCAGATTTAAGGTAAGGAAAAACATGGAAAGATAATTTATTTGAAATGTTGCCTCTATACCTTCGGGAGAAAGCGTGTAATCGTTTAAATAAACGCCGGCATTGTTTATTAAGACATCTAAATTATCGTATTTCTTTTTAACTTCATTGGAAAAGTTAAAAACCTCTTTTAAAGATATTAAGTCATAATTAAAGTAATCCAATTTTGCAGTTATTTCGGAAAGTTCATCCATGGTTTGCTTGCATCTTTCTTCGCTCCTTCCGTGTATTAATACAAAAAAACCTTTTTTGGCAAGCATAATCGCGGTTTGCTTGCCTATACCGTCGGTTGAACCCGTAATAAGAACAGTTTTCATATATATAAAAATTTGTATATGTATATGCTATTTAATTGTTTTATTTTTATTATGTTTATTTATTAAGCCTTTCTAAGACTATATTTTTAACGCTTTCGCTTGCATCGTTTTGCATTAAAGGAAGATATTCTGCAGGAATTCTTTTTGCTACCGCTTTTCTAACCAATGCTTCACGGTCTTTGACCATATCTAAAAGATATTTTTCGTCAATTCTTCCCGCAACCATAATTCTTACGATAGGCTCTTTATCTTCTATTAGCGAAGGCAAAAACGATTTGTCAATTCTTTCGGCAACGGCATGTCTTACCCAGAACGATTTATCATTAATCATTTTCGGCAGTTCTTTTGCATCAATTCTTTTTGCTACGATTAAGCGAACTTCTTTATACGGGTCGTTTATAAGGGACAGCAAATTTTCTGCGGATATTCTTGAGGCAACTTTGTATCTTATATTTTCGTCTTTATCGCTTATAGCACGGGTAAGATGAATAGGATCAATTCTGCTTACGGCATCAAAACGTTCTTTAAAACTTCCCGTTTTTAAAATATTAATGAACTCTTCTTCAGTCATCTTTAGTCATTTTTATAAATTTATTTATATGGTTTATTATGTTAATAAACTATAATTTACTACTATTTACCGATTTTTGAAAAGTTTCAAATATTTTTCAAAAAGTGGAAAGACACGCATTTGGATTAACAAATATAACTTATGCTTATTTGCAGTTAATCTCATTTTTGCAAATATACCATTTTTTTATTTGCAGTTACAATATAAATTCTTTCAGCATCGCGGCATTATTGTTTATTTCATCTTTAGCCGAAGGTTCTTCATAAACTCTTTTCGCTTCGCTTCAAGAGTATTGCTCCGGGTTTTCGTCCGCCCTGAGAGGCAATAATAATTAAATTAAAAAGATTTAAAAAAACCATTTAATATTAATATTAATTTTAACCAAAAGCGGACATTTCTACTTTGCTAAAAAGCGGACATTTTTAAATAGCAACTTGACATATTTTTTTTATCCCTTGACATAACTTAAATATAGTATTATCATTCACTATATGAAAGAAAATATTTCACATAGTGAAACAAAATATATAAAACGCCGTTTAGCAAAAATTATTAGGGAAGTAATAGAAAAATTTTCAGTTTTTGCAATTAGTGGCGCCCGCCAGGTAGGTAAAAGCACGATGCTCATCAACGAGTTTACCGACTTTGCCTATTTTACCTTAGATAATTTTGATACCTTAGACATGATAAAAACCGACCCCTCATTTATTTTTAAGCAGCATAATTTTATCATAATAGACGAAGCACAGAAACTTCCGGAGGTATTTAGCGCTATTAAACTTGCCGTTGATAATGATAAAAATAAAAGGGTTATTATTTCAGGTTCTTCAAATATTTTGCTTATGAAAAACATAACCGAATCCCTGGCTGGCAGAGCATTGTATTTTGAAATGCTGCCCTTAACATACGGAGAGATTAAAGGCATTCTAACCCCTTCAAATTTCTTGAATTTGTGGAATAAAAACATACAAACAAGAAAAATTAACGAAAATCCTTTCGTTATTCCGCTTATGATGAAGGGTTTTATGCCGCGCAATATTATGACCAAAAACCAAAATGATGTGAATTTATGGATGGACGGCTATGTAAAAACATATCTTGAAAGAGACTTAAGAGAATTATCGCAAGTGGATTCTATAATAGATTTTAGAAAGGTAATGCAGGTTTTAGCTTTAAGAACGGGTAATATATTAAATCAAGCCGATGTTTCAAGGGATGCAGGAGTAAGCAATTCTACCGCATATCGTTATATAAAACTTCTTGAAATTTCTAATATAATCGAACGCGTACCGGGCTTTTATAGCAGCAAAGGTAAAAGAATAACCAAATCGCCTAAGATATATTTTATCGATCCTGCGTTAAGTATTTTTTTATCCGGATATTTTGATGGAGAATCGCTATCCCGCTCAAGGGAATTAGGAGGATATTTTGAAACTATGGCTTTTTTTCATCTTAAGTGCCTTTGTGAGATGCTAAAACCGACCGCTAAAATTTACTACTGGCGGACTACTTCCGGAAAAGAAGTAGATTTTATTCTCGAATATGGCAGAAAATTGATTGCGATAGAGGTTAAAATTACAAACAATCCTTTGGTTAAGGATATTAATAATCTTCTTTTTTTTATGAAAGAATATCCCGAAACCGTGTTAGGAGTTTTACTGCATACCGGACAGGAAATCAAATGGCTTAATTCTAATGTTATTGCCCTTCCTTGGTGGTGGATAGATTATGCGTGAAAATGCCTATGCGCTGATCGGTCTGAAAAAAAACCGAAAGTTCCAAAGAAACTTCACATTCTTTTCAGGTTTCACGACAGGTTTATAGGCTTCCAAATCTGCTATATCTTCAGACTTTTTTATTGAAATGATTATCTTAATTATTACTTAAACACTCCAAAAATCTTATAACCGCAGAATTTGCATTTGCCGTCAATTATGTTATTTTCTATAATATCATAGCCCGATCTTTTAATCAGTAATTTTTTACACGACGGACAATATGTATTCTCATAATTATCAAGCTGAATATTGCCGACATAGATATATTGAAGCCCTGCCTCTTTACCAATATTGTAGGCATTTATCAGGCTTTTTTCCCGTGTAGTCCGGGACGTCCGCATTTTATACAAAGGAAAGAACCTTGAAATATGCCATGGAATACCGGGACTGACGGAACATATAAAATCGGCAATAGACCTAATTTCCGCATCATTGTTATTATACTCGTCTATTAAGAGGGTAGTTATTTCTAAATGAACCCCCAAAGCAAAAAAACCCTTTATTGATTCTAAAACGGGAGCAAGGGTTGCCCCACACACCTTCCTGTAACTTTCATCATTAAAAAATTTAAGGTCTATGTTAGCCGCATCGAGCAAGCCTTTTGCCGCATCAATAGACTCTTTTGTATAATAACCGTTTGTTACAAAAATATTTTTTAAGCCGTTTTTATGGGCTAACCCCATAACCTCTAAACTGTAATCAAAGAATACAACAGGGTCGGTATATGTATATGAAATGGATAATGCGCCGGACCTGAGCGCCTTTTTTACGATCTCATCGGGCGAAATGCGCCTTAATCCTTTAAAATAATTAAGATAATTTTTATAGGTTTCGTCCCTGAAGCTCTGCGAAATATCTGCATTCTGACAACCGAGACACCTGAAGTTGCAGCCCGGCGAAGCGATCGAGTAAGAAAAACTGCCCGGCAGGAAATGAAATAGCGGTTTTTTTTCAACCGGATCTAAATTTTCCGCCACGACGATCCCGTAATTTATACTGTAAAGTTTGCCGCCTTTATTGGTAATGGTTTTGCAAACTCCGAGCTTGCCCTCTTTAATCTTGCATTTGTGGGCGCATATCAGGCAGCGGATATAATCATCTTCTTTTTTTGATAGACCTATCTCCTTGAATGTATTTTTAAGGTCTTTGATTGTATTAGCCGCATTAGAAATATTATACATGTTATATTTATATAATAATAAATAATATATATTATAGGTAATATATTATAATAAATATATATTATTTATATTATCGCTAAAATCTTTAAAACCAACCCCTGCGCAAACTCTTTTCGCTTCGCTTCAAGAGTATTGCTCTGGGTTTTCGTCCACCCCGAGAGGCAATAATAATTAAATTAAAAAGATTTAAAAAAACCATTTAATATTAATATTAATTTTAACCAAAAGCGGACATTTCTAAATTGCCTCGACAGAAAATTAATACCGTTTGAAAAAATTTAAAAATATAATATAATAAATATAATTTGATAAGTTGCCGAGAGCCTTTTATTATTTTATAATTTATAATAAATAATTTATAATAAGGTTATTCTTTCATGTTTTTATTAAGCTTCGAGGTGTGATCATGCCCGTAAGAGAAAAAAAGAGAATGAAAATGAAAGTTAAAGAAATATATCCGAAGCCGCAAAAGGACAAAACAAGTTATATCATTAAAATGGTTTTAAATTCATTGGAACTATTAGAGGCGTTCAAGGGAGAAAAACCTGAACTCGGGGTAAGTGAACTCAGCAAAATACTCAGACTTCATAAAAATAAAATATTCAGATTGCTTGCAACCTTGGAATACAAAGGCTATATCGAACAGGATCATTTTACCGAGAATTACAGGCTCGGATTAAAGAGCCTCGAACTTGGACAGTCTTTCATTCATCACTTGAGACTCTTAAGCATAGCTCAACCCGTGCTTAAAGAATTGGTCGCAAAATGCAAAGAATCCGCTTACGTGGGCGTTATAAGGGAAAAAAGCGTGATTTATCTTGAAATAGTTGAAGCCGACCAGGTTTTAAAGGTCGCCTCGCGCGTGGGCAATATGCTTCCGATCTATGCTTCCGCTATCGGTAAATCGCAGATCGCGTTTGAATCAAAAGACGTAATTGAAAAGTTGCTGCCGGCGGAGCTTAAGCCGTACACTAAAAATACTATTACCGATAAAGACAAACTATACAAAGAACTTAACGAGATCAGAAAACAGGGGTATGCAATTGATAACGAGGAACTTGATGATGGCATTATCTGTGTCGGCGCCCCTTTAAGGGATTATACGACCCATATAATCGGCGGAATATCAATATCGGCTCCGATTATGAGGGTTACAAAAGAACGGCTTAATAATTCCATAATACCGTTGACCTTGGAAGCAAGTGAAACAATATCCGCAAAATTAGGCTATAAAATTGGCAAAAAATACATGAGTGAAAATTTATAATCCAAAAATATTATAATAAACGATAAACGGAGGGAGAAAATGCTTTCAAAAGATGAAAAATCATTTAAAGAAAAAAGATCCGATTTCAGACATAGAGTCGTTGACGCGGTTTACGACAGGATACCCGCAAGCGTCGTTGAACATATAGGCAATGCCAATAAAGAAATAATATATGCCGTCGAAGGAATATTCGACAGTCTCATTAAAAGGATTGACGACAGAATAGAAAGGACTAAAACCAGACACGAGAAAATGGAAAAAGGCGATAACCCCGACGAAGAAGACGCTGAAGAATCAAAATGAACCCGCGCTCAAACAATACATTAATAAACATTAATAAAAATAAAATAAATTAATAAAAACGGCAAAACGCCCTTAGCCTTACCTTAGCCCCATTCGCTACTCTATCCTTCATGAAGGATCTTTTTTCGTTCTTCCTTATTTTTTAAAAACTAAGGACGGCAACGAAAAAAATTGACATTTTATCGCTAAAAATTACTAAAAGCGTTTTGCTTAAATAGCGAGTAATAAAAACCCGCGGCCACTTCACTTACCTTTTGATTTAGGTTTGCTTTTAGTAGCGGCTTTTTTTGATTTACCTGCCATTTTCGATCACCCCCCGTTTAAATTCTATATAATATACTTATAATATTATATTTATATTATATATTATACTTATAATATACTGCTTACTTAAAAGCGTTTTTTAAAAAAAGCGGGTATAAAAACCCGCGGACGCTTTACTTGCCTTTTGATTTGCCCGGCTTGCTTTTAGAAGTAGAAGTTTTTTTCGTCGCGCATGCCATTTTCGATCACCTCCGTTTAGATTTTATATACATTTAAATTCTATATAATAAACGGCTTATTTCAAAATAACTTAAATTATAATTTAATAATTATTGATTTAATTTTTGCCGGCGAACTGCTCCCGCCCCTTAGGTGTGAGCGAAGCGTGAGCTTTCTCATTTCAATGTATGACAGCTTTTTAGGATGTGTGAAAGAAGAAGTATTATCTTGCGCGAAGAAGTTTTCTTTGAGAAAGTTTTCTCGTTGGATTTTGATAAAATAATTTTTTAAATTTCGGTGATCATCGGAAAGATAAAAGGACGCCGGTCAATAGTCTTATTCAAATATCTCTTGAGCGCCCGCCTTATCTCGTCTTTGACTTTTACCCAGTCCATATTTTCATCTTCCTGATTTGATTTTATTACGTCTAAAACCAGATCGTTTAATACTTTATAAAGATCCTTAAAATAATCTTCGAACACAAAACCTTTTGAAATAATTTCCGGTCCGGATATTATATTGGATGTTTTAGAATCCACGACAAGCATGACTATTATCATGCCGTTTTCAGAAAGGTGCGCCCTTTCTTTTAACACCCCCGCGCCGACATCGCCTATGCCTTTACCGTCAACGAAAATTCTTCCCGAAAAAACTTTTTTTCCGATTTTCGCAGTTTCATCTTCATCAAAAATAACGCTGCCGCCGTTTTCTAATACGAAAATATTTTTAGGGGCTATCCCGATATCCCACGCAAGTTTTTTATGCTGGTAAAGATGCCTTAACTCCCCATGAATAGGTATAAAATATTTTGGCTTTGTAAGATTGATCATAAGTTTAAGCTCTTCTTTGCTTGCGTGTCCCGAAACATGTATCTCCGATATTTTTTCATAATAAACCTCTGCGCCGCGTTTGTATATATTATTGATAATCTTGGCTATAGCCTTTTCATTGCCGGGTATAAACTTAGACGATAAAAGAACGAGGTCGTTATTCTGAATTTTAATGTATTTATGGTCGTCAATGGAGATTCTTGAAAGCGCGGACATAGCCTCGCCCTGCGTGCCTGTCGTTAAAATAAGAAGTTCTTCCGGTTTAAAATACGGCAACGTTTCTTCGTCTATTAAAATATCTTCCGGCAGATTCAAATAACCAAGCCTTCTTGCAACTTTAGTGTATGTCATCAAACTTCTGCCGCTAAAAAGAACTTTTTTGCCGAACTCTCTTGCGAGTTCCAGAAGCTGCGATATTCTATGAATATTGGACGCGAACAAGGCGATGATTATCCTGCCTTGATGATCCCTGAAGATATTTCTGAATGTTTTTTGAATATCCCTTTCCGAAATAGTAAAACCGTCTCTTTCCACATTCGTCGAATCGGATAAAAGGGCAAGCACACCTTTATCTCCGTGATAAGCAAGCCTGTTAAAATCGGTAGCTTCATTTTGTTCGAGCGACTGATCCAATTTAAAATCGCCGGTGTGAATAATAACGCCGACCGGCGTTTTAATGGCAAGACACACGCCGTCTATTATGGAGTGCGCAACCCTTATAAACTCGATATCAAAATCGCCTAAGGTGATTTTACCGCCCCTTTTTACGGCAAACATTCCGGGCTTTGCAGGAAGGTCGTGCTCTTTTAGCTTTTCTTCGAGGATGCCGAGGGTAAAAGGAGTTCCGAATACCGGAACATTAAGCTCTCGTAAAACATAAGGAACGGCGCCTATGTGATCTTCGTGCCCGTGCGTTAAAACAATGCCCTTTATTTTATCTTTTTTTTCATATAAATAATTGATGTCGGGAATAACCATATCTATTCCCAGCATATAATCTTCGGGAAACATCAAACCGCAATCTACGACGATAATATCACCTGCGGTTTCATACACCATCATGTTAAGACCTATCTCGCCCAAACCGCCGAGCGGTACTACTTTTAATGTAGGCATTTTTATATTTCTCCTGCTATTAATTCTATCATCTGATATTCTTTTTTCAAGAAAAATATTTGCTCCGAAAATATTAACTTTCTAAAACCATGCGTATTTTCCGTTCTATTTTTTCGATTATAATATTGCCGCCGCCTTTTTCGGCGGCGTCTATCGGCTTTAAAATATGGAGTTCGACGGTTTTACCGGGGTGGACGGTAAGGCTATTTTTTCTTAAAATATTAACGGCGCCTTTTATGACCACGGGAAGAACGGTCATATCGCCCTGCTTTAAAAACATATTAAGCCCCCCTTTTTTGAAACTCGAAAGGTTGCCGTCAGACGACCTCGTCCCTTCGGGAAAAACGAGTATAGAGGTTTTGTTTTTAAGGAGTTCGGTCGATTTCTTTACGCTTTTAAGCGCGCTTCTTAAGTTTTCCCTGTTTATCGGAATATAACCGAGCTTTTTCATGCTCCAGCCGAGAAACGGAATGTTAAAAAGGGATGCTTT
>JAKASO010000023.1 GCA_021818985.1 bacterium
ATACCGGCATAAATATTTTTTAAATAATAATGGTTGATATAAATATTACTGGCAAAAGCGGAGCCGCTTATTTCCGGAAGGCTGAACAATCCTCCGATGTGCAGATTGACCCTTGCGAAGGCGCTTACGTTTATATGATATTTACCGGTAAAATTATGAAAACCGGTCTTAGAAATGTTGATATTATTGGAATGGACGTAAAGATCGTAATTATAATTTATTTTTTTGGTTGCTAGAAAGTTTACCATGCCGTAAGCAGTAATGTTCCCCGCTTTAGAAACTGCATTGAACCGCTTAACGTTTAACGATTTATCGGTTAATAAAAATCTTGCGTTCGCGTGCTCTAAAGCAATGCCGTATACTTTAATATTGCCCGAAAAAACAGACATGTTAACATTTGGGTTATGCAATGTTCCGTTTACTAAACCCGATGAATTAAATACGAAAGAAAATTTCTTTGAAAAAAAATGAATATTTCGCGTCTTAAATCTTGCATTTATATTTTCTATGCCTTTAATGCCGAATATCTTTCCGCCAAAACTTATTATCCCTTTTTTTCCAGTCCCTGCAGTATTTTCGGTTAATTTCACATTCTTTATATCAACTATTCCATCCGGCAGCAAAACAACATTCGCGTGGCCGTTATAATTATCCAAATAACGGTTTATGGATGCCGAATTTAAACCGCTATGCAGATCAAATATTACACTGTTGAATTTGCCGCTTACAAGACCCCTGACGGTGCCGCTTGCTTCCGGTTTAAAATATGGGTTCTTTATATCTTTTATGAGGCTGATCTCGGGCATGGAGGAATATCTGCTATTAAAAGTTATCGTCAGATTTTTTTTTATGTAGGATATATTACCGTTCACTCTACCTTTGAGCATTTCGGAAGATACATTTAAGCCGTTTAATATGCAAGAGTTGTTATTTACGAGAATGTTTCCCGTAACGAAGATCGGATACTTGTAATTTATAGTAACTGTTTTAGTAAGACCTTTTAATTTTGACGCATATATAATCTGCTGAACCGGCTTTCTAGCGCTAATTTTTACAATATTTACCACATAAAAATTTTTCCTTAAATTAAAAAAGGTGGTAACATCTCCAGCGGCAGCGGCTCTAAACTGGGGAATTTTTTCCGAAGCGTAAAAATCAATCAAATTTCCTATAGACAGTTTACTTAACTTAGAAACAAACCGCCCCTGCCCGTCGTTAAGATTGATTACCCCTTTGGAAGTAACGCTTCCTTTAAACATCTTTAAGCTGACCCTGGCGAATTTCATTATTCCCTTTTTACTGTCGTAATTTATATCCATAAAACCGTTTTTTATGTTCCCGCCTGGAAAAACAAAATGATTTAAGTATATATCCGCCTTAGAGGTAATATCGGGAAAAGAGCCGGTTATGCTGAGCTTTGCCCTTATTGCGCCATTCATCCGCATAATCATCAAGTTTTCCGGAAGTTTTGAAATATGGGCAATATTAATGTCGGTCGTTTCATGTATGCTGGTAAATATGCCTCCAAGCAAATTGTAAAATTTCCGGAGCGGAGTATTTTTGTCTTTGCCGGGTATGGTTGCGGCTGCCGAAGGATGCGTTCTTAAAGCGATCACGCCGTTTGAAACGGAATGAAAATAACTGGAGTTAAAAGAAAGCTGTTTGAAACCGATAAAAGATTTAAAAAGATAAATATCCGGAGAAAAAGAATAATATATCTGGTTAATTTTGGAAGTTACCAAATGGATGCGCGGCGCATTATAGCTGACATAAAAGCCGTAATTCGGCGCAAAAAGCTGCTCGCCGCCGGATCTTTTTGAAACATCCGCATTAAAACCTTTGACGCTTAAAAATATATTTTTATCATTATTCCTTAATTTAAAATCCCCTCCTTTAAGCTCAATATTTTTAAATGAAACAGAGATCAGAAAAGAAAACCGGTTTTTGCTAAAATATCTTAGCGCCCTTTGTAAGCCTTTAAAGTTTTCTACAGAACCGTTCTTAATAATAATTCCGGCTTTAGGATCTATTATATTTATTTTATCAATAATAATTTTCCTTTTAAAAAAATCGAACGGCCCAAAAAATAGCTTGATTTCTTTTATATTTGATACGTTATGTAAAGTTATTCCCTTTACAACTATTTGGGGAGCAAAAATAGATATTTTTAAACTTTGTATAGCGACTTTTTTGTGCAGGGTTTTCGTCAAATATCCTGATGCCCAATTTTTAACGATATTTGCAAAATACGGCGAGGTAACAAAATATGTAACAGAAACCGAAGAGACAACTATAAAGAGCAAAAATACACTTATAACTAACCTGAACCTGTTTTTAACAACCGATTTAATAGACGATAATCTCATTTTCCGACTCTTATTTCATGCCGTTTTTATAAAATAAAAATATGTTAGATATATTATATCAATTAAACATAGAAATTATAAAGCTTTTTGTTACTTGTTGACTCTCGACTCAAGATTAGGCAGGATATTACTCTTGACATTAATGGTGAAATATATTTTAATGGATTTTTAATACCTTTAATTAATTTATTATTGCGGGAATAGCTCAGTGGTAGAGCATCACCTTGCCAAGGTGGGGGTCGCGGGTTCAAGCCCCGTTTCCCGCTCCACTTAAAAACACTGCATAGGCAAATGAAAGAAGGAGTTTTTAAGCTCCATTCCTCATATTTTCGAAGACAGAAAAAGGTGGTTATCATCAAAAGAAGAACTTGACGTTAACGGCCTTTACGTACACATTGCTGTAGTTTACATTGTGTCGTATGGGTACAGTGCAAAAATCAATTTAATTAACACTTCTCTTAAAATCTGTTATAATTCAAATATGTTTTATGATGTTTTTTTTGAGAAATTATATCATAATAATGTCAAATATCTTCTTATAGGTGGTTATGCCGTAAATATATACGGCGTTAACAGAGCAACCTGCGATATTGATATTTTAGTGGATTTAAGTCCAGAGAATATAGATAATCTCTTAAATGTATTAAAAAGCATTGATATGATTCCTCAATTACCCGTTAACATAGAAGATATTAAATCAGAAAAGATTAGAAATCAATGGACTAAAGAAAAAAATTTGATAGCTTTTAGCTTTTATAAAAAAAATGAACCTTATCACGCCGTCGATGTATTTTTAAAACAATTGGCAAACTTTGAAGAACTTTTTCATAATAGAAAAATAATAAAATATAACGATGTGGAAATTTATGTGATAAGCAAAGAGGACTTAATCAAATTAAAATCTATTTCGGGAAGAAAAAAAGATAATCTTGATATAGAAGAATTAAAAAAATGAAAAACATTAAAAGCGACAAAAATAGCGTACGAGATTATAAAGATTTTAAGGATTTTGCTGGCTTAATAATATCCGCAGACGATCATATCGGAAAAAATCCACTTTCGATTAAGGAAACCTTCATCTGGCTTGAAGAATCAAAAATTTTCTTTTATAAAATACGGAAATCTATGGAATAAAGTGGTAGTGTAAAACAAACTGCGTAAATCCTTCCTTGGTTGTTATAAAATTTTATTTTATGGATAATTTAATTCATTTAACTTAAAATTTATAACAAAGGAGGGGTAAGCTAAATGAACTGAAAGGACATTATTGCAATATTACGATCAGCTTCAATGTTACAACCCCAATGAGTGCGCGCATAATTCCACGGTATCCATCACTTCTATATTATCAAAAGATAATGATTTTAATCCGTCGTCCAACATAATTTTACAAAAAGGACAGGCTGTGGCAATAACGCCAGAACCGCTTGAAGCAGCTTCTTTGGCTCTTATTTCGTTAATTCTTTTTCCGCTTTCTTCTAGAAAAAACATCCCGCCTCCCCCACCACAACAAAAACTCTTCGAAAAAGAATTTTTCATTTCGTTGATTTTATAACCGGAAAAATTTAAGAGTTTCCTGGGTTCATTGTAAAGATTTGCATGCCTTCCTAAATAACAGGAATCATGAAATGTTGCTTCCTTAAACTGCTTTATACTGGCTTTAAGCCCCTTTTCTTTTATAAGCTTGGTTAAATATTCATTGGAATGATAAACTTTAAAAAAATCCCCTCCGAATTTAGGATATTCATATTTTAATGTATAGTAACCATGGGGGCAAGTCGTCACAATATTTTTTATATTATGCTTCCTAAAATTATTTATATTTTTCATCGCCAAATTATAAAACAGGTATTCATTTCCAAGTCTTCTTGCATTATCGCCGCAGCAAATCTCTTTTTTTCCCAAAATCGCAAACCTAACATTGTTCTCTTTTAAAATCTTTGAAAACGATCTGGCTATACTTTTACCCCTGTCATCAAATGATGACAGACAGCCGACAAAATATAAGACTTCTATATCTTCTTTATCTTTTCCGTCTTCAACCATTTTAATATCAAGATCCTTCGCAAAATCAGACCTATAATCTATACCTGATCCAAACGGATTAAAATTAGTTTCCAGATTATTAAATACTGAAATCAACTTATCCGGAAATTCTCCTTTATTCATAATTAAATATCTTTTCAGATCTATCATTATTCTTATATGTTCGTTATTCACGGGGCAAACCGTTTGGCATGCACCGCAAGTAGTACATTCAAATAATGCCTTATATGGAATAGTCAAATCATATTTTGGGTATCTATCGGCAAATATTTTTGCTTCAACCTTCGATACAATAGGGATCCTGTTTTCTTTTCTTCCGTCAAGAATTATTTTAGAATTTGCAAAAAGGTTTCTTTTGACAGTCAGGACAATTTCCCTCGGAACAAGCGACTTATTGGAATTTGCACTCGGACACACGCTAACGCACCTTCCACACTCCGTACACGAATATCCGTCAAAAACCTCTTTCCATGTAAAATCTTCCACTTTTGAAACGCCGTAATTTTCAATATTTTCATTGTCGAAGTCTATTTTTCTTAAAAGTATGGATTCGTTCAAGTTTGTAAAATAGCTGTTGGGAATTGACGTCAGGATATGCAGGTGCTTGGAATTAGGAACATAATTTATAAATAAAAGCAGGGTAAAAATATGTAAAAAATATGTAAAAGTATAATCGAATTTTGAAAAAACCGGATGGATCAGACCATAAAATAAGAAAGCTATGGGCATATAATAATCCGTTTGAGCGTTTTTACCCATTTTTAACATGGACATATATATTAGGGTCGTCATCAAAACCGTCAAAAGACCCAAAATAAAATAGGCTTGAAAACCGTATGTTTCTTTTTTGGGGCGTAACACGAACCTTCTAAATAAACTCATGAATACCGCTATTAAAACCAAAGCTGCAAAAACATCCTGCAATAAAAGGTAAAACTTGTAGCTTCCGCCTATCAGCAGGTTATAATTAATAAAAGGAAAAAACCCTTTAATAATAAGCCCGATTTCGCCCGATAAAAGGACAAAAAACCCGAAGAATATTAAAGTATGCAAAAACCCTGTATATCTATTATCGTTATCTTTAATTTTAAAATGGCAAAGCTGCAAAAATCCATTTACGACCATAATCCTTAATCTTTTTGGAATATGATCAAACCTGTTTTCTTTACCGGTTTTTTTTATAAGCCTGCACAGGTATGCTATTCTATAAAAAAAACAGGAAGAACCTATTAGTAAAAGTATTCCTAAAAATAAGGCTTTCATTCTTAGATATTTCGGATATTTTTGATATTTTAAGATAAAAGTTTTTTTACAAGCGTCGGAACGAATTCATTTACGTCGGCTACCACAAAGACATTTGCAATTTCGGATATAGGAGCTTCTTTATCTTTATTTATTGCAACAATAAAACCAGATTTTCTCATACCTATAACGTGTTGTATCGCTCCGGAAATTCCGCATGCTATATACAACTTTGGAGAAACCATCTGTCCCGTTAAACCAATCTGATAACTATGTTCAAGCCAAAGGGCATCTACAACGGGCCTCGATGCGCCGATGGAGGCTTTTAAAACCCTTGCAAGTTCAATCTCGTAATCCATATTGTCTTTTTTACCGACCCCTCTGCCGACACTAACTATAATTTCAGCTTTCGAGAGATCGACTCCGGCATTGCTTTCTTTTTCATAACCTAAAAACTCGATTGACGATTCAATCCCGCCAATGTCAAAAATCTCAACATCTTTGACATCTCCGGAACTTTCTTTAATAGAGCCTTCTTTAATTTTTTCATAAAAACCCTGTCCTATTGTCAAAACAATTCTCTTCGTTTTTGGAAAGACGATCCGTCTAAGTTTGGAATTGCAAAACGGGACGATAAAACCATCCTCCGCAACATCAATAACATTGGAAATCTGACAGGCGCCTAATTCGAGCGAGACGAGTGGCGCCAGTTCATAACCATACGAAGAATGGGAAAAAATAATATAATCCGCATTTATCATTGATGCAAGACGGGTTATGAGCTTTTTATGGATAGTGGTATTAAATTCTTTATACCGGTCTACGTCAGCCAAATATATCTTTCCATTAAAAATAGGTATTTCATTTTTATCGGATACTATAAACATAGCGGACTTAAATCCCATTTTTCCGGCAAATGAACAAAGTTCATAAGTGGAATCAAGGATGGAACCGTTTCTATATTCGCCGACAATTAAAGATGTCATATCAGCCCTTTTTCTTTTAATATTTTTATAAGGGAAGATGCCGTTTCTTCCGTGTTGCCCTCCAAATAAATGGTGTTTAAATTTTTTGCCGGATAATAAACTTTTTTAGTTTCCGCCATGTTTTCGAAATCACCTAAGCTCTTAGCGTCAATCGAAATCAGTTCTTTCTTTTTAGCCCGCATTATATTAGGCAGTGTGGGATACCGCACGGTATTTAGCCCGAGCTGGCATCCGACAACTGCCGGCAGGTTCAGTTTTAACCTGACTTTTAAGCCGTTTTCCAGCTCCTTTTTTACGATTATTCGATTATTTTCAAGTTTAAAATCAACAATGCCTGTAACAAAATTGTATTTCAACAAGCCGCTTAAATAGGGGGGAAAGAGCATTTGAAGTGAATCCAAGGATTGCATGCCCGTAAAAACAATATCAAAATTTTTATCTTTAGCATACGTATAAACTAAAGAAGCTGCTTGGTAAGAATCTTCCTGCGTTTCTGAAACAATGTGAACCCCTTTATCCGCCCCCATGCTCAAAACCTTTCTTATCGAATCTTCCGCTAACCGGTTTCCTACCGACAAAACGGTGACAAAAGAATCTTTTTTTGATTCCTTTAGCCTGATCGCTTCTTCCACCGCATACTCGTCATATTCATTTATCCTGTATATGAGGTCGTCTTCATCATACCAATTTAAAGCTTCATTTATCTTGAATTTTGATTCCATATCCGGAACCATATCTATGCACACTAAAATATTCATAAAAATCTTAGCAAGAAATAACGCTTTCAAATTTTGTCTTCAAATGTTCAAATAATCCTATCTCTATTAAGCTGTTTCTGAGCTTTGCCGGATCGTTAAGAAAATTTTTAAAAAATAAGACTTCCGATGCCTTAATATAATATCTTAAAAATACCGCATTCTGTTCAAGAATTTTTGACGTAATTTCATATATCGAAAAACTGTTTTCCAAAAAATATTTTATTCTGAATGTTCTTTCTAAAATTCCATTTACATAAAAAATTACAGCCTCTTTTACATTGTCAACCTTGCCATGACCCGCCAATATATTATAGCCGTATAACTTTTTCATTTTTAACAAAGTATTGCAAAAAGCGCTGTAGTTATCAAATAATTTTTTATCGGAATTGAGATCAATTTCTATTAGAGGCGTTTGAAATATTCCGTTCAATAAAATATCGCCGGTAATTGCATAATTATCATAAAAATAAACGATATCACTCAACGAATGGTAGGAATACGGCTCAAACTCTATCTCGATGTCTTTGAAATCGTGTTTTTCCAATATATTTACTTTTGCCGGAAAAGGAATCGTTTTTTCAAATTCTGCTATAGAATTTACGATATTGCTTATGAGGTTCTCTGGAAATTCAAAAGACGAAAAGGCATCCTTTAGGTATCCAATTTCTTTATCAATATTATTATTGTTAAGTTTTATTATATCCTTTTCGGAAATAAATACCTCAATGCCTTTTTTAGAAATATAATCGCAAAGACCGTAATGGTCCGGGTGGCAATGAGTTATCAAAAGATATTTAATCTTTCTGAAATCAACATTTTTTTCTAAATATTCGATTGACTGCCGACTAAAAGGTCCCGAATCAACCATTACCAAAAACGGATCTGCCTTAAGGAGGTAAAAATTAACGGGCCCGACAGGATACGGAGTAGCTACCGTATATTTTAGGAAACGCTTAAAAGACATAATTTTCGATTTCCGCCGTTTTTTCCGCAATGAATCTTTTAGAGGCTAATAAATCCGAAGCTATATACTTGGTAAATCTTCTTAAGCTTGACAACATTATGTTTAAATCGTCCCCGCTAAAAGAATACAATAAAGCTTTTTTAAAAGACAGGCTTACCTTTTCATTTAATTCAAAAGCGGCTATCTTTACTATAGAATCTAAAAGCTTTTGTTTAAGCCCCGTAGAATTATCATAAATCTTATCCGCTCTTAGAACTAAACTTTCTACGGCAAATATTCCGATAATAACATCGGATAAAGCAAAAAGTATTTCTTCTTCGTCTTTTAATTTATCTAATTTATCTATATACTCTTCAAAAATTTTTCCGATTGTTATTAAAAACATCGTTTTAAAATTTTTAATTAATGTTTTTTCATCAGAAAATCTCAGCGATTCATCATATTCATATTCAAAGATTGAACTTAAAAGGAAACCGGCCGCTTTTTTTATCTCCGGCCCCATCGGAAGTTCACCTTTTTTAACCTTTTTTAAAAGCATACCGGGTATCAAATACCTGTTTATCTCATTCGTTCCTTCAAATATCCTGTTTATTCTGGAATCCCTGTAAAACCTTTCGCACGAATATCCTTTAATAAAACCATAACCTCCATAAATTTGAAGCGCGTTATCCGCCACAAAATCCAGCATCTCACTGGAAAATACCTTGCTTATCGAACATTCTATCGCATAATCCTCCAAGGCTTTACGGTATTTTTCATAATAGCCGGGGGAACCTTTTTCAATGTTAAAACTTAAAACCTTCGCATCATAAAGCCCCGAAAGCCTATAAACAAGGGATTCTGATGCAAAAATCATTGCGCTCATTTCCGCAACCTTTTCTTTTATCGCCCCAAATTTAGATATTTCCGTGTTAAACTGCTTTCTCTGATTTGCATATTTAATCGCGTCTTTTAAGCTTTCCTTGGCTGCTCCAACGCATGCGCTGGCTAATATCAACCTTCCCTCGTCAAGCACGCTAAAAGCTATTTTATGACCTTCCCCTGCTTTTCCCAAAAGATTTTCCACAGGCACTTTAACATCATCAAAAATAACCTGCGCCGTAGAAGAACCTTTTATGCCCATTTTATCCTCTTCTCCTCCGACCGATACGCCAGAAAATCCCCTTTCTACCAAAAGCGCGGCAAAATCCCCATTTTCTGTTTTGGCAAAAACCGTATAAAGGCCGCTTATATTTGCATTTGTGATAAACTGCTTTGTTCCATTAAGAATATAATATTTATTATCGCCGGATAGTTTAATAGAAGCTTTCAAACTCAAGGCATCCGAACCGCTTAAAGGCTCCGTCAGACAATATGCCGAGATAAAATCCCCAGACATTAATTTTGGAAGATATTTTTCCTTTTGATTTTTTGTTCCGTAATAAACAAGTGGAAGCATCCCTATCCCGATGTGGGCGGCTAAACTTACGGAAAATGAACCGGCTTTGGCAGTTTTTTCCGCTGCCAGTGCAAAACTGGTCAAATCAAGTTCGAGTCCGCCATATTCCGACGGAACGCCCAGCGCAAACAAACCTAAATCCGATGCTTTTTTTAAACATTTCTTTAAAACCGAAAAATCACCATTTGCATTATCTATTTTCTCTATATCCTTAATAACCTCTTCATTAATAAACCTTTCTACCGTTTCCTTCAGCAAATTTTGTTCGATGCTGAACTCCTCCGGCACGAATATATCGTCTTTAGATAAATCTCTTATCAGAAATTCCCCTCCATTAATAACCTTAATTGGGATCGGCATTTTCCCTCCGGTTAAACTAATTCAAACAAACAGGCAGCTCCCATTCCGCCGCCGACGCACATCGTTTCAAGCCCGTATTTAACTTTTCTTCTTTTCATCTCATGCAAAAGAGTTGCAGCTAATTTTCCACCGGTCGCACCTAAAGGATGACCCAATGCAACGGCTCCCCCGTTTACATTTATTATATCCGTTAAATCGCCCCATCCCAGCGCCTTCACACATGCGATAACCTGAGCCGCAAAGGCTTCATTAAATTCTATAAGACCAACGTCATCCATTTTTATATCTTGAAATTTTCTAATAGTTTCAAAAAGCTTAGGAACTGCGGCAATCGGCCCTTCGCCCATCATATGAGGCTCCACCCCTTTAACGGCATACCCAACAAACTTTGCAAGCGGCGGAATTGCAAGTTTTTTAAGGTAATCTTCGGAAACCGCCAAAATAACGGAGCTTGCATCGGACATCTGGGAAGAGTTCCCGGCAGTTACGCTTCCATCTTTTTTAAATATTGGTTTAAGTTTTGATAAGGTTTCCAAAGTCGTACCCCCCCTTATACCATCGTCATTTTCAACAATAATTTTTTCTTTTTTAACTTTAAATCCATTTACAACGACAGCCTCAAATGCAACTGGAATTATTTCGTCCTTAAATTTACCTTCTTCCGTTGCTTTTAAAGCCTTTAAATGACTGTTTAGAGCAAATTCATCTTGCTCAAGTCTTGTAATATTATGCTTTTCTGCAACAAATTCAGCAGTTAAACCCATAGGGGTATAAACTTGGGGCCAATCCTCCATAAGATCGGGATTTAATGAATACTTGACGCCGCCCATTGGAACCATTGACATGGATTCAACCCCGCCGGCAATTATGCAATCGCTTAATCCGACCATTATTCTTTCGCAAGCAATGGCTATGGATTCCAGCGAAGAACTGCACAGTCTATTGAGGGTAAAACCTGGCACTTTCACGGACAAGCCGGCTTTTAATAAGGAAATTCTTGCAATATTGAGTCCTTGCTCAGCTTCAGGAAAAGCACAACCTAAAATAACATCGTCAATTGTAAAGGGGTCTATCTTCAGCCTTTCGATTAACCCTTTTATAGCAATAGACGCCAGATCGTCAGGCCTCAGGTCCTTAAACCTGCCCTTTCCAAACCTCCCGAATTTAGTGGTTCTTGAAGAAGGCGTCCTATATGCCCCTAATATATAAGCATCCCTTAAAGTTCTCATTTTAAATCCCTCGGGTTTTTATTTTTCCTGCATTTTTATTCCTTAGTTTCTAAGCGGTTTTCCGGTTTTTAACATATAATTTATCCTTTCATGTGTTTTTTTCTCCGAACATAATTTTAAAAATTCTTGCCTTTCAAGCTCAAGTAAATACTTTTCGGAAATTAGTGTAAAAGATGAAACATCGCCACCCGTCATCACATAAAGAACTCTTTGGGCAACAAAGGCATCATATTCCGATATAAAATTTCCTTCCTTCATAGACCAAATAGCATTGCTAATACTTGCAAAAACATCCCTTCCAGGTGCGGGAATAGCCTTTAAGGGTTTTAGGGGCCTATAATTCTGGGCTAACGATAAGGCTTTAAGCTTGGCATCATATATTAGATTGTCAATATTCATCACAATGCAGTCCCCTTCCTTCATATAGCCAAGCTTAAAAGCCTCCCATGCAGATTTTGAAACAACCGATTTCGCAATATTTTCAAAATATTTTGACAACACGGGAGTTACATCGCTTACATTTAGATTTTGAGCATTAGAAACCGCCCTTAAAGTCATCTCTTTTGTTCCTCCTCCGGCCGGTAACAGGCCTATGGAGGTTTCAACGAGTCCCATATAGGTTTCGGCATGTGAAACTACGGCATCCGAATTTAAACATATCTCGCAGCCACCGCCAAATGTGATGTTATATGGTGCCGAAACTACGGGAATTCTAGCGTATTTAAAACCCGCCGTCATCTCTTGAAACATTTTTATCGCAAAATCAATCTCGTCAAATCCCCCTTCTGCAATAAGGGAAGAAATAAGCATTAAATTGGCTCCGGCGGAAAACATCTTTCCTTGATTTGCAACGATAAGACCGATAGCTTCGTTTTCGGCTCTTAAAACGCTTTTTTTAGCCATTTTCAAAATATCTTCCCCGATAGTATTTAACTTTGAATGAAACTCCAAAGCAAAAATCCCATCCGAAAGATCGATCAGGCTTGCCTGGGAATTACCTTCTATCAAACGATTATTTTTCTTTAATATTAAAAGATTTATATGTTTTTTATCATGGCTTGCCTCTTTATAGGAAAGACTTTGCATGTCAAAAAAAAGCTCTTTATCTTGATGCAACTTATAAAAACTTTCAATATCTTTCAAATTATAGGGCAACGTGATCCCGTCTTCTTTTAACTTTTCAGTAAATTTCTTTACCGTTATGGCATCTAAGATCTCAAATGGACCGAGTTCCCAGCCAAAACCCCATCTCATTGCATTATCAACGCTTATAACGTCGGAAGCTATCTCCGGAATTCTTCTAAAGGAATATAGCAAGCTGTCTCTTAACACGTTCCACGCAAACTTTGAAGCTTTATCGCTACCGTTAAGTAAAATATTTATCCTGTCTTTTGGATCCGGCGCCTTTAAAGCAAAACCCACCGATTCAAAATCTCTTTTCTTTAAATCCACATATTCCATAGATTCTAAATCAAGATAATAAATATTGGTTAAAAAAGACGTTCTTTCCACCTTATAAAAACCTTTTCCGGTTTTATTCCCCAGCAGGTTCTTAGAAAGCATAACGCTTAAAAAATCCGGCAGTTTATATATATTTCTTTCTTCATCGTTTTCTAAAAATTCATAGGAATTTCTGGCAACATGGATTATAGTATCAATGCCGACAAGATCGGCAAGCCTGAAAATGGCGGTTTTAGGAAACCCGACAGCTTGTCCCAAAATCCTGTCAACGTCTTCCACCGTCAAACCAAATCTAAACATATATTTAATTGCGCTAAGTATCACGTATAAACCGATTCTGTTTGCTATAAAATTCGGGCTATCCTTGGCATGAACTATTCCCTTGCCTAATTTATCTTTAAGAAACAAAGAAATTATATCTAAAATAGTATTTTGCGTATAATCGGAAGTTATTACCTCGACAAGGTGCATATATCTCGGAGGATTAAAAAAATGGGTTATCAAAAATCTTTTCTTTATATCGGCAGGAAAATCTTCTATCAGTTTATTTATCGAAAGCCCGCTCGTATTACTGGATAAAATAGCGTCGTTTCCAATATTTTGGATAACCTTCTCTTTGAAAAATTTTCTTTTCACGGCAAGATCTTCAATAATCGCCTCGACAATAAAATCGCACTGCCTTAATTTTTCAATATCGTCTTCAAAATTGCCGACCTCGATAAGCGATATAAATTCATCGGAACATAACGGTTTAGGATCAATATGCTCTAAATT